>DASWKG010000001.1:0-20694 GCA_036396755.1 Actinomycetota bacterium
TGGCTGTCTCGCGCGGTGGCCGACGGCTCCCTCGACCTCGAGGCGCTCGCCGACCCGTCGCTGACCGAGGAGGAGGTGGAGGCTCGCCTGCTCGCGATCCCCGGCATCGGTCCCTACGCGTCGGCGCTGATGCTGCTGCTCCTCGGCCGTTACTCGCGCCTGATCCTCGACTCGTGGAGCCGCCCGACCTACGCGCGGCTCGCGGGATACAAGGTCACCCCGAAGGACTCGACGATCCTGCGCCGCTTCCGCCGCTACGGTCCGTACGCAGGCCTGGCGTTCTGGTGCGCGATCACGCGCGACTGGCTGACCCCGCCGCCCCGGGAGGCCGCTCCGGCGCCAGCGTGACGCCCACCACCTCAGCGGCCTCGATCACCGCCGGGTGATCGGTCGAGAGGGGCTCGGGCTCCGCCGCGGGGGCGAGCTTGGGCGCGGCTCGCTCCGCGAACACCGTCACGTTGATCCAGGACGCCTCGATCGTCGACCACCACTCGAACCCCGAGGAGCCGGCTGCGTGGAGGGCTCGCGCCCATCCCTGCGTCACCTTTCGGCGGCCCGTTGCGACCTCGGAGGGCCGCAGGGCTCGCGCCACGAGGTTCTGCGGGTCGTCGAGGTCGAGCAGCCCGGGGAGAGCCGAATCGTCGAGGGCGGCCAGCGCGTACGGCCTCCCAGGCGCCCACCAGAGGTCCTCCGGCCCCACCTCCTGCCGTTGGTACCGCTTCAGGAATTCGGCGATCACCGAGACGGGCCGGCGGCCGAGGTACAGCGCCCCGTAGGCCTCGGGGGCGTCGTGACGCCCCGGGCCCTGCAGCGCCCGCGGGACGAACAGGGAGCCTCCCTCCGCCCGAGGTGGGGCGCCGGGGTCATGTGGGAAGAACCGGTAGAGCATCAGGCGAACGATCCCGCCTGGAAGCCGTCGAGCGCCGCGAGCACCTCGGTCACCCGTCCCCGTGCCAGCACGTCGATGGGGGCGAAGTTGTTCAGGAAGGGCTCGCTCCCGTGCAGCCACTTCACTGCGGTGTCGGGTTGCATGAAGGAGAGTGCCCTCGCCAGGACGAACTCGAGGCCCTCGAGCTTCCGGCGGTTCTCCGGATCGGGCTCCTCGCCCTGCTTGAGCCAGCGGCTGACCCGCGAGGCGCTCACCCCGAGAGCCCGGGCCACGCGCGCCTGGCTGCCCAGATCCTCGACCACCGCCCTGAGCTTCTCCTGGACCGGCACCGGCACAGCCTCCCACCTCCCACCGACACGATAGCATGACCGCGCAACGAGAATCGTTGCGCCCTGGGAGGAGCCCGCCGTGGTCGGACCGGTTTGACCAGTCCGAGCGTCCCGGGCTAGGCTCCGCTCGATCCGTTGAACGGATCGCCCCCATGCCCCCAGCCCGCTCACCCCCGCAGCCTCCCCGGCCAACGTCTCGCCCTGACACGAACCGAGGAGGAGCTGATGTTCACAGGACGTCTCACACGCGCGTCGGTGGCCCTGCCCGCGATCGGGGCCGTGCTCGTCGCCGTGCTGGCGATCGCGCGCCTCGCCGACACCGCGGACGCCCAGCAGACGGGTGGGTTCAGCGACATGCAGCAGCGGCTGAACCAGGTCATCGACACCCTCAAGAAGTCCCCGAGCCCCCACTCGCTCGAGGACGCCATCGACGACGGGATGGAGATCCTCTACGGGGGGCTCCGGCCGCTCCCGAGCAAGGGCCCCGCCCAGCAGCAGACCGAGGACGCCAACCGGGCGGCGAGCGCCGCCGAGGAGCAGCTCGCGAAGGCCCTGGAGGAGCTCTCGAAGAAGAACCACGCGCCGCCGGGGACCCTCGACCTCAAGCTCTTCATCGAGCAGATGAACGAGGTCGCGCAGGCCGTCGGGCAGGTCACCCGGCAGTGCGGCCAGGGCGACCAGGTGAACACCCCGCCCTGCGACGAGCTCCACACCCGGCTGAACGAGAACAACGCGCAGGAGGTCGACCCCGGCACCCAGCCGGGCGTGATCGGCCCCGGCTACACCGTCAAGCTCCGCGGCCCCGCGATCCCTCGCTGGAGCGCGGGCTGGGCCGAGGACGTCCGGGTCACGCCCGCCCTGGCGCCGGGGGAGTGCAGCGTGGTCGTGAAGGAGACGCAGGGCCTGATGCTGCGGCTCCGGTTCCAGCGGATCACGGTGGTCTCCGACCCCTGGGTCTCCACGTTCGGCGTCCCGCGCGGCACCGCCGTGCCCATCTGGACACTCGAGTGGATCCCGTCCGAGTACCTCAAGGAGATCAACATCTGCAACTCCGGCGGCGGCTCGATCACTCGATCCGTCACCCAGCACGTGGTGCAGGACCCGGCGCTCAACTACTTCTGGCGCCTCTACCCGAAGGACCCGTAAGCGCCAAGGAACCTGAAACCCTCGGAAACCGCCCCATCGCGGGCGGTTTCCGCTATGCGGGGGATGCTGCCGGCGGAGGCGTTCGCTATAGAGTGAGAAGGCAGACCAGAGGGAGGATCGGATGCCGCACAAGTACGTCCACGACTTCCGCGATGGGAACCGGGACATGAAGGACCTTCTCGGCGGAAAGGGCGCCAACCTGGCCGAGATGAGCAATCTGAGCCTGCCCGTCCCTCCCGGCTTCACCATCTCGACCGAGGCCTGCCTCGCCTACCTGGAGACCGGGGCTTCCCCGGGGACCCTCATGGAGGAGGTCGGGACCCATCTCCGCCGCCTCGAGGACGAGCGGGACCGGCGTCTCGGCGACGCCGAGAGCCCCCTGCTGGTCTCCGTGCGCTCGGGGGCGAAGTACTCGATGCCGGGGATGATGGACACCGTCCTCAACCTCGGTCTCAACGACCGCTCGGTGCTCGGTCTGGCCCGCCAGGCAGGCAGCGACCGCTTCGCGTTCGACTCCTACCGCCGCTTCATCCAGATGTTCGGCAAGATCGTGATGGACGTCCCCGGCGAGGTGTTCGAGGAGGCGCTCGACGAGGCCAAGGCCCGGAAGGGCCCCGCCGCCAAGGACACCGACCTCGAGGCCATCGACCTTCGCGCCCTCGTCGAGCGGTTCAAGAGGATCGTCAAGCGGGAGACCGGCCGTCTGTTCCCCGACGACCCGCGCGAGCAGCTCCGGATGGCGATCGAGGCCGTCTTCTCCTCGTGGAACAGCCCGCGCGCGCAGGTCTACCGGAAGCAGGAGAGGATCCCCGACGACCTCGGGACGGCGGTGAACGTCCAGGCGATGGTGTTCGGCAACCTCGGCGACGACTCCGGCACCGGCGTCGCCTTCACGCGTGATCCGGCCACGGGCGAGAAGGGCGTCTACGGCGACTACCTGCCGAACGCGCAGGGCGAGGACGTGGTGGCCGGCATCCGCCACACCCTGCCGCTGCGCGAGCTCGAGCGGCTGAACCGCTCCGCCTACCGCGAGCTCGTGCGCATCATGGGCGTGCTCGAGAAGCACTACCTCGACATGTGCGACATCGAGTTCACGATCGAGCGGGCCAAGCTGTTCATGCTGCAAACGCGGGTGGGGAAGCGCACGGGGGGCGCGGCGGTGAAGATCGCGGTCGACATGGCCGGCGAGGGGCTCGTCACGCGCGAGGAGGCGGTGAGCCGAGTGGCCCCCGACCAGCTCGACCAGCTGCTGCACCCGCAGTTCGACCCGAAGGCGAAGATCCAGGTGCTGGCGAAGGGCCTGAACGCGAGCCCCGGAGCCGCGGTGGGCAGGGCGGTCTTCGACGCCGACACCGCCCAGGCGTGGGGCGAGAGGGGCGAGGCCGTCATCCTCGTCCGGCGCGAGACGAACCCCGACGACCTGCACGGGATGATCGCCGCGCGCGGCATCCTCACCTCGCACGGCGGCAAGACGTCGCACGCGGCGGTGGTCGCGCGGGGGTGGGGCAAGCCGTGCGTCTGCGGCGCCGAGACGGTCAAGGTCGACTACGGGGCCGCGCGGTTCACGGTCGACGGGACGGCGGTGAAGCAGGGCGACGTCATCTCGATCGACGGCACTACCGGCCGCGTCGTCCGCGGCGAGGTCCCGCTCGTCGAGCCGAAGCTCTCCGGCGACTTCGAGACGCTCCTGGGGTGGGCCGACGACATCCGCCAGCTCACCGTGCGGGCGAACGCCGACGACGGTCCCTCCGCCGCGAAGGCGCGGAAGTTCGGGGCGGAGGGCATCGGGCTCTGCCGCACCGAGCACATGTTCGGCACCCCGGGCGACGAACGGCTCCCCACCTTCCGTCAGGTGATCCTGTCGGCGCCCGCCGCGCGCGCCGCGCGGATCGAGATGCAGGCCGCGGTGGGCGAGCTCGAGATGGCCACGGGCAAGGAGAGGAAGAAGGAGTCCGAGGCCCGGGTGAGGAAGGCCAAGGAGCGGCTCACCTCCAAGGAGGTGAAGGCGTACTTCGACGGCCTCAAGAAGCTGCGCGCCGGACAGCGCAAGGACTTCGAGTCGGTGCTGAAGGCGATGGACGGCCTCCCCGTCACGATCCGGCTGCTCGACCCGCCGCTCCACGAGTTCCTCCCCTCGTCGCAGGAGCTGGAGATGGCGATGGCCTTCCCGAAGCGGAAGGCGAACCAGGACCTCATGAAGGAGTTCGGGGGGAAGCGGGGGACCGAGAAGGTGCTCGCAGAGGTGCGGGCGCTCGAGGAGAACAACCCGATGCTGGGGCTCCGCGGCTGCCGCCTCGGGATCCTGTACCCCGAGATCTACCGGACCCAGGTCGAGGCGATCGTCGAGGCGGCCTGCAACCGGAAGGGCAGGGGCGGCGATCCGCGCGTCGAGATCATGGTCCCGCTGGTGGCGTCGCTCGAGGAGCTGCGCGTGGTGATGAAGGACGTCCGCGAGGTGGCGGCCGAGGTGCTGGCCCGCCGCGGCGTGGAGCTCGAGCATCTGGTCGGGACGATGATCGAGCTGCCCCGTGCCGCCCTCGTCGCCGACGAGATCGCCGAGGACGCCGAGTTCTTCTCGTTCGGCACGAACGACCTCACGCAGACCACGTTCGGGTTCTCCCGCGACGACGTCGAGGGGAAGTTCCTGGCGCGGTACCTCGAGGACAAGATCCTCGCGACGAACCCGTTCGAGTCGATCGACGAGCGCGGCGTGGGCGAGCTGGTCACCACCGCGTGCGAGCGGGGCCGCAAGACGCGCGAGGACCTCAAGCTCGGCATCTGCGGCGAGCACGGGGGCGACCCGGCGTCGGTCCACTTCTTCCACCGGGCGGGGCTCGACTACGTGTCCTGCTCGCCCTACCGGGTGCCGCTGGCCCGGCTGGCGGCCGCCCAGGCGGTGCTCGGGGAGCAGGAGGCCGCCTCGAAGTGATCTCCCCCGGCCGGGGGCCCGAAATCCCCCGGCCGGGCGATGGCGCCGGTCGTGTCCGCCTCGTACCATCACGACTGACAAGCGTCGGTGTTCCTCCCTCCGCCGGCCCGGCAGAAGGAGGGGGAGATGGAAGGAAGGCCCGGCCCGCGGGGCCGAACACGCATCGCGCTGGGGGTGGTGGCGGTCGCCATGGCGATCGCCCCGATGCCGGCGCTCGCGAACCACCAGTCCGGATGGACCCACGACCACTCGCCGTCGGGGGTCCCCTACCGGCCCAACGGCTACTCCCAGCTCGTGCAGTACTTCGGCCAGCCCTGCAATGGAAATGCCAACGCGGGGCGGTCGTACTGGCCCTCGGCGGCAAGTCGTGGGAGCTGGGGGTACGTGAACTACCACTCCAAGCTCGTCCGCAACGTCGGCTACAACATCCTCGGCCACTACGGCTACGACCACAAGTACGCTGCGTCCGACTACGGTGTCTACGGCCAGCTCTGTCGCTACATCGACGGCACCACGAAGTGGTCGGCGCACGCCTGGGGCGCGGCCATCGACACCAACACCGCTCGCAATCCCGTGGGAGCGAGCACCTGGGACGGCCACGGTTCCGACGGCAAGGCCTACGGCAGCTACATCCCCCAGCAATGGACGGGACACAACTGGCAGTGGGGGAAGGCCTGGAACGACCCGCATCACTTCCAGTACGTGACGGGCTACTAGGAGGGGGGGATCATGAGGACGACCTTGTTGAAGCTGGCGGTGGCCAGCGCGGTGGCCGGCGGGGCGATCGGAGCGGCGGCCCTCGCCACCACGGCCCTCCCGGGCCCGTGCGGTGAGGACGCCCCCGCGACCTCGGAGCGATTCGCCCGGCAACCGGCCGGCAGCGACATGCTGGCGGCGGTGCTCGGCGACTCGGTGATCACGGTCTCGGAGTCGGGGAAGCGGGTTCGGCACCCGCATCTCGGGGTGCCGGGAGGGATGCTTCGCCATGCCGCCGGCGACCCTCGGTTCGGCATCGCGTACGTGAACGACCTGAAGGGGCCGGATCACCTGGCGTTGGTGATGCCGGACGGAGCGCCGGTGGAGCATCCCCAGCCCGGGGAGGTCACCCATCCGGCGTGGTCCCCGGACGGAGACCTCGCCTGGGTCGTGGACGGGCGATCGATCACCGTGCGGTCGCCCGACGGGGGCGAGCGCATCACCGAGGCTCCCGACGAGCTGCGGTCGGTCTTCTCCCCGGTCTTCACCGCCTCCGGCGAGCTCCTCGTCGTGGGCTCCGAGCCCGCGGCCGGCTACGAGGGTGAGGACGACGCTCTGGACAACCTGTGGTCGGTCGACCCGGCGACCGGTGCGTGGGAGCGGGTCACCGACTTCGTCGCGGCCGGGGACGCCTGGTCGATCATCCGCACCCCGGTGCCGATGGACGACGGCTCGATCCGATTCATCCGGGTCGCGGGGCTCGCCTCGGCCACGGTCGTGCCCGAGTCGGAGGTGTGGGAGCTGTTCGCCGGATCGGCGACGCTGATCGACGCGCGCGCCTCCGACACCTTTCTCGCCGGCGCCCTGGGTGGGGACCTCGTCTACAACGTGCCGGGAACGCTGGTGGCGGAGTGGCGGCTGGTTCGGGACCGGAAGGGAGAGGCGATCGACCTCGGGTGTGGCGCGGTGATGGTCGACCCGGTCTCGCAGATCGACCCCGATCTGGCGGCGCCGGTCTCGCAGGCCGACGCTGCCACCGCCTCCGCCCTCGGGCTCCCGGTCGTCTCCATCATCGTCGGAGACTTCGCGACCCGGGCCGAGGCCGAGGCCGTGGCCCAGCGGCTGTCGGTGGTCGGCGCGTTCCAGGTGGTGACGAACGCCGAGGCCCCCACGGCGGTGGCTCCCGGCGTCTGGGCGGTGATGCGGCCGCTCGCCACCGACGCGGTGGGGCAGAGGGCCCTCGATGAGCTTCGCGAGCGGTTCCCCGAGCTCGAAGCGCGGAGCTGGCTCACGGCGATCTGAGCGAAGGCTCGGTCGCCCGGGGTCGAGGCGGTTGCGGAGAGTCTCGCCGGGCCCACCGGGAGGGCCCGGCTAGACTCGAAGGCATGCGGTTCGTGCGACGCCACCGGGTGCTCGCCGCGCTGCTCGGCGTCGCGATCGGGCTGCTCGGCCTGTTGGTGGCGACGGGGGTGGCGGTGTGGCGAGCGGCCCACAACGACGAGGCCAGCGTCGTCGATCGGGTCGACGCGGTCCTCGTCCTCGGGGCCGCGCAGTACGGTGGCACGCCGTCGCCGGTGTTCCGGGGGCGGCTCGACCACGCGGCGCTGCTCTACCGGCAGGACTTCTCGGAGCGGATCGTTGTGCTCGGGGCCGGCCAGCCGGGCGACGACACCACCGAGGCCGAGGCGGGCGTCCGCTACCTGGCCGACGAGGGCATCCCGCCCGAGGTGCTCACGCCCTCGCCGTTCGGCGCGACCACCTACGAGAGCCTGCGAGCGGTGGCCGGCTACATGCAGGAGGAGCAGCTCGAGAGCGTGTTCCTCGTCTCGGATCCCTGGCACAACCTGCGGATCCGCCGGATGGCCCGCGACCTCGGCATCGAGGCGTACGTCTCGGCGACCTTCCACTCGGCGGCCGAGTCCCGGGGAACCCGGGCGATCGGGTACGTGAGGGAGACGTTCGCCTACCTCGCGTACCGCGCCCTCGGCCGGTAGCCGGGCCTCCGATCCGTCTCGGTTAGCCCCCGCCGAGCGGAAGGGGCTGGGTGCCCGTTCGGATCGCCGGCCCGCCGAGCTGGCGGATCGCGAAGCCCATCCCCGAGCTCACCGAGTCCATCCCTCCCGTCCCCTTGCAGCCCGTCGATTCGCAGGTGTCGGAGATGGCCGCCCAGAAGCCGCCGTCCAGGGGCGAGGTGGTGATCTCGATGAAGTCCCACATCGGGCCGCAGCGGCCGGGGCCGCAGTTGCCGCGGTGCACCGGGTTGCTGAGCGGGTTCGCGGTGGTCGAGACGAACAGCGGGTCGGGGTCGAGCGCGTTCGTGGTGACGACCATGTACTGGTTCCACGGACGCCGCGTGCCGGCCGACGAGGGCTGCGTCCCGCCCGGGAACGTGATCGCCACCTTGCCGGCCTCGCCGGCCTCGATCTCGGGGAAGTTGACCTCCTGCACGCCGGGGGGTGCGACCATCATGGGCGCGCCGAACGTGGCACCGTGGTCGGTCGAGACCGCGAGCCACGGCAGGCGGTAGGTGGGGTCCCACCACAGGACGTACACGTTGTCGGCGTCGTCGGTGGCGACGGCGATGTGCGTGCCCGCCGTGCCGAGCGCGCTGGAAACCCGGGTCCGGGTCCAGGTGATGCCGCCGTCCGCCGAGGTCGCGAGCCACGGCGCGCTGCAGTGGCCCTTGGGGAGGAACAGCCGCCCGTCGGAGTCGGTGTCGAGGTGCCCGGCCAGCCCGCCGCACAGACCTCCCGCGGCCGAGTCGTAGCCCTGGAAGGCCGGCGAGCCCGACCCGGTCCAGACGATCCCGCCGTCGAGGCTCCGGTGGCACATCGAGAACACGACCTGGTTCGAGCAGTAGTACAGGACGTTCGGGTAGATGGTCTCGGCGGCCTCCAGGTTCGGCGGGAACGGGCCGGTGCCGAAGCTCTGGTGGTCGACGTTTCCCGCGCCGCACGCGATGGGGTTCGTGAGCCAGGTGGTCCCGCGGTCGTCGGAGAAGTTGAGATAGAGGCACGCGCCCGCGGCCTCGGGGTTGTAGAGGCGGTTCGTCGTCTGGTCGACGTACACGTAGGGGTCGGCGTTCGTGGGAGGCAGCGGCTCGCCCTGGGCCGGCGCGCGGTTCGTGCGGTCGACCCAGGTCAGGCCGCCGTCGAACGAGGCGCGGATGTGGGTGACGGGAAGGACGACGGCCTTGCTGTCGTCGTGCCAGGAGGCCGCGAAGAACGCGTTCCCCTGCTTGTCGATCCCGACCGTCGGCTCGAGCGCGCGGCGCCCCACGCTGACCGCCTGCACGGAGAGCGGCTCGCCGTCGTAGCACTCGGGCGGGTCGTCCACGCCGGTGCAGAAGGGCACATCGGTGCTGAAGAGGAGGCCGCCGTCGAACCGGCCGGGGTGGAAGGCCTGGTCGACCCCGTCGACGACGGGGAAGAGCTGATCCGCGCCCACGCCGCTCGAGGGCGCGATCGTCCCGAGCGTGACGAGCAGGATGGCCAGCATGAGGGCGGTGCGCGTGCGTGGGTGGCGGTCGAACATCGGACTCCTCTCGTTGTGGTGGCCGTTGGTCCAGTCTTCGCCTCGAGGGGCGGTCCTTCCTCTGTGCAGTTGCATAACAAGTCCGGGAAGGAGGTGGCCTCACCCGCGGCGAATAGGTTCGTATGACCTCTCTCGAAAGGAGCCCGCGCGTGCCTCGCTTCGCCTTCGTTCTTCGTCGTCCTCTGGTGGGGATCGTCCCCTTCGTGTTGCTGTTGGGGTTCGTCCTGCCCGGCCCGGCCATCTCGCAGACCACCGGCGTCCCCGTCGCCGGCTCGGTCCAGCAGGTCTATCACGCAGGTGCGCCGGGAGGGATCCCGAGCACCGTCATCCCGGACTGCGTCGAGCCCGAGGAGCCGCCGGCCTGCTACGACGGCGACAAGCTCGTGCTCCAGGCCTCGAAGATCGGCCAGACGGCCGCTGAGCCGACGATCGGCGTCGCGAACGACGGCACCGCCTACATGGCCGGCTCGACGATGGTCGTCGACACCCCCTTCGTGTGGGGCGTCGCCAAGACCGACGCTCGTCGGTCGACCGACGGCGGGCTCACCTGGACGTCGATCCAGCCGGTCGTCCCCGGGGCGAACGAGCGGATCCCGCCGGGCAACGCCGACCCGATGATCTGGCTCGATACCACGACGAGCCGCATCTTCACCTTCGACCTCACGAGCGCCTGTCAATGGCTCAGCTACTCCGACGACAAGGGCGTCAACTGGATCCACAACCCGCTCGCCTGCGGGAACGTGCCGGCCGATCACCAGTCGATCGTCACGGGCAAGCCGCGGAACGGTCTGCCAACCCTCAACTACCCGAACGTCATCTACTGGTGCTCCAACCGCGTGGTCGACAACCCGTGCGGCAGGAGCATCGACGGCGGGCTCACGTTCCACACGACGCTCAGCTCGGCGTTCACGCCGCAGACGGCGTGCCGCGGGCTCAGCGGGCACGTCGAGGCCGACCCCGACGGGCGGATCTTCCTCCCGACCAGCCAGACCTGCGGCCAGCCGTGGGTGGCGCGGAGCGAGGACAACGGCGACAGCTGGACGCGGCATCAGATCAGCACGATGTCGAGCGCGAACACCCACACGTCGATCGGGACCGACAGCGCCGGCAACCTCTACTACGTGTGGATCAACAGCTCCGGCGGAACGATCCTGCCGTACCTGTCGACCTCGACCGACCACGGGACGACGTGGAGCGAGCCGAAGATGATCGCGCCGCCCGGCGTCCTGCAGGCCAACTACCCGGTCGTCGCCGGCGGAGCGCCGGGCCACGTCGCCATCAGCTTCCCATCGGCGACCTCGACCGCCAGCAACCGCCCGTGGAGCCAGACCGTGGTCATCACGACCGACGCGCTGTCGGCGGACCCGGTCTTCCTCTCGGCGACGGCGAACCCCCCGACCGATCCGATCCACCGGGGCGCCTGCACCGGCCGCTGTGGAGGGCTCTGGGACTTCATCGACATCCAGATCTCCTCGCTGGGCCAGGCCTGGGTGGCGACCTCCGACGACTGCGTCGGGTCCTGCAACACCGGGACGGTCTCGGCGACGCACGTGGGCGACGGCATCGCGGTCCGCCAGATCGGTGGCCCGTCGCTGCGGCCCTAACGGACCCCAGCACGACCTGACCACGGGCCTCCGGCCCCTCCGCTCCGGCGGGGGTGTCGGAGGCCCGTGCTACGCTTCGGTTGGTGGAGGGCGTCAGGGAGCGGATCGAACGGATCGAGCGTGAGACGCTCTCTCCCCGTGCCTCCCTCGCCTCCGAGTCGAAGGGCCGCGAGCGCGACGAGGAGCCGCATCCGCTCCGCACGGCGTTCCAGCGCGACCGCGACCGGATCGTCCACTCGAAGGCCTTCCGGCGCCTCAAGCACAAGACCCAGGTCTTCATCGCGCCCGAGGGCGACCACTACCGGGTCCGCCTCACCCACACCCTCGAGGTCGCGCAGATCGGACGCACGATCGCCCGGGCCCTCCGGCTGAACGAGGACCTCACCGAGGCCATCTCGCTCGGCCACGACCTGGGCCACACCCCGTTCGGCCACATCGGCGAGAAGGCGCTGACGCCGTTCCTCGGCCGACCGTTCCGCCACAGCGAGCAGAGCCTCCGCGTCGTGGACCATCTCGAGCGCGACGGGCAGGGCCTCAACCTCACGTGGGAGGTGCGCGACGGCATCCTCGGCCACCCCTGGTCGATGCCGCCACCGTCGACCCTCGAGGGCCAGGTGGTGCGCCTCGCCGACCGTCTCGGCTACGTGAACCACGACATCGACGACGCGATCCGCGCGGGGGTCCTGGCCGACGACGACCTGCCCGCCGAGGCGCTCGAGGTCCTCGGGCACTCCCACGGCGAGCGCATCGACCGGCTGGTGACCGACATCTGGGAGACGAGCGACGACGAGGGCGAGGTGCGGATGTCCGAGCCGGTCGCGCACGCCCTCGACACCCTCCGCACGTTCATGTTCGAGCGCGTCTACGAGCGCGCCGATGCGAACGAGGAGCAGGACAAGGCCATCGGCCTGATCCAGGCGCTCTTCTCCTACTACCTCGAGCACCCCGACGAGGTGCCGGGCGAGGAGGCGGGGGCTCCCGGCGACGTGCCGACGCGCGTCGCCGACTACATCGCCGGCATGACCGACCGGTTCGCGATGCGGACCTACGAGCGGCTGTTCCTTCCCCAGGGCTGGATGCTCTGACGGAGGAGCCCGATGGCGAGGATCAACCCCGACGACGTCGAAGCGGTCCGCGAGCGGACCGACGTCGTCGCGCTCATCGGCCAGCACGTCTCCCTGAAGAAGTCGGGCCAGTCGTTCTCCGGGCTGTGCCCGTTCCACACCGAGAAGACCGCGTCGTTCAACGTGAACCCCGACAAGGGCCTGTACTACTGCTACGGCTGCGGGAAGGGCGGCGACGCGATCCACTTCGTGATGGAGGTCGAGGGGCTGACGTTCCCCGAGGCGGTCGAGCGGCTGGCCGGGCCGGCCGGCGTCACGCTGCGCTACGAGGGTGGGGGGCGGGACGACCGCCGGACGGCGTCCCGGCGCGACGCGCTGCTGAAGGCCAACGCCACGGCCTCGGAGCTCTACCACCGGATGCTCCTGAGCGGCCGCGAGGGCGAGGAGGCCCGCCGCTACGTCGAGTCGCGCGGCATCACGAAGGAGTCGATCGAGGCGTTCGGCATCGGCTACGCACCGGGCTACTCGGACTTCCTGCTTCGCCGGATGACCAAGGAGCTCTCGCCGGAGATCCTCGAGGAAGCGGGCCTCACGCTGAAAGACTCGAAGGGAGGGATGCGCGACCGCTTCCGCGCCCGCGTCACGTTCCCGATCGACGACCTGTCGGGACGGACCCTCGGGTTCGGCGCGCGTCTGCTCGAGGGCGACGGGCCGAAGTACATGAACACGAACGAGACCTCGATCTACCGGAAGAGCGAGCTGCTCTACAACCTCCACCGGGCCCGCCAGGCCATCACGTCGTCGGAGCGCGCGTTCGTCGTCGAGGGATACACCGACGTGATCGCCCTCGCGCAGGGCGGGGTGCTCGAGGCGGTGGCCACCTGCGGGACCGCGGTGGGTGAGGGCCACTTCACGCTGCTCTCGAGGTTCGCGCGCCGGGTGGTGCTGTCGTTCGACTCCGATGAGGCCGGCGCGCGCGCGGCCGAGCGGGCCTACGCGCTGTTCGAGCGGTTCCCGCTCGAGGTGCTGGTGCTCGTGCTGCCCGAGGGGCTCGACCCCGCCGACCTCGTGCTGAAGCACGGGCCGGAGGAGTTCGTCGCGCAGGCCGAGAAGGCGGTGCCGCTGGTCGAGTTCATGCTCCGGCGCGCGATCCGCGGGCACGACCGCGACACGCCGGAGGGCCGGGCGCGCGCGGTCCAGGCGGGCCTCCCGATCGTGACCGGGCTCGACGACCCGGTCCGCCGCGACCAGTACGCCGGGATGCTCGCCGACCTCGCCGGCGTCAGCTCCTCGTCGGTGCTCCTCGAGCTCCAGCGGCACGCGCCGCGGGAGGAGGGGGCCCGGGCGCCGGAGCCGCGCGAGCCGGCCGCGGGGCGGAGCGCCACCCGCGACCTGGAGCGGGAGGCGCTGAAGCTGCTCGCCCAGCACGCCCCGCTGTGCGCGCCGCACCTCGGGGCGATCGCCGACGAGGCGTTCGAGACCAACCGGCACCGGCGCGTGTTCGCGCTCCTCGTCGAGGCGGCGGGGAACCCGGCGTCGATCCTCGAGCGCGCGAAGGGCGAGGGGCTCGGCGAGCTGGTGTCGCAGCTGGCGGTCGAACCGCTGACAGGGACCGCGACCAGCGAGTACGCTGAGAGTGTGTTCGCACGGCTCGAGGAGCTTCTCCTCAGCCGCCGCATCGCGACCGTGAGGAAGGCCTTGGAGCGCCTGAACCCTACAACCCAACCCGACGACTACGACGCGCTGTTCGAACAGCTCATCGGGCTCGAGAGCGAGCGGCGCCGGGCACGGGGCCGGGCCGGAGAGGGGACCTGACGGTGGCCGACGCGGCCAGGGAGGTTGATCCCGTCCTCGAGGAAGCGAAGGAGCTCGTCACCGCCCGCGGGCGGGAGCGCGGGTTCGTCACCTCCGAGGACCTCCTCGAGGGCCTGCCGGTCG
Source organism: Actinomycetota bacterium (assembly GCA_036396755.1). GTDB lineage: Bacteria > Actinomycetota > UBA4738 > UBA4738 > CALAEC01 > DASWKG01. Next base: position 14,130 of record DASWKG010000001.1, read on the forward strand.
AGGACCTCAAGCCCGAGCAGGTCGAGGACTTCCTCACCCAGATCGAGGCGCACCTCCGCGAGCAGGGGATCGAGGTCATCGAGGTCCCCGGCGACGACGTCGAGGACGAGGTCACCAAGACCCACAAGGACGACGACGCGCTCCGGGCGCCCACGAACGACCCGGTGCGGATGTACCTCAAGGAGATCGGTAAGGTCCCGCTCCTCACCGCCCCGCAGGAGGTCGACCTCGCGATGCGGATCGAGGGCGGCGAGTTCACGACCGAGCTCTTCCGCGTGGAATGGGAGACCGACCGGCCCGACCCGAAGCTCTTCAAGCGCTCGCTCGACTCGGTGTGCCGCATCCGCGAGCACCAGGTCGACAAGTTCGGGCGCGTCGACGGCATCGGCCGCGAGACGGTCACGCGCGCCTACAAGCCCCGCAGCAACGAGGAGCGCATGGAGTTCCTCCGCCGCGTGGAGCGCGACGGCCAGCTCGCGAAGAAGAAGCTCATCGAGGCCAACCTTCGCCTCGTCGTGTCCATCGCCAAGCGCTACGTCGGCCGCGGGATGCTCTTCCTCGACCTGATCCAGGAGGGGAACCTCGGGCTCATCCGCGCGGTCGAGAAGTTCGACTACTCGAAGGGCTACAAGTTCTCGACGTACGCGACGTGGTGGATCCGCCAGGCGATCACCCGCGCGATCGCCGACCAGGCGCGGACCATCCGCATCCCCGTCCACATGGTCGAGACGATCAACAAGCTCATCCGCATCCAGCGCCAGCTCCTGCAGGATCTCGGGCGCGAGCCGCTCCCCGAGGAGATCGGCAAGGAGATGGGCATCGGGCCCGAGAAGGTCCGCGAGATCCTCAAGGTGTCGCAGGAGCCGGTGTCGCTCGAGACGCCGATCGGCGAGGAGGAGGACTCGCACCTCGGCGACTTCATCGAGGACGCCGAGGCCGTCGTCCCCATCGACGCCGCGAGCTTCATCCTGCTCCAGGAGCAGCTCGAGTCGGTGCTCCACACGCTGTCGGAGCGAGAGAAGAAGGTCATCGAGCTCCGTTTCGGATTGATGGACGGCCACCCCCGCACCCTCGAGGAGGTTGGCCGCGAGTTCGGCGTCACCCGCGAGCGAATCCGCCAGATCGAGTCGAAGACGCTCTCGAAGCTGCGGCACCCCTCGCGCTCCCAGAAGCTGCGCGACTACCTCGAGTAGCGCGGCGCGTGGACGCCACCCAGGTCATCTCGATCGCCGGCGCCGCCATGGTGCTCGGCGCGTTCGGCGCCCTGCAGTTCCGCAAGATGGCGCCCGCCGACACCTGGTACCTCGTCCTCAACCTCGTGGGCTCCGGCTGCCTGGCACTCGCCGCGGCGATGGAGGGCCTCTGGGCGTTCGTGACCCTCAACACGGTCTGGGGCCTCGTCAGCCTCCGGTCGCTGATCGTGCGGAAGGCGCCCGAGCCGTCCCGCTGAGCCGGCGGCATCGGCTGGTAGACTCGTTCGGTCGCCGCAGGGCGGCGCTTTCCGGGGTAGCTCAATCGGTAGAGCGGCCGGCTGTTAACCGGTAGGTTCCGAGTTCGAGTCTCGGCCCCGGAGCTCCTCAGGTTCGCGCGATGGCCCGCTCGAACGCGGGCCAGGCGCGCTCGATCATGTCGTCGGACGCGGTCAGCGAGATGCGGAAGTAGCCCGGCGTCTCGAGGAGGCCGCCCGGCATCACCAGGACCCCGTCATGGGCCAGTCGCTCGGTGAACGCCCAGTCGTCTGGGTCGGGGGAGCGGGGGAGCAGGTAGAACGTCGACTCGGGCGCGTGCAGCTCGTAGCCGCGCTCGCGGAGGCCTTCGACCATCAGGTCGCGCCGGCGCTGCAGGTGCTCGACGTCGACCGAGAGCGGCTCGAGGTCGCCCAGGGCGTGCTGCAGGATGGTGTTCGGGAAGGCCCATCCCGTGATCACCTGCGCCGCCAGGAACGCCGCCCGCATCCCCTCCTTGTCCTTCATCCCCGGCGAGGGGACCACGTAGCCGACGCGGTGCCCCGGCGCGAGCAGCGTCTTGCCGAAGGTGTAGATCAGCAGGGTGTTCTCGTAGCGGGTGGCCGGGCTCACGAACTCGCGCCCGTCGAACACGATGCGGTTGTAGGCCTCGTCGGAGATCTGATACACGGGCCGGCCCTGCCGCTCCGAGGCCGCGCGGAGGACGCCGGCGAGGCGGTCGAGCACCTCGGTGGGATAGATGCGGCCCGTGGGGTTGTGCGGGGTGTTGACCACCACGCCCCGGGTGCGGTCGGTGATGGCCGCCTCGATCGCGTCGACGTCGAGGTCGAACGTCTCCTCGTCCATCCGCACGCGGACGGCGTTCGCGCCCGCGGCGCGGATGAGCGGCTCGTACAGGAAGTGGGGCGGGCTGATGATGATGATCTCGTCGCCGGGGTCGGCGATCACCCGGAACGTCACGGCCAGGCCGCCGATGGCCCCGTTGGTCATGACCACGTCCTCGGGCTCCACCTCGAGGCCCAGCCGCTCGCGAACCGACTTGGCCACGACCTCCTGGGCCCAGGGCGCGCTCTGGGTGTACGCGAACCAGCTGGGGCTCTGCGGCGTGGCCCACTTCCGGATCGTCTCGACGTAGGCGTCGAGTGCCATCTCCTGGGGGTCGCCCGCGCGGAAGTCGGAGACGCCAGGGCCCGCCTCGCGGCGCCACCGCTGTGAGGTGTCGAAGAACGCGGCCACCGGCCCGAAGATGGCCCCGATCTCCTCGATCTGCTTCGAGAACGCTCGTCCGCTCATGGGGCCATAGCCTAGCGGCGCCGGGGTTGGAGCGCTGGCGGCCTGGATAGACTGTCCGGGTCATGGAGACCGTCGGCATCGTCGGCTGCGGCACGATGGGCTCGGGCATCGCCGCGGCGGCCGCGCGCGCGGGGCACGAGGTCGTCGTGCGGGTGCTCGACGAGGCGCATGAGGCCGTGGGGCGAGAGCGCGTGCGGGGCGCGCTGGCCGGCACCTCGCGCGAGGACGCGCGGATCGACGAGGAGCTCGCCCGGGTCTCGTTCGTGATCGAGGCCGCGGGCCTCGCCGGCGCCGGAATGGTGATCGAGGCCGTTCCCGAGGATCTCGAGACCAAGCGGGCCGTCTTCGCCGAGCTCGGGGAGGCGTGCCGCGAGGACGCGGTGCTTGCGACGAACACCTCGTCCCTGCCGGTCATCGCGCTCGCGACGGCGAGCGGCCGTCCCGAGCGTGTGGTCGGGCTCCACTTCTTCAACCCGCCGCCGGTGATGAAGCTCGTGGAGCTGGTGGAGACGGTCGCGACCGCGGCCGACGCGAGCGCGCGGGCGCGCGGGTTCGCGGAAGCCCTGGGGAAGACGGTCGTCGCGTGCCGCGACCGCGCCGGGTTCATCGCGAACGTGCTCTTGTTCCCGTACATCAACGAGGCCGTGCGGCTCCTCGACCAGGGCTACGCGACCCGCGAGGACATCGACACCGCGATGAAGCTCGGGGCCGGGCACCCGATGGGTCCCCTCGAGCTCGCCGACCTCATCGGTCTCGACGCGTGCATGCAGGTCATGCAGTCGCTCCACGCGCAGTTCCAGGAGCCCCGCTACCTGCCCTCACCCGCGTTCCGCCACCTCGTGACGGCCGGGTTCACCGGGAGGAAGGCGGGCCGCGGCTTCTACACCTACGACGAGCCCAACAGTGGGCGAACGGTCGAGGACGCGCGCGGCGGCTCCCAGCGGGAGGCGGCGGTCCCGAGTCGCGTGGTCGGGACGGTCGGCGTGGTCGGGACCGGCACGGTGGGCGCGGGGGTCGCCGAGGTGGCGGCGCGAGCGGGGTTCGACGTCGTTGCCTGGGGGCGGTCGGACGCCTCGATCGAACGCGGCCGTGCCGCCGTCGAGCGCTCGACCGGCAAGGCCCTCGAGAAGGGGAAGCTGGCGGAGCCCGACCGCGACGCGCTCCTGGGCCGCATCCGATGGACCACCGACCTCGGTGACCTCGGTCAGGCCGACCTGATCGTCGAGGCGGTGGCCGAGGACCTCGACGTGAAGCTCGGCGTGTTCCGAGACCTCGGCAAGGTGGCCGCCGACCACGCGGTCCTCTCGACCGCGACCTCGTCGCTCGCCGTCGTCGACCTCGCGGCCGCGAGCGGGCGCATCGACCGCGTGCTGGGCCTCCACTTCTTCAACCCGGTCCCGATGATGAAGCTGGTCGAGGTGGTGACCACGGTGGGTACGTCCGAGGAGGCGGTGGCGACCGCGGTGGCCGCGGTCGAGCGGATGGGCAAGACCTGGGTCCCGTGCGGCGACCGCGCCGGCTTCATCGTCAACCGCCTGCTGTTCCCGTACCTGAACGACGCCGTGAGGATGCACGAGGACGGCTACGCGAGCCCCGAGGACATCGACGCGGCGATGACGCTCGGCGCCAACCACCCGATCGGCCCGCTCGCGCTCGTCGACCTGGTGGGCCTCGACGTGACGCTCGAGATCCTCCGCGCCCTCCACCGCGAGTCCGGCGAGCCGGGCTTCGCGCCCGCGCCGCTCCTCGAGCACATGGTCCAGGCGGGCTTCCTCGGCACGAAGTCGGGCCGCGGATTCCGGGCCGGCGCCTGACATAGGCCGAAGGGCCTCCTCGGGAGGGGTCCTCCGGCCCTCGAGCCAGGGTCCCGGCGGGCCGACACCGTCCGGTATGACCAGAACCTCCGGCCGCTACCTCGCGGCGGTCGTGACAGCGACCGCGGGTTACTTCCTGCTCTCGACGCAGACGCAGGCGGTCTTCTACGACGCGGTCGGCCTCTCCGCGGCGGCGGCCATGCTGCTGGGCATCCGGCGGTATCGGCCCGAGCCGCAGACGGCGTGGCTCCTGCTGGCCTTCGGGGTCCTGGCCCTGGTCGCAGGGGACATCGTCTACGGGGAGAGCCAGCCCGTCCCCTCGCCCGCGGACATGCTGTACATCAGCGGCTACGCGCTCCTCGTCCTCGGGATGATCGGCCTCATCCCCGGTCGCCGCCGGGAGCGCCCGGCGCCGAGCCTGATCGTGGCCGGATGCACGGCGGCCAGCGTCGGGCTCGTCTCGTGGATGTTCCTGCTCGCCCCGAGCAGCGCGGGGATCGGTCTCTCGACGATGGCCGTCTCGGTCGGCTACCCCGTGCTCGACCTCGTGCTCATCGGAGCGCTGGTCCTCGCCATGCGGCGCGCCGGCGGCACCTCCTCCTTCCGGATCCTCGGCACCGCGCTCCTGCTCTTCCTGGTCGCGGACAGCGTGTTCGCGCTCCAGGACTTCGGGACCGCGTACGTGCTCGGGGGTACCGGGGACGCGCTGTGGCTCCTCGCCTACGGATGCTTCGGCGCCGCGCTGCTGCATCCCTCGGTGCGCGGCGGTCTTGCGATCGGATCGGTGGCCGTCGTGGGTCGCGGAGCCGTGACCGCCCTCGGCTCCCTGCGCTTCCGTTCGGTTATTGGGACCACCGGCCGCCTCGTACTGGGCCTCGCCGTGATCGCGCTGTTCCTCGGCGCGAGCCGGCAGTCGGTCGGAACGATCGTCCTCGCGGGTTCGTACGGGATGGTCGGCTCGCTGCTGATGCTGGGCGCCTCCTCCCGCGTGTAGCGCAGACGCGCGAGGTCTCAGTCGAGGCAGAAGGTCTGGACCTCGACGACCCCGACCGGTTCGGCGAGAAGCGTGGCGGCCCAGATGGCCGCATCGTCTGAGCTGATGAAGTACACGGCGACCCGCTGAGTGCCGGCGGCGCCAAGCGCTTCGGCGGCCCCTTCATCGCACGAGATGTCCCCGATCGAGAACTCCACGCCGGCCTCGAGGTCGCGCTCGTCGGTCAGGTACTGGATCGCGTCCTCGAGATCGGACTCCTCGCCGACCGCAAGGTAGACGCCCCAGTACGTGCCGCCCTGCTCTGTGACCACGGGAGCGGGCTCCGCCGCCGGCTCGGTGGGGGAGGAGCTGGGACTCGGGCTCGTGTCCGACGCGCAACCGCCCGTCGACAACGCGAGGACCGCGAGCATCACGACGATGTGGCGAGGGATCTGCGTGTTCGGCACCCCGAGACCCTATCAGCGGTGCGGGAATGGAACAAGGTGCGCCGGGTGCCGCGACCGGCGCCCGTTGCTACGGTTGGTCGGGAGGTGGGCATGAGCGGCATGGTCATCAACCAGAACATCCGGCCGGACCGCTGATCGCCCACGACCTAGGGCAATCAGGTTCGGTTTGCTCTCGCCACTCCTCAGGTCTACCGTGACCATGGTCCGAGGAGGAGGAGGTGGTGGGGACATGTACGCACGGGTAACCACGATCCAGGGGCCGCCTGCGTCGGTTGACGAGTCGATCATCGTCACCAGGGAGAAGGCTCTCCCCCAGGCGCGCCAGATCCAGGGGTTCAAGGGGGCGCTGTCGCTCGTGGACCGCACGACGGGGAAGGGGCTCACGATCACGCTGTGGGAGAGCGAGGAATCCCTGCGGACCAGTGACGAAGCCGCCAGCCAGATCCGAAGCGACGCGGTTTCGGCGATCACCGGTGCCGAGATCGTCTCGGTGGAGCGATACGAGGTGGCGATCGACGAGCGGTAAGGCGAACGCTGTCCGTGCCGTGTCAG
>DASWKG010000002.1:0-2648 GCA_036396755.1 Actinomycetota bacterium
ATCAGTCCCGCACACCTCAACCGCGTGGAAGCTGGCCGGACGACGCCTTCGCTCCCAACGCTCCTGGCGATCTCGGACGCACTCGGCGCCGACCTCGCCGTGCGCCTCTACCCGAATACCGGCCCCAAGATCCGCGACCACCACCAGGCACCGATCCTCGAAGCGCTGCTTCGCATGCTCGACGCTCGCTGGCGCGCGACTCCGGAGGTTGCCGTCCGTGCGCCGGTTCGCGGCGTAATCGACGCGGTTCTCCACGACCCGGGTGAGCCGATCGTCCTGGCCACCGAGATCCACTCGGAACTCCGGCGCCTCGAGCAGATGCTCCGCTGGCACGCGGAGAAGGCGTCCACCCTCGGTTCATCGGACCTCTGGCCGTTCCTGTCGGCCGACGGGCAGCCTCCGATCTCGCGCCTGCTCGTCCTGCGGTCGACGCGGGCGAACCGTCTCCTCGCCGCGACGTTCGAGGCGACCCTCCGTGCTGCGAACCCGGCACCGATCACGGCCGCGCTCGACTCCCTGGCCGGCGGGGGGACGTGGCCAGGACCGGCGCTGCTCTGGGCGTCCGTCGTAGGCGGGACCGCCAGAATCCTGTCACGGCCCCCGCGAGGCGTGGCGCTCGGAACCTGAGCAGGGATGCCCGTCGCGCCTCGCGGACCCGGCGTTGCACCCCCGACATCGATTCGACGGGGCTGTGTCCAGTCGCTCGGTCCCGCCGGCCGCACCGGCGCACCGCGTGCAACGAACGTGGTTTTGACGGAGGCCGAGCGCGTCCGCCCGGGTGATTCTCTGCACCCCGCGTATAGGTCGACCGCGCTGGGCGGCGCAACGCTCGCGAACTCGCGAATCGTTGCAAGCGGGTGCGGCCGACTGCGGCCGACCGGGGGCCGACCGCGGCGTCGACCTACCAAGCCCCTGTGCTAGCCTCTCCACCCGTCACGCCGCCAGCATCCGGAGCACCACCACCCCCATGAACCGGCCCCGCACGCTCGTCGAGAAGATCTGGGACGACCACGTCGTCGTCGAGGAGCCCGGCGCTCCGACCGTGCTCGGCATCGACCTCCACCTCGTCCATGAGGTGACGAGCCCGCAGGCGTTCACGGGCCTCCGCGCCCGCGGGCTGATGGTCCGCCGCCCGGGCCAGACCGTCGCGACGGCGGACCACTCGATCCCCACCCACGACCGAAGCCTGCCGATCCTCGACGCGATGGCCGCGGCCCAGGTCCAGCAGCTCACGACAAACTGCAACGATTTCGGCGTCCCGCTCCACGGCATCGGCTCACCGAACCAGGGGATCGTTCACGTCATCGGCCCGCAGCTGGGGCTCACCCAGCCGGGCATGACGATCGTCTGCGGCGACAGCCACACGAGCACCCACGGGGCGTTCGGCGCCCTCGCGTTCGGAATCGGCACGAGCGAGGTCGAGATGGTCCTCGCGACCCAGACCCTCCTCCAGCGCCGCCCGAAGACGTACGAGGTCCGCGTCGACGGCCGCCTCCAGCCCGGCGTCAGCAGCAAGGACATCATCCTCGCCCTCATCGCCCGGATCGGGGTCGGCGGCGGGACGGGCCACGTCTTCGAGTACACCGGCGAGGCGATCCGCGCACTGACCATGGAACAGCGGATGACGATCTGCAACATGAGCATCGAGGGCGGTGCCCGAGCGGGCCTCATCGCGCCGGACGACACCACGTACGCGTACATCGAGGGCCGCCCCCACGCACCCCACGGCACGGAGTGGGACGAGGCCGTCGAACGCTGGCGCACGCTCCCGACTGACGAAGGCGCGACCTACGACCGGCAGATCACGATCGACGCGTCGGCCCTCGAGCCGATGGTCACCTACGGCACGAACCCGGGCATGGGCATCCCGATCAGCGCCCGCGTCCCCTCGCCGGACGATCACGAGGACGGCGGCCAGCGCCGCGCCCTCGAGCACGCGCTCGAGTACATGGACCTCCGCCCGGGACAGCCCATCCTCGGCCAGAAGGTCGACGTCGTGTTCATCGGCTCGTGCACGAACGGGCGGATCAGCGACCTCCGCCTCGCTGCCGCCGTGCTCAAGGACCGCCGCGTCGCCGACGGCGTGCGGGTCATGGTCGTCCCGGGCAGCGACGAGGTGAAGCGCGAGGCGGAGCAGGAGGGCCTGGCGGACGTCTTCCGCGCCGCCGGGGCGGAGTGGCGCGAGGCCGGCTGCTCGATGTGCATCGCCATGAACGGCGACCAGCTGTCACCCGGGCAGTACGCGATCAGCACGTCGAACCGGAACTTCGAGGGCCGACAGGGCAAGGGCGGCCGAACCTTCCTGGCCAGCCCGCTCACGGCCGCGGCATCGGCGATCAACGGGGTCGTCAGCGATCCGCGCCGCCTGCCGGGCATCGAGGCGCTCCCCGCGGTGGGCGGCCGATGACGGCGGGGCGGCCGATGACGACGGGGCGGCCGATGGCGACGGGGCGGCCGATGGCGGCGGGACGGCGCCGACCATGAGCGCACCGTTCGAGAGCTTCACGAGCCCGGTCATCCCGATCCCGGCCCAGAACGTCGACACGGACCAGATCGTCCCGGCCCGCTACCTCAAGGCGACCGACAAGGCCGGCCTCGCCGAGGCGCTCTTCCGCGACTGGCGGTTCAACGAGGACGGCTCGCTCAAG
>DASWKG010000003.1:0-8718 GCA_036396755.1 Actinomycetota bacterium
CCTGGCGTCGGCCGAGCCCACCGATGTGCTGGCCGATGTCGACGGCCTCCCCGTCCTGATGCCGGGGGAGAGCGTCGAGAAGCTCGCCGGCGCCACCATCGACGCCGAGGGTGAGGCGTGGACCATCCACAACCCGAACCGTCCGCCACTCCGCGAGCGCGTGCCGCTCCAGGTGATGCCGGCGGGCGGCCACGGCAACGGGCGGCCCTCCAGCCCGGCGGCCGACGCCGGGATCACCCCCGAGCTCCGGGCGAGCCTGACCGGCGACGTCGGCCAGCGGGTGGCCCAGGTCATCGAGCAGCACGTGAACCCGAACATCGCCTCGCACGGCGGCAACGCCGAGCTCGTCGGCGTCCAGGGGGAGCGGGCCTACCTCAAGCTGTCGGGGGGCTGCCAGGGCTGCGGCATGGCCGCGGTCACCCTCCGCCAGGGCATCGAGCGCGCGATCACCCAGCTCGTCCCCGAGATCCGCGAGATCGTCGATGTCACCGACCATGCCTCCGGCGAGAACCCGTACTACACGCCCGAGCACGCCCACTAGGGCGCGCGGCTACTTGTGCGCCTCTTCCTGCTGCGCCTTCAGCTCGGCCACCACGCGGTCGGTGATGTGCGCCGGGACCTCCTCGTAGTGGCTGAACGTCATGGTGTACATGCCGTGGCCGCCGGTGATCGAACGCAGGTCGATCGAGTAGCGGACCATCTCGGCCTGGGGGACCTGGGCCCGGATGTTCGTCTTGCCGGTCCCCGTCGGGTCCATGCCCAGCACCTTGCCGCGCTTCTGGTTGAGGTCGCCCATGATGTCTCCGGTCATCGTCTCGGGGACCAGCACCTCGACGTCCACGATCGGCTCGAGAAGCACCATCCCGGCCTTCTCGGCCGCCTCGCGGAACGCGAGCGACCCGGCCATCTGGAACGCCATGTCGCTCGAGTCCACCGGGTGGTGCTTGCCGTCGTCGACCGTCACGCGCACGTCCACCACGGGGTAGCCGGCCAGGACGCCCCGCTCCATCGCGGCCACCACGCCTTTCTCTACCGACGGGATGAACTGGCTCGGGATCACGCCCCCGACGATCTCCTTCACGAACTCGAAGCCGCCCCCCGACCCGGTCGGCTCGACCCGCAGGTGCGCCACCGCGTACTGGCCGTGGCCGCCGGTCTGCTTCACGTGGCGACCCAGGGCCTCGGCCGGGGCGCGGATGGTCTCCTTGTACGGTACCTTCGCGGGCTCGGTCTTCACCTCCACACCGAACTTCCGGTGCATCCGCTCGACCATCACGTCGATGTGCGCCTCGCCCATCCCGTTCATGACGGTCTGGTTGATGTCGGCGCGACGCGCGATCTGGATGGTCGGGTCCTCCTCGCCGATGCGCGCGAGCGCGGTCGACAGCTTGTCCTCATCGCCCTGGGTCTTCGGCTCCACCGCCACCGCGAACAGCGGCTCGGGCCACTGCACGGCCGGCAGCGTCACGTCGTCGCCCTTCATCGTCAGCGTGTCGCCGGTGGTCGTGTGCGCGAGCTTCGCCACGGCGGCGATGTCGCCGGCCGGCACCTCGCCGACGTTCTCGTGGTCCTTGCCGCGCATCGTGAAGATCTGATGGATGCGCTCCTCGTGGCCGGCGGTCGCGTTCCAGATGGTGATGTCGGGGCGGAGCTTCCCCGAGAGCACCCGGAACAGACTGATCCGCCCGACGTACGGGTCGCTGATGGTCTTGAACACGAACGCGGTGAGCGGGCCCTCGGGGTCGGAGGCACGCTCCTCTTCCTCGCCCTCCTTGGTCATCACCTTGACCGGCGGGCGATCGGCGGGGGACGGGAAGCCGTTGACGATGAAGTTGGCCAGCCGGTCGACGCCCATCAGCTTCGAGGCGGACCCCACGAGCACGGGCGCGATCCTGGCGTCCTTCAGCCCCGCCCGGACGCCCGAGATGATCTGTTCCTCGGACAGCTCGCCGGTCTCGAGGTACTGCTCGAGGAGCGAGTCGTCGGCCTCGGCCACCGCCTCGGCCAGCTTCTCGCGGTGGGGCTCGGCCTTCCCGGCGATGTCGTCGGGCCAGTCCGACTCCGCGCCCTGCGGCCCGCTCGGGTAGCGGTAGGCCTTGTGCCCGAGCAGGTCGGCGATGCCCTCGAAGTCGTGCTCCTCGCCGATCGGGAACTGCAGCGGCGCGACCTGGGTCCCGAAGGCCCTCACCAGGCCCTCGAGCGTTCGCTCGAACGAGGCCCGCTCGCGGTCGATCTTGTTGATGAAGATCGCGCGCGGGAGGCCCGCCTCGGCGACCAGCTCCCACACCACCTCGTGCTGCACCTCGACGCCGTCGACGGCCGAGACCACGAACAGCACCGCGTCGGCGGCGCGGATCGCCCCCGTGACGTCGCCGATGAAGTCGGCGTAGCCCGGGGCGTCGAGCAAGTTGACCTTCGCGTCCTTCCACTCGAAGGGGGCGAGCGCGAGCGAGACGCTGATCTGCTTCTTCGTCTCCTCGGGCTCGAAGTCGGTGACGGTGTTGCCCTCCTCGACGCTGCCCATGCGGGTGGTCGCGCCGGAGGCGAACAGCAGTGCCTCCGCGAGGGTCGTCTTCCCGGTGCCACCGTGGCCGACGAGGAGGACGTTTCGGATGGCGGAGGGCTCGTAGGTCTTCATCGGACTCCTTTTCTCCTCCGGGGGGATCGGCTGGTAGCCGGATTATAGAGGGGTGCTAGTCTCGCTCGCGATGGACGACCGACCGAGGCCGCAGGCCGCCCTCTGGCTCATGCTCGGGGCCGTCGCCGCGGCGGGGGCCGTGGCGGCGTTCGTGCTCGCCGAGGAGTGGATCCCGGCCGGGCTGGCGGCCCTCACGACCGGGGGCCTGCTCGTCATGGCCGACTACCGGTCCGAGGACGGCGGCCCGCGCGCCGCGTTCGCGTTCTCGGTGACCGAGCGGGTCGCCGATTCCCTCGTGTTCGGGTCGCTGGCCTGGGAGCTGCTCGGCCCGCTTCCCGAGGCGGGGGTCGCGGCCCTGGTCGCCCTCTCGGTCGCCTTCGTCGCCTCCTACATCCGGGCCCGGGCGCGCTCGCTCGACTACACGATCATGGAGTCGGGGCTCGCCCGGCCCGCCAGGATGCTCGCGGTGGCGGTAGGGCTCCTGAGCAGCAACATCGAGGGTGGCCTGTGGGCGGCGGTGGGGGTCGGCACGCTGTCGCTGGTCGCGCGGCTGCGCGAGCTCCGAACGCAGGTGAAGACGGCGTGAGCGAGACCTTCGGCGAGCGAATGGCCTACGCGATGTACGCGGCCGCGGAGAGGGCGGCCACCTCGCTCCCCGAGCCGGCCGGGCGGAAGCTGTTCGCCGGGATCGCCGCGGTGCAGCACCGGAGCGCGGCGAAGCGACAGATGGTCGGCCGCAACCTCGCTCGCGTGCTCGGGGAGCCCCTGGGATCGCCGGTCCTCCGCGCCGCGGTCCGGGAGGCCTTCGACTCCTACGCGCGGTACTGGTACGACACCTTCCGCCTCCGCGTGATGCCGCCCGAGGAGGTCCGCAAGCGCATGCAGCTCGTCGGCACCGAGAACGTCGACGCGGCGCTCGAGCCGGGGCGGGGCGTGGTCATCGCGCTGCCGCACATGGGCAACTGGGACGCGGCCGGCAACGCGATGGTCCTCGCCGGCTACCGCGTGACGGCCGTGGCCGAGAACCTCCGGCCGCCGCGGCTCATGGAGCTCTTCCGCCGGCACCGGGAGGAGCTCGGGATGGGCATCGTCGTGCTCGACGAGTCGAGGGGCGTCGGCGAGAAGCTGGTGAAGCAGCTCTCGGAGAACGTGTTGATCGCGCTGGTGGCCGACCGGGACCTCAAGGGCAGGGGGGTCGAGGTGGAGATGTTCGGCGCGACCCGGCGGATGCCGGCGGGCCCCGCGCTCCTCTCGCTCGGGACGGGCGCCCCGCTGATCCCGGCCGCCGTGTACGACACCGACGACGACGGGTGGGTCACGGTCCTCGAGCCGCCGATCGAGGTCGAGCGCACGGCGCGCCTGCGCGACGACGTCACCGCGCTCACCCGCAAGCTCGCCGCCCGCTTCGAGCATGCGATCGCGTCCGCACCGACGCAGTGGCACATGTGGCAGCCGGCCTGGCCGGAGGGCTCGTGAGGGTCGCCCTCGCCTGCCCGTACGACTGGGCGGCGCCCGGCGGCGTGCAGGTCCACGTCCGCCAGCTCGCCGAGCGCCTGCGCAAGCGGGGCCACCGCGTGCTCGTGGTGGCGCCCGCGTCGAAGGACCCCGCGGACGACGGCGTCGTGGGCGCCGGGCGCCCGCTGCGGGTTCCCTTCAACGGGTCGCGCGCGCCGATCGCCCCGGTGGCCGCCCGCCGCGTGAAGCGCGCCCTCGACGAGTTCGGTCCCGACGTGGTCCACGCGCACGAGCCGCTGGCCCCGAGCGTCGGGATGCACGCGACGCGCGCCGCCTCCGTCCCCGTGGTGGGCACCTTCCACGCGTACTCCGACCGCGGGTTCGCCATGGCGGCCGCCGCGCCGCTCCTCCGGCCCACCTGGGAGCGGCTCGCGCTGCGGATCGCGGTGTCCGAGGCGGCCCGGGACTTCGTCGCGCGGCGCTTCGACGGCCCGGTGCGGATCATCCCGAACGGCGTCGAGGTCGAGAAGTTCGCCGCGGCGGCCCCGGCCGACCTGCCGGAGGGCCGCCGCATCCTGTTCGTGAACCGCCTCGAGCCGCGCAAGGGCTTCGCGGTGATGGTGCAGGCGTTCGCGCTCGTGGCCGCGACCCACCCCGACGCGCTGCTCGTCGTGGCCGGCGACGGCCCCGAGCGCTCGGCGATCCGGAAGGTCCCGCGGAGCGTGCGCGACCGCATCGACCTGCTCGGCAACGTGCCGCACGACCTGCTGCCGCCCTACCACGCGGCCTGCGAGGTCTTCTGCGCCCCCGCGACCGGGCGCGAGAGCTTCGGCATCGTGCTCGTCGAGGCGATGTCGGCGGGACTTCCGATCGTCGCGACCGACATCCCCGGCTACCGCGAGGTCGTCCGCGACGGCGAGGACGGCCTGCTCGTCCCGGCGAAGGACCCGGGGTCGACCGCCAGGGCGCTGCGCCACCTCCTCGACGACGGCGCCGACGCGAAGCGCTTCTCCAAGGCGGGTGTGCGGCGCGCGGCGCGCTTCTCGTGGGACACCGTGACCCGGGAGGTCGAGGCGGCCTACGAGGAGGCCGTCGGTGGGGCCTGAGGCGTTCGCCCGGGCCCTGGCGCTGAAGATCAGCGACGAGGTCGCGCCCCTCCTCGGCCGGCCCGAGGCGCGCGAGCGGACCGGCACCGCGCACGGCGGCGACCCGACGTTCGCGATCGACGAGCGAGCCGAGCGCGTGGCCGCGGCGGCGTTCGAGGAGCGCGGCGACCTCGCCTACTTCACCGAGGACGCGGGGCTCGTGGTGCTCGGGACGCCGGCGCACCTCTTCCTGCTCGATCCGATCGACGGCACCCGTCCGGCGATGGCCGGCTACGAGTCCTGCTGCGTCTCGGTGGCGGTCGCGCCGTACGGGACCGGGCTCACGGTCGCCGACCTCACCTACGGCTGCGTGGTCGAGCTGCCCACCGGGGTCGTGTTCGAGGCGCGGCGCGGGGAGGGCGCGCGAGCCGAGGGGCGCGAGCTGCGCCCCGCCGCGACGCGCGAGCCACGGGCCGCGATCTGGGCGGGCGGGTTCCGCGGCCAGCCGTCCGTCCCGACCGTCACGGTCCTCGAGGGCCTCTTCGACACGCCGGGCGCCGAGGGCGCCTTCTTCGACCAGGGGAGCGCCGCGTTCTCCCTGACGCGCCTCGCGACCGGCCAGCTCGACGCCTACGTCGACGTCGGCCAGGCGATCGTCGAGCGGGTCCCCGGCATGGAGGAGGCGTTCCGCGCGGTGGGCGGCGGTCACGTCCTGAACACGACGACCTACGACACGGCCGCCGGCTACCTCGTGCTCGCCGAGCTGGGGCTCCCGGTGACCGACGCGCTGGGCCGCCCGGTCGGCGAGATCCCGCTCTTCGCCCCCGACGGCAGCGCGACGCTGGTCTCGAGCGCCGCCGCCTGCACGCCCGAGCTCCATTCGGAGGTCCTGCGGGTGGTGGAGGAGGGCCTGGGGCGGCTCGCGGCCGCCGTGGCCGGCTCCGACCTCTCCCGTCGCTGATACGATGGCGCTGTGCTGGCCGTCTGGATCGTCGCCGGGGTGCTCGTCGCCCTCCTCCTGTACGTCGTCCTGACGTTCAACCGCCTCGTCCGGAACCGGAACCGCGTCGACAACGCCTGGTCGGGGATCGACGTCCAGCTCCGCCGCCGCTACGACCTGATCCCGAACCTCATCGAGACCGTGAAGGGCTACGCCGAGCACGAGCGGAAGCTTTTCGAGGAGGTCACCAAGGCCCGGTCGCAGGCGGTCGAGGCCGGATCGGTCGAGCAGCAGGCCGCGGCGGAGAACCAGCTCACGCGGACCCTGCGCCAGCTGTTCGCGGTGTCCGAGAACTACCCGCAGCTGCGCGCGAACGAGAACTTCCTCGCGCTGCAGGAGGAGCTCACCTCGACCGAGAGCAAGATCGCGTTCGCCCGGCAGTTCTACAACGACCAGGTCCTGCGGCTGAACACCCTGATCCAGCAGTTCCCCTCGCTCACGGTCGCGAGCATGTTCCGCTTCAAGCCGCGCGAGTTCTTCGAGATCGAGGAGGACTCCCAGCGCGAGCCCGTGCAGGTGCAGAACCCGCGGCCACGATCGGAGTAGCGGCCACCCGTGTACGACCAGATCGCCAAGAACAAGCGTCGCTCGGCGCTGCTCATCCTGCTGGTGCTGGTGATCGCCGTCGCGCTGGGCTACCTCTTCGGCTACCTGTTCGGGTTCGGCTGGTTCGGGGCGGCCATCGCGCTCGTGATCGCCGCGGTGATGGCGTTCTCGTCGTACCGGTTCGGCGACCGCGTGGTGCTGCGGATCAGCAAGGCGAAGCCGGCCTCGCCCGAGGACTACCCCCAGCTCCACAACGTGGTCGAGGGCGTGTCGATCGGCGCCGGCATCCCCAAGCCCGACGTCTACGTGATCCCCGAGCGCGCGCCCAACGCGTTCGCGACCGGTCGCGACCCCGAGCACTCGTCGGTGGCGGTCACCGAGGGGCTCCTCGAGCTGCTGAACCGCGTCGAGCTGGAGGGTGTGATCGCCCACGAGCTCGCGCACATCCGCAACCGCGACATCCTGGTCGGCACGCTGACCGCGACGCTCGTCGGGTCGGTGGTGCTGATCGCCGAGTTCATGCGGCGCTCGTTCCTGTGGGGATCGCGCATCGGGCGGAAGGCCGAGGGCAGGGGCGGGACGGCGGTGGCCGCGATCTTCTTCGTCGTGGCGCTCGTTCTGTCGATCCTCGCGCCGATCGGGGCCCAGCTCATCCGGCTCGCCGTGTCCCGACGGCGCGAGTACCTCGCCGACGCCGACGGCGCGCTGATCACGCGCTACCCGCCGGGCCTGCAGAGCGCGCTCCGCAAGATCGGGGCCAACCCCCAGCCCATGCGATCGACGAACAACGCGACCGCTCACCTGTGGTTCTCGAAGCCGTCGGCGACCCCCGGATCCGTCTACACGCGCTGGGAGCGGCTCTTCTCCACCCACCCCCCGATCGAGGACCGGATCAAGGTCCTCGAGGATATGTAACCGCAGGTCAGAGGCCCTTTTTCCCGAAACGCGGATATCCGGCCCACGGTTCGGTAGCCTGTTCGGGGCCCGGGGAGACCCGGGCATCCGATCGGATCAAGGAGGAAAACGTTGGCCCTGACCGCGCGCGCCCGGACCCTGATGACGAGCCTGGGGGTGGTCGTCCTCCTCGCGGGCGCCACCGTCGGCTACATGATGCTCACCGGGAAGAGCGAGGCGCTTCCCTCGTTCCTCGGAGGAGGCCGCGAGGAGCCGGTCCTCTGCCCGCTCACCGGCGAGGAGGCGGCCCAGGAGAAGCAGGCGGCGCGTCCCGCGCTCGCCGTCAAGATCGAGAACATCTCCGAGTCGCGGCCGCAGGCCGGGCTCCAGCAGGCCGACATCGTCTACGAGCAGCAGGTCGAGGGCGGCATCACGCGCTTCATCGCGATCTACCAGTGCGACAACGCGAGCCGGCTCGGCCCGGTGCGAAGCGCCCGCTTCGTCGACCCCAACATCCTCGTGCAGTACGGGTCGCCGCTGTTCGCCTACTCGGGGGCCATCCCCGAGGTGATCGCCGACGTGGCGGCCACGGGGACCATCCAGGACGTCGGCTACGACAGCCAGTCCGACCTGTACGTCGAGGACCCCAACCGGTCGGCGCCGCACAACATCTACGCGTCCACCATGGCGCTCTACCCGGCCGGGAAGCGCTCGGCCGGCGCCCCCGTCCCGGTGTTCGAGTATGACGAGGAGGTGCCGGGCCGCCCGTCGAAGAAGGCGACCTCGCTGCACCTGCCGTTCTCCGGCGACGCCGACGTGTACTGGGCCTACCGGAGGGCGACGAACGACTACGCGCGGTCCCACGGCACGACCCCGCACACCATGGAGGACGGCGAGCAGGTCTCGGCCACCAACATCGTGGTGATGGAGGTGGAGCTGAAGGACACCGGCGTGCTCGACCCGGCGGGCAACCCCTCGCCCGAGGTGGTCGTCATCGGGACCGGCACCGCGTACCTCTTCCGCGACGGCCGGGTGATCCAGGGCACGTGGAGCCGCCAGACCGTTGACGAGCCGACCACCTTCACCGACAAGAAGGGCGA
>DASWKG010000004.1:0-9233 GCA_036396755.1 Actinomycetota bacterium
GGGCTCGTCGCCCGCGAGCGCAGGGCGAGCAACCCCCCGGCGGCGCCGTCGTTATAGAGAGCAGATGGCGGGTCCGCTGCGTCCGGATCGTCCGGTCGTGAGGCGGGCGGCTTTCGCGGTACCATCTGGCCGACGATCGCCCGGAGGGAACCCGACGATGAAGAAGACTTCGCACCTGCTCGCCATCACGCTCCTCGCGGCCGGCTTCGCGCTGCCCGTCGCCGCGCAGACCACTCCCGCGCTCGAGGTCAACCCCGAGACGCAGACCGGCATCACCGGCACCACCGTCGAGCTCACGATCGCCACGACGCCGCCCGCTGCGGGCCGCGACATCGACGTCGAGCGCATCGCCGGCCCGAACGACGAAGACGGCGGCCTCGTGCTGGACGGGGACGCCAACTGGGACATGACCTGCACCACCGAAGTCACCGGCACCTGCGTGGTCAGGTACGACGGCGGGCCCGTCGGGGGCACGGACACGATCATCGCGTGGATCGACGGCCCGGTGCCGTCGAACCCCACGGTCGAAGCGGACCAGAACGAGGGCGCGATCGAGGCGACCATGCCGGGGAACACCGCGGAGCCCGACAACACCGACGTGGTCACGGTCACCTGGCAGGCGCAGCCCGCCGACGCCCCGACCCTCGACGTCGAGCCGGAGGCGCCGGTGAACCCGCCCGGCGGCTCCCAGCAGCTCACGGCCACCGCCATGCAGGGGGGCGGGCCCGCGCAGAACGTGAACGTCGACTTCCTGATCGAGACCGGCACGGGCTCGGGCCCGGGGAGCCACATGGAGTGCCCCACGGGGCCCGACGGGACCTGCTTCGTCACCTACACGGGCCCGGCCGCGCCCGCGACGAACCGCGTCCGGTCCTGGATCGACACCAACGACAACGACCTGCCCGACGAGGCCGACGTGGCCGAGGCCGAGGCGGACGAGGACAACGACGGCACCGACGCGGTGCAGCTTCGCTGGGCCAACGAGGCGCCGGTCCTCGACCTCAAGCCGGAGCAGGGGTTCCGGCCGCCCGGCTCCCCGCACACCATCGACGCCGAGCTGAAGAACAACTTCGGCCAGCCACTCGCCGGGAAGGTGATCGGTGTGCTCGCGCGCTCGGGCCCCAACATCAACACGGTGCACAAGTGCACCACCGTGGCCGACGGCACCTGCCAGGTCACGTTCCCGGGCGCGGCCTCGGGGAAGGACGAGTACCTCGGCTGGATGGACGACAACAACAACGGCCTCGCGGAGGCATCCGAGGCCGACCTGGCCGAGGGGCGCAACGAGGGGACCCAGGCCGGGACCACCTCCGAGCCCGACAAGACCGATGTCGTCGAGAACGAGTGGGTCGACCTCGTGATCGACGTCGAGACCGAGCAGGTCAGCGAGAACACCGGGCAGGAGCGTGTGCTGACCGCGACGGTGACCAACACGAGCGGCGACCCCCAGGCCGGCCACGACGTCAACTTCGAGATCGAGAGCGGGCCGAACAAGAACCTCAACAACGACGAAAAGACGGCGGACCTCACGTGCACCACGGACACCGACGGCACCTGCACCGTCCGGTACTCGGGGACGAACGAGCCCGGCGTCGACCTGACCCGCGCCTGGCTCGACCGCGACAAGAACAAGGCCGTCCCGGGCGAGGCCGACGGCACCGAGGGGCGCGACGAGGGGACCGATGCCGGCCGCGACCCCGAGCCCGACATCACCGACGTGGTCGAGACCACCTGGGAGACCCCGCCGCCACCCCCCGAGGGATGCGTGGGGACGCCCGAAGGCGACATCCTCATCGGGACCGACGGCGACGACGACTGCAAGGGCCTCGCCGGCGACGACACCATCCGGACGGGCGGCGGCAACGACATCGCCAAGGGCGGCGCCGGAGAGGACCTGCTCTCGCTGGGTTCCGGCGACGACAGCGGGAAGGGCGGCCCCGGCGACGACAAGCTTCGCGGCGGTCCGGGCGACGACGACCTCGCGGGCGGCGGCGGCGGCGACCGGGTCCTGGGTGGCTCCGGGAACGATCGCTGCAGCGGCGAGCGGCGGCGAGGCTGCGAGCGCTAGGCCGCTACTCCCACTCGATGGTGCCGGGGGGCTTCGACGTCACGTCGTAGGCGACACGGTTGACCCCGGGAACCTCGGCGACGATCCGCGAGGAGATGCGCTCGAGCACCTCGTAGGGCAAGCGCGCCCAGTCGGCGGTCATCGCGTCCTCCGAGGTGACCGCGCGCAGGATCACCGGCCGCTCGTAGGTCCGGCCGTCGCCCATCACGCCGACGCTCCGCACGTCGAGCAGCACCGCGAACGCCTGCCAGACCTCGTGCTCGAGCCCGGCGCGCAGGATCTCCTCGCGGACGATGCGATCGGCCTCACGCACCAGCACCAGCCGGTCGCGGGTCACCTCGCCGACGATGCGGACGGCGAGGCCCGGCCCGGGGAACGGCTGGCGCCGCACGATCTCCTCGGGAAGGCCCAGCTCGCTCCCGACCACGCGCACCTCGTCCTTGAAGAGGTCGCGGAGCGGCTCGACGAGGTCGAGGTCCATATCGTCGGGAAGCCCGCCCACGTTGTGGTGGGTCTTGATGGTGGCCGCGGTGGCCGACCCCGACTCGATCACGTCGGGGTAGAGCGTTCCCTGCACGAGGAACCTCGCCTCGCGGTGCTCGCGGGCGACCTCCTCGAACACGCGGATGAACTCCTCGCCGATCCGCCTGCGCTTCTCCTCGGGATCGATGACGCCCTCCAGGCGGGCGAGGAACCGGTCCTCCGCCTTCACGTGAACGAGCGGCACGTGGAAGTGGCGGCCGAAGGTCTCCTCGACCTGGTCGGGCTCCCCCTCGCGAAGCAGGCCCGTGTCGACGAAGACGCACGTGAGGCGCTCGCCGATCGCGCGGTACACGAGCAGCGCGGCCACCGCGGAATCGACACCGCCCGAGAGCGCGCAGATCGCTTCGGCGTCGCCGACCCGCTCGCGGATGCGGCGGACGGCGCGCTCGATCACGTTGAGCGGGGTCCACTGGGGAGGCAGCCCGCAGGCGTCGTAGAGGAAGCGCTTCAGGAGCTCGGTGCCGTACGGCGTGTGCGCCACCTCGGGGTGGAACTGGACCCCGTAGAGCCCGCGCGCCGGATCCTCCATCGCGGCCACCGGAACGACCTCGGTCGAGGCCGTCACGGCGAAGCCCTCGGGCGCCCCGGTCACGGCGTCGGCGTGGCTCATCCAGACGGTCTGCTCGGCCGGGAGCTCGCGGAACAGCACTCCCCCGGCCGGCGCGGTCGTGAGCGCGGTCTTGCCGTACTCGCGCGTCCCGCTCGCCGACACCTCGCCGCCGAGCGCCTGCGCCATCGCCTGCTGGCCGTAGCAGATGCCGAGGACGGGCACGCCGAGCTCGAGCAGGTGCGGGTTGAGAGCGGGCGCGCCGGGTTCGTAGACGGACGCGGGCCCTCCCGAAAGGACGATGCCCGCCGGCCGCCGCCGGACGATGTCCTCGATGCTCGAGTCGTGGGCGACGATCTCGGAGTAGACGTGACACTCCCGGACGCGCCGCGCGATGAGCTGGGCGTACTGCGCCCCGAAGTCCACGACGAGAACCGGACGAAGGTCGGCGCTCATGCGCCCTGGCCGACTCCCTGGTCGCGCTGGAGCTGCTTGCCCTCGGTCTTGACGGCGGGCGCGACCATGACCTCGGCCTTCTGGAACTCGCGGATGTTCTGGTAGCCGGTGGTCGCCATCGACATGCGGAGCGCGCCGAACAGGTTCAGGGTGCCGTCGTTCTCGTGGGCCGGACCCACGAGGATCTCCTGGAGGGTCCCGATGCTCTTGGTCCGCACCCGGGCCCCGCGCGGGAGCGACGGGTGGAAGGTGGCCATGCCCCAGTGGAAGCCGTGGCCGGGCGCCTCCTCGGCCTTGGCCAGCGGGGAGCCGATCATCACCGAGTCGGCGCCGCAGGCGAACGCCTTGGCGATGTCGCCGCCCGTCCGCATGCCGCCGTCGGCGATCACGTGCGCGTACCGGCCGGTCTCGTGGAGGTGCTGCATGCGGGCGGCGGCCGCGTCGGCGATGGCCGTGGCCTGCGGGACGCCGATGCCGAGCACCTGGCGAGAGGTGCAGGCCGCGCCCGGCCCGACCCCCACCAGCACGCCGACCGCCCCCGTCCGCATCAGGTGCAGCGCGGTCGAGTACGAGGCGCAGCCGCCCACGATGACCGGGAGGTCGAAGCGGGCGATGAACTCCTTGAGGTTGAGCGGCTCGCTGTGGGTCGAGACGTGCTCGGCCGAGACCACGGTCCCCTGGACGACCAGGATGTCGAGCTCGGCCTCGAGGACCAGCGGCGCGTAGCGCTGGGTGCGCTGGGGGGTGAGCGAGGCGGCCGCCACCACCCCTCCCTCCTTGATCTCGCGGATGCGCCGGACGATCAGCTCGTCCTTGATGGGCTCCTGGTAGAGCTCCTGCATGCGCTGGGTGGCCTTCTCGGGTGGGAGGGCGGCCACCTCCTCGAAGATCGGCTCAGGGTCGTCGTAGCGCGTCTGGAGGCCCTCCAGGTTGAGGACGGCCAGCCCTCCGAGGCGCCCGACCGCCACCGCGGTGGCCGGCGAGACGACGGCGTCCATCGCCGAGGCCATGAGGGGGAGGTCGAAGGTCCACGCGTCGATCTGCCACGAGATGTCGATGTCGTCGGGGTCGCGTGTCCGCCGCGACGGGACGATGGACACCTCGTCGAAGCCGTACGCTCGCCTCGCCTGCTTCCCCTTGCCGATCTCGATCTCCACCCTGCCTCCTTACTCGCCTTCCGCCCGGGGCCGTGTTCCGACGGCGAGGGCCACCTGGGTGATGTCGGACCGCATCGTGGCCATCTCGGTTCGCACTGACCGGAACTCCTCTCGCATCTCGGCGCGCAGCTCGGCCACCTCTCGTCGGTTGCCCTCAAGGCCGACCTCGAGCCTGTCGAACTGCCGCCGGTTGCTCCGGTTCAGCAGGATCCCGACGATGCCGAGGGCCACCACGCTGACGACGCTGTCGACGAACTCCATGAACTCTCCTCCACCTCGGGGGGGAGGTTGCCTCGTAGGGTAGCACCGGGGGCCGGCACGAAGCCGAGGGTCAGGCCGGAAAGGCGGAGGTGCCTACGGGATAGCAGAAGGCTCCGTCCGCCTCACGCCGGGCACCCGATCGAAGTCGCGATCGAAGCTCAGGACCCCGGCATCCCGAACGGATCTGGCCAGGGCGGCAAGGTACGCATCGGCGAAATCCAGGCGAACGCTCTCCCAGATCCCGAGCGCCTCTCGAAGCACCTGCTCATCGAGGACCTGGACTCCCGGCAGATCCAGCAGCCGGGCGATGAGAGCAGCCGCTTCCGCGTTGGTCAGCTCGTACACCTCGGTAAGCACGTAGGCGAGCTCGGCCACGACGACATCGGTGAGTATCAGCGGCGCCGGGCCCTCCCCTGCAGCATCGAGGGCAGCCTGCGCCGCGTCGGCCTGGGAGGCCGGCTCGCCGGTCAGGAGCCGTACGAGGACGTTCGTGTCGCAGAAGAGCGCGCCGCCCGTTGGGCCCGGGCCCGCCACGCTCTCTTCCTCGCGCTGTCCCATGTGACCTCTCGAGGAGCCACCGAACCCCTGAGATCTGCCGCGCTCCCGGCCTTGCGAAGAACGGCTTCGTCCGACCTGAGCTCGATCAACACGTGGTCGCCGGCTCGCAAGCCCAACGCCCGGCGGATCGCAACCGGGATGGTCATCTGCCCCTTCGAGGTCACGGTCGCCTTACCTATGCTCATCGTACTTACATGCTAGCAGGAGTAAGGGGGCTCCTACTGGCCTTCCGCCCGGGGCCGGGCCCCCACCACCAGCGCGATCTGGGTGATGTCCGACCGCATCGTGGCTATCTCGGCGCGCACCGACCGGAACTCCACTGCCATCTCGGCGCGCACCGACCGAAACTCCTCTCGCATCTCGCCGCGCAACTCGGACAGATCCTCCCGGGTCTCCCGTCGAGAGGTTTCCTGGCCGGCCTCCAGCCTGTCGAACTGCCGCCGGTTGCTCCGGTTCAGCAGGATGCCCACGATGGCCAGGGCCACCACGCTCACGACGCTGTCGACGAACTCCATGTGCTCATCCTCCACCTCGGGGGGGTGGTGTTTGTAGGGTAGCACCGGGGGCCGACACGAACCCCAGGATCGGGCCGGAACGCGGAGGGCCGGCCCCGGAGGACCGGCCCTATCCGCTGCGCGATCGAAGGAGCCTACTCGCAGCTCTTCTCGACCTCGGCCTTGCACTTGTCCTTGCCGGAGCCCCCGACGGCCTTGTCCCTCTTGCCGCCGCCTCCGTTCAGGTTGTCGTTCCCGGCGCCGCCCCTGACCACGTCGGCCCCGGGCCCGCCGTTGCCGCTGTCGTTGCCCGCGCCGAGCGCGAGGAGGTCGTCGCCTCCCCCGCCCCGGGCGGTGTCGTCGCCGCCGAGCGTACGGATGGTGTCGTCGCCGGCCCCGCCGTTGCAGACGTCGTCCTCCTCGGTGCCGATGAGGATGTCATCCCCGGCGGTGCCGGTGCAGTCCTCTGGCGGCGGGGGCGGCGGCTCCGCCGACCAGGTGACCTCGACCACGTCGGTCCCGTCGGCCTCCTCGGTGTCGCCGGCGTCGGTGGTCTCGTCGGCGCCCTCGCCGGCGTCGGCCGTCTCTCCGTCGACCACCCCGCGGACCGTGTCGGTGCCCTCGGTCGCGCCGCCCGTGTAGCTGGCCTCACAGGTTCCGGCGGCCACGGTGGTGCAGTCGAAGGTCATCCCGTCGTTCGGGCCCGCCGTCACCTCGAAGTTGACCTTCTTGCCCTCGGCCGGAGCGCCGTCCTCGAGGACGGTCGCCGTGAAGGTCGCGTCGCCCAGGGCCGCGGCGCGACCGGTCGTCGCCGGCGTGGTGGTGGCCGCCTGCTCCTCGGGATCGACGTCGAGGTCGATCCCCACCGGAGCGGGGGCCCAGGTGATCTCCACCACGTCGGTGTTGTCGGGCTCAACCTTCGTGCCCGCCGTCGTGGTCTCGTTCTGCCCCTCGGTCGTGTCCGCCTCGTTCGCCGGCAGGGCGTTGGGTCCCGGGATGCCGTCGTCCTCGATCCACCACCGGATCAGGCTCTTCCCCCCGGTGCCGGCCGTCTCCCCGGTGATCTCGACGGGACAGGTGCCGGCCGCGTTGGTCGTGCAGCCGAACTCGCCCTGTGACAGCGGCGTGCCGTGGTCGGGTGGCGTGGCGCCGGGCCCCGACTCGATGCGGAAATGCACGTTCGCATCCTTCACCGGGACGATCGGCGCCACCGAGGTGACGACCGTCGCCGTGAACGTGATCTTTTCGGCCGGATCTGTCGTCTCCCCCGACGGCGTCTCCGGATCGACGTTCAGGTTGCCGGTGACCGCGTGCGCGGGCGTGCCGGGTACCACCGCGATGACCCCGGCCACCAGCGCAAGCGAAAGGACCCTCGCCAGCTTCTTCATGCCTTCACTCCCTCCGTTGGCTACTTCTCGCAACCGAATTCCTTCTCGGCCTTGCAGGTGTCCTTCCCGGAGCCGCCCCTGGCGGAGTCGCTCTTGCCGCCCCCGCCGTTCAGGTTGTCGTTCCCGGCCCCGCCTCGAAGCCGGTCGGCTCCCGGACCGCCGTTCCCCTGGTCGTCGCCGTCACCGAGCGTGAGCTTGTCGTTGCCCCCGCCGCCCTTGGCGGTGTCGTTGCCGCCCAGGGTGCGGATGACGTCGTCGCCGCCCTTGCCGTTGCAGGTGTCGTCCTCCTCGGTGCCGATCAGAACGTCGTCCCCGGCCGTACCGGTGCAGGCGGGGGGCGGCGGAGGCGGCGGCTCCTCCCAGGTGACCGTCACGATGTCGGTCTCGTCGACCTCGTCGTTCGTCCCCGGCTCGGCCCCCTCGTCGGGCCCCTCGGTCGGGTCGGCCTCGTTGGGCAGGCCGTTCGCGTCGCTGTCGACCACGCCTCGCACCTCGTCGGCGCCCGCGGTGGTCCCCGTCAGCATCGCCGTACACGTGCCGTTGGTTCCGGTCGTGCACTCGAAGTCGGTACCCATGTTGGGGCCTTCGGTCACGCTGAACAGAACCACCTTGTTCGCGGCCGGGGCTCCCCCGTCGAGGACCGTGGCCGTGAAGGAGGCGTCGGTCGCGGCGGCGGTGGCCGCGGTGGTGGCCTCCGGCAGGACCAGGGTCTGGGTCTCGGGCTCCACATCGAGGTCGATGCCCTGGCCCGCGGCCCACGTGACGTTCACGACGTCGGTGTTATCGGGCTCCGCCTTCGACCCGGGGGCCGTGGCCTCGGCCTGACCCTCGGTGGTGTCGATGCCGTCGGCCGCGTCGGGAACCGACTGGTTGTTGTTGGTGTCGATCCAGGCCCTGATCTTGTCGGTCCCGGCCGAGCCGGTGCCCGTCTTGCCGGTGTACTTGAGCGTGCACTTGCCCATCGCGTCGGTCACGGCCGCGCACTCGAGGTCGACGCCCGTGGGCTTCTGGTTCACGTTCGGGCTTCCGGCCTCGATCTCTGCGTCAACCCTCGCGTTCGCGACCGGAGAAGACGGGGTGAACTGGTCCATCACCAGGGCCTCGAGCGAGGCCTCCTGCCCCGGCTGCTTGGTCTGGGTCTCCGGGGTGATCTCGAGGGTGGTCGCGGCGGGGACCTGCCAGCGAATCCTGACGACGTCGGTGTTGTCCTTCATCGCGGGGGGTTCATCGGGGAGCGTCTCCGCCGTGTCCGCCTCGAGGACGGGGCCGGGGATCATGTCGTCCTCGACCCACAGACGGATCACGCTCTCCAAGTTGGCCGTGCCGCTCGTCGGCCCCATCACGGGGAACTTGCAGATCCCGGTGGCATCCGTCGGGCCACAGCCTTCCGCCCCGATGCCGCTCATCCCGTGCTCGGGCGTGACGTCGGAACCGAACCCCGACTCGATCCGGTAGTAGACCGTCGCCATGGCGACGGGCGTGGTCGCGCCGTCGGCCGTCACCGTGGCGGTCAGCTCCAGCTTCGCGTCGGCCGCGATCTTGACCAAACCGTCCTCGGGCGAGACATCGAGGTCGCCGGTCGCGGCCAAGGCCGTTCCGGGGGGTACGACGGCGAGCACTCCGGCTACCAGCGTCAAAGCAACGAGTCGTGCGGATCCCCTCATCAAGCCCCTCCCATCGGTTCGGCGGCCTCGGCAGCCTTCGTCCACTCGGTCACGTCGCGGGTCCGGATCCCGACCTTTGTATCATTCCCCTCTCGCG
>DASWKG010000005.1:0-7313 GCA_036396755.1 Actinomycetota bacterium
TCCACCGAGCGACGCGGGGATCGCAACGCCGAACTCGAGCCCGGCGAGGGAGTGGGCGAGCGCGACGCCGGCGAGAGCGGGGAGCGGCATCGCCCCCCCGGCGGTGATGCGGCTCCCGTCGCGCGCCGCCCATCGGTAGGACCGGCCGAGCCGAAGGACGATCCCCGGGAACCCGGCGTCGGCGATCAGCACGTTCGACCCCTTGCCGATCACCAGCAGCGGCAGCTCCGTCTCCGCGACCGCGACGGCGATCGCGGAGAGGTCGCCCGAGGACTCGGCCTCGACGTAGAGGGAGGCGGGGCCGCCGAGCCGGAAGGAGGTGAGCGGCGCCAGCGGGAAGCCCGGACGGAGGCGCTCGCCCAGCCGCGGCCGGAGCAGCTCCTCGCCTCGCAGCACCCGCTCGCTCATCGCTCCCCCATCCGGGCGATCGTCTCCTCACCCACCATCGTGATGTCTCCCGCCCCGAGGGTGAGGACGAGGTCGCCGTCGCGGACCTCGCCCGCGAGGAACGGCGCGACCTCGACCCGTGACGGCAGGTAGACGGCCCGGACACCCGGGTGCGCCTCGACGAGGGCGTCGAGCACCAGCTTCCCCGAGACGCCCGGCACCGGCGCTTCGCCGGCGCCGTAGACGTCGGTCACCACGACCACGTCGGCCTTCCCCAGGGAGCCACCGAGCGCTCCCCACAGCGCCGCGGTGCGCGAGTACCGGTGGGGCTGGAAGACGGCGATGATGCGCCGCGACGAGGGATCCCGCTGGGCCGCCTCGAGCGTCGCGGCGATCTCGGTCGGGTGGTGCGCGTAGTCGTCGACGAACCGCGCTCCGGCCGCGTTCCCGCGCAGCTCGAACCGCCGCCGGACCCCGGTGAACGCCGAGAGGGCCCGGACCGCCTCCGCGGACGGGACCCCGACGGCACGAGCCGCCACGAGGGCGGCCGTCGCGTTCGAAAGCGTGTGGAGGCCGGGGAGGCCGAGGTCGAGCTCGACGCCACTGCCCTCCAGGTCCACCCGTGCCCACCACCGGTTTCCGCGAACGGACCACTCGACGATCCGTGCGTCGCTGCCGTCTGCCTGCCCGTAGGTGATGAGCTCGGCCCCGCTCTCGCGCGCCACGCGCATCGCCCCCTCGTCGTCGGCGCAGGCGATCACGAGCCCCGCCCCTCGGCAGAACGCGATGAACGCGGCCTCGAGCGCCTCCCCGCTGCCGTAGAACTCGAGGTGCTCCTCCTCGACGTTCGTCACGACGGCGACCTCGGGCCGGAGCAGGAGGAAGGAGCCGTCGGACTCGTCGGCCTCGGCGACGAAGAGGTCGCCGGTGCCGGAGCGCGCGTTGCTGCCGCTCTCGTTCAGGTCACCGCCGATCACGTAGGTGGGCTCCAGGCCGGCGGCCTCGAGGACGACCGCGACCATCGAGGTCGTCGTGGTCTTCCCGTGGGTGCCCGCGACCGCGAGGCCGCGCCGCTCGGCCATCAGCGCGGCGAGCACCTGCGCCCTCGCGAGCACCGGGATCTCCCGCTCGGCGGCGGCGAGCACCTCGGGGTTGTCGGGACGGATCGCGGTGGAGACCACCACCGCCCCCGGGCTCAGCAGGTTCTCCGGCCGGTGCCCGACCGCGATCGTCGCCCCGGCGCCGCGCAGGAGGGCCAGGCCGGGCGAGTCCTTGATGTCGGAGCCGGATACGGCGACCCCTCGCGCGAGGAGGAGGCGGGCGATCCCACTCATCCCCGCGCCGCCGATCCCGACGAGGTGGGCCGACCGGAGCCCGGCGAGATCGGGCACCGGCAGCTCCGGGATGCTGCCGGGAGGCGGGACGTACCCCGTCACGGGAGGACCCCCACCACGACATCGGCGAGCGCGTCGGCGGCCGCGGGGCGCCCGAAGGCCTCCGAGCGCTCGGCCATCGCCCGGAGCTGCTCCGGTCCTCCGAGCAGCTCCTCGATCCGCTCCGAAAGGGTCACCGGGGTCAGCTGGTCGTCGAGGAGCACGCTCGCGCCGCCGGCCCGCTGGAGCGCACGGGCGTTCGCCTCCTGATGCCGCGCGGTCGCGTAGGGGTAGGGGACCAAGAGCGCCGGCAGCCCGCACACCGCAAGCTCGGCGATCGTCGTCGCGCCGGCGCGGCTCACCACGAGGTCGGCCGCGGCGTAGACGAGCTCCATCTCCTCGACGAAGGAGAGCCAGCGCACGATCAGCTCGCCGGTTCGGGGCATGTGCAGACGCACCTCCTCCTCGTGCGCGGCGCCCGTGATGAGCAGGAGCTGCAGATCGCTCCGCCCGGCGAGCCGCCGGGCGGCGCCCAAGGTCGCGCGGTCCAGATGGAGCGCGCCCTGGCTGCCGCCGAAGACGACGATCGTGCGCCGATCCGGCTCGAGCCCGAAGCGTCGGTGCGCCTCGGCCCGGAGCGTCTCGCGGCTCATGGGGACCCGAAGGACCCGCTCGCGGACGGGGTTCCCGGTCACGAACGTCACCGTCCGCCGCGGCAGGCGGTCGGCCGCCTCGGCGAACGACAGCGCCACCACCTTGGCCCAGCGAGCCGCGAGCCGGTTCGCCGCCCCCGGCACGGCGTTCTGCTCGTGCACGACGAGCGGCCTTCCCTCCCGCCACGCGGCGATCGACACGGGGACGCCCACGTAGCCACCCATGGAGACCACGACGTCCGCCCCACGGACGAACGGCCGGCATCGATGTGCGGCGCGGAGCGCCGAGAAGGGGGCCGCCAGCGCGGCGGGCGTCGCGCGGCGGACGAACGGGCGCGCCTCGACCGTAACCAGCGGGAATCCGGCGGGGGGCACCATGCGCGACTCGGTGCCGCCGGCCCGCCCGATGAAGCGAACCTCCGCGCCGGCCCGGTCCCGCAGCCGTGCGGCGAGCGCGAGACCGGGGAAGACATGTCCCGCGGTGCCCCCGGCGGCGATCAGGACCCGCACGCGGTCCTCACCGCCGGCGAGCGGATCGTCGCCCGATGGAGACGAGCATCCCCACCCCGACCATGCACGCGACGAGCGACGACCCCCCGAACGACACGAGCGGGAGCGGGACGCCGGTGATCGGCAGCATCCCGGTGACCGCGCCGAGGTTCACGAGGGCCTGCACCCCGATCCAGCCGGTGATCCCGGCGGCGAGGAGGCGGCCGAACGCGTCGGGCGCGCGCATCGCGATCCGAGTGCCGGCCCACACGAGCGCGCCGAAGAGCGCCAGCACGACCAGCATCCCGAGGAGCCCGAGCTCCTCGCCGATGATCGAGAAGATGAAGTCGGTGTGCGCGTTCGGGACGTAGAGCCACTTCTGTCGTCCCGCGCCCAGGCCGAGGCCGAGCGGTCCCCCCGACGTCAGTCCGATCAGCGATTGGATCACCTGGTAGCCGCTCCCCTGCGGGTCGGCCCAGGGGTCGAGGAAGGAGACGAACCGCGTCCAGCGATAGCCCTCGAGCCGGATGAGCCCGAGCCCGAGCACCGCGGTCCCGAGCCCCCCGATCAGGAGATGCTTCATCCGCGCGCCGGCCACGAAGAGCAGGACGAAGACGCACGCGACGATGATCACCGCGGTACCGAGGTCGGGCTGCAGCATGATGAGGAGGCCGAGGCCCGCGACGACCGGGACCAGCGGCACGACCAGCAGCCGCAGGTCGTGGAGCCGGTCCCAGCGGCGGGCGAGGAGCGCTGCCCCGAAGGTGATGACGGCCAGCTTCGCGAACTCCGACGGCTGCACGGTGACGGGGCCGAGCTCCAGCCAGCGGGCGGATCCGCCCGCCACGGTGCCGGCAGCCGGATGCAGGACGAGCACCAACAGCGCGGCGACCAGCAGCAGCAACGGCACGCACAGCCGCTCCCACGCGCGGTACGACATCCGCGCTGCCAGCATCATGCCCAGGGTCCCGACGAACGCGAAGACGAGCTGCCGCCGGAAGAACAGGAAGCTGGACCCGTAGCGCGTGTAGGCCTCGACCGAGGAGGCCGACAGGACCATGACGAGGCCCACGAGCACGAGGGCCAGCGTCGAGAGCAACAGCACCGCGATCGTCGCGTCGGGCCGCGCCGCCGCCCGGTGCGCGGGGCGCGCGGCCGCCTCCCCCGGGCGCACCACGCGCAGGTGGGGGGCTCGCCGGGACGGCGCCGTCGCGGTGCTCGCCATCACGCACCTCCCCGGGCCGCGATGGCCGCGGCCGCGGCAGCGAACCGGTCGCCGCGCTCCGCGTAGTCGCGGAACATGTCCTGGCTCGCGCAGGCCGGCGCCAGCAGCACCGTCCCGTCCGGGCGCGCTCGCTCGTGCGCGAGCTCGGTCGCCTCCTCGATGCTCCCGGCACGATCGACCGGGATCCGGCCCTCGAACAGGACCTCGAGCTCGTCGGCGGCCTCGCCCAGGACGACCAGAGCGCGCAGGTGGGACGCGCCATCCAGCAGCGGCGAGAGATCGACGCCCTTGCTCAACCCGCCGGCGATGAGCACGGCCTCGGGCCAAGCGGCGATCGCGCCCAGAGCGGCGTGCGGGTTCGTGGCCTTCGAGTCGTCGACGAACCGAACGCCTCCGGCCTCGGCAACGATCGCCCCGCGGTGCGGCAGCGGCCGGAACGACCGGAGCGCATCGGCGACGGCCCCAGGCTCGATCGGGAACGAGAGAGCGGCGGCCGCGGCCGCGGCGGCGTCGGCCCGGTGGGCCGGCGCGTCCGCCGCGAGGGCGCCCAGCCGGACCTCGCCGTCGAGACGCGCGACGAGCTCGTCGCCCGCGAACCCCACTTCGCCATCGGCGGGCTCGCCGAGCGTGAACCACACGACACGACACGTCGCCGACCTCGACAACGCCGCCGCCGCAGCGTCGTCGCGGTTGCCGACGTGCGTGTCGCCGGGGCCCTGGAGCGCGTGGATGCGCGCCTTCGCGCCGGCGTAGGCGTCCATGCCCCCGTGCCAGTCGAGGTGGTCGGGGGCGAGGTTCAAGAGGACCGAGACGCGCGGGTGCAGACGGTGATGGAAGCGCAGCTGGAAGGAGGATGCCTCCACGGCGAGCGCGTCGTGGCCCTCGAGGGCGGCGAGCGCGAACGGGTGGCCCGCGTTCCCGCACGCGATCGCGTCGAGCCCCGACGCCCGCATCGCGGCGGCGATCATCTCGGTGGTCGTCGTCTTTCCG
Organism: Actinomycetota bacterium; assembly: GCA_036396755.1. GTDB lineage: Bacteria > Actinomycetota > UBA4738 > UBA4738 > CALAEC01 > DASWKG01. The sequence goes on from DASWKG010000005.1 coordinate 5,118, forward strand.
TTCGTCCCCGTGACCGCCGCGTACGGCGCGCTCGTGAGGCCCGCGCCGAGGTCGAGCTCGCTCCAGATCTCGATGCCGGCCTCGGCGGCCCACCGCAGGACCGGCGCGTGCTCGGGCACCCCGGGGCTCGTCACGAGGACGTCGACGCCGGCCAGGTGCTCGGGGGCGTGCGTGCCGGCGAGCACGCTCGCGCCCAGCGACTCCGCCTCGGCCGCCGCGCTCCGCACCTGCTCGCGAGGGAGCGCCTCGGTCACCACCACCTCGGCCCCGAGCCCCCGCAGCACGCGGACGGCGGCGAGGCCGCTGGCACCGAGGCCCACCACGGCGATGCGCCGGCCGTCGGCGTCGAGGCGCTGGGCGACGTCACGCGGGCGGCGCCGGTCATCGGTCATCACAGCTGTCCTCCCCGAGACAGGAACTCCGCGTAGAAGAGGCCGAGCCCGAACGCCACGGCGAGCCCGGCGATGATCCAGAACCGAACGATCACCGTGAACTCGGGCCAGCCGAGCACCTCGAAGTGGTGGTGGATCGGGGCCATCCGGAAAAGCCGGCGCTTGAAGACGCGGAACGAGATGACCTGCAGGATCACCGACACGGTCTCGAGGACGAACAGGCCGCCCAGGATCACGAGCAGGAGCTGGGTGCGCGTCACGATCGCGGTGGCGGCGATCAGCCCCCCGAGCGCGAGCGACCCGGTGTCGCCCATGAAGATCTTCGCCGGCGCGGCGTTCCACCACAGGAACCCGGCCACCGCCCCCATCGCGGCCGCCGCGACGATCGCCACGTCGAGCGAGACCGCCGGCGACACCTCGTAGCAGGCCTGGATATCCGGCAGCGCCTGGCAGGTGTGCCGGAACTGCCAGAACCCGATGATCACGTAGGCGCCCATCACCATCGCGACCGAGCCCGACGCCAGCCCATCGAGGCCGTCGGTGAGGTTCACCGCGTTCGACGTCGACGCGACCATCAGGAAGACCCACAGCGTGAACAGGACCCCGAGATGGAGCCCCGTGTCGCGGATGAACGAGATCTCGCGCGACACCGAGGTGAAGCGAGACAGCAGCAGCGTGAACCCGACCGCCACGACGGCCTGCACGATGAGCTTCGTCGTCTTGCCGATGCCCAGCGAATGGTGGCGATGCACCTTCACGTAGTCGTCGACGAAGCCGAGGACGCCGAGCGCCACAGCGACGCCGATCACGAGCACGCCGGTGTAGGTGGTGACGGTGGTGGTCATCCGCGTGATCGCGTAGGCGAGGATCATCCCGGCGAGGATCACGAGCCCGCCCATCGTGGGGGTGCCCATCTTCTCGCGGTGCGGCGGGTTCCGAGGGTCCGTCGGCTCGCGGACCCGCTGGCCCCAGCCCAGGAACCGGAACGCGCGGATCGCGACCGGCGTCCCGAGCAGGGTCGCGAAGAGGCCGACCGCGGCGGCGATCAGGATGCTGATCACGGCGTCTCCTCCGGGAGCGGCGCCAGCGCGGCGGCGATCCGCTCGAGGCCGGCCACACGCGAGCCCTTCACCAGCACCAGGTCGCCCGGGCGGAGCACCCCGCGGAGCGCCGCGATCGCCTCGTCGGCGGTCTCGCACGCGAGCACGTGCTCGGGCTCGACCCCCTCGCGCTCCGCCCCGACCGCGATGCGGCGAGCGCCCGCACCGACCGTCACGACCTCGTCGACACGCAGCCGCGCCAGCAGCTCGCCCACGCGCTCGTGCTCATCGCCCGCGATCGCGCCGAGCTCGGCCATCTCCCCGAGTACGGCGACGCAGCGGCCCGGGCCGGCCATGTGGCGAGCCGTGCGGAGGGCCGCGGCCATCGAGGTGGGGTTGGCGTTGTAGGCGTCGTTCAGGACGACGAGCCCGTCGGGCCCGTCGCGGACCTCCATGCGCCAGGCGGAGAGGCGCGCGCCCTTCAGCCCGGCCGCGCACTCGGCCGCCGACAGCCCGAGGGCCGTTCCTACCGCCGCGGCGGCGAGCGCGTTCGACACCATGTGCTCGCCCGGCACCGACAGCTCGACCGGCTCGACGCCGTCGGGGGTCCGAAGCGAGAACGACGCCCGGCCCCCGTCGTCGAGCGTGACCTCGTCGGCGCGGATCTCGGCGTCCGGCGCGGCGCCGAAGAGCACCGTCCGCACGCGGGTCCGCCCAGCGAAGCTGCGCACGACCGGATCGTCGGCGTTCAGCACCGCGGTCCC
>DASWKG010000006.1:0-12390 GCA_036396755.1 Actinomycetota bacterium
CGTGAGCCACCGCACGGTTCCGGGGGCGGCGCTCGAGGGGGAGCCGAGGAGGGCGAGCCAGAGCAGGAGGAGGGCCCCGAGCGCGCGTGGCATCGGCGGGAGCCTACACGCTACGCTGACCCGTGTCCCCGTACCCCGCCATCCATCCCGGCGACCCGGTCTCGATCCGACGGATGTTCGAGCGGCTGGCCCCCGACTACGACCGGCTGAACGAGCTGCTCACGTTCGGCCTCGTGCGCTCGTGGCGCCGGGCGCTGGTTGCGGCCTCGGGCGCCACGCGCGGGAGCCGGGTGGTGGACGTGTGCACCGGGACCGGTCGCTCGCTCGCGGCGATCGAGCGGACGGTGGGAACGGAGGGGCTCGCGGTGGGGGTGGACTTCACCCCCGGGATGCTCGCTCGCGCATCGGGGCGCCGCGTGCTCGGCGACGCGATGCGACTCCCCATGCGCGACGGAGTCTTCGATGCGGCCGTCTGCGCGTTCGCGCTCCGCGACGTCGCCGACCAGTCGCGCATGCTCAAGGAGATGCGGCGCGTGACGCGACCCGGCGGCCGCGTCGCGATCCTCGAGATCGGCGTCCCCGAGCGCCAGCCGTTCCGTCTCGGGTTCGACCTGTGGTTCCGCGGCGTCGTGCCCCGGGTCGCGGCGGCGTTCGGCCAGGCCGAGTCCCATCGGTTCCTCGTTCGTTCGCTCGACTACCTGCCCGCTCCCAACGCGCTCCGCGGAACGATGGAAGGCCTCGGGCTCGTCGACGTCGGGCGCCGCGACCTCACGCTCGGGGCGGCGCGGGTGTTCTGGGGGACGGTCGGCGGCTAGCGGTGGAGGTCGGAGTCCTCGAGAACCACCACGGGCGCGTCCTCGGACTCGTCGCCGAACAGGCTGATCACGATGCCCTGCTGGTCATCGGGGAACAGCTTGATCTCGATGTCCTCGTTGCCCTCCTCCGGCTCGGTACGGATAGAGAGGGGATCCCCCGAAGGGAGGCGCGTCTCGTTCACGAGACCACCACCGCCGGAGGAGGGCTTCCGAGGCGATGCCCACGGCTCCCCGGACGGGAGGGGAGCGGTGGCTGGGACGCGGCGCGACCGGCACGATCCGGCGACCTGGCGTCGCCGGACGCTGCGCTCCCGAGGGGGCAGACGGTCAGTCGTGCGTCCATGCGCATGGAGCATGCCCTCCGAGTGTGGCGCTCGCGTTTCGCGAACGTGACGATTCCATGACGAACGGGACGTTCAGTCTACTCCGGGGGGGCGAAGGGGAGGTAGTCGTTGCGCGTCACCGGGCGGTCGACCAACTGCTCGCTGCCGGTCAGGACGGCGGCCCCGCTTCCCTCGATCGCGAGCAGGACCTCGCTCACGCCCGGCGCTTCGGTGACCGTGAAGACGACCTGCGCCACGCGAAGCGCCAGAACGCGGCCCGGGGCGCTTCGCTCGAACTCGCCGGTGAGGTCGATGACCGCGGTCCCGCCGGACGAGACGCCGACGTCGATCAGCTGCGTGTTCAGCGGGACGGCGGTCTTGAGACCTCCGGTCGGCTCGGCCGCGAAGAGCGCGGCGACGAGCGCCTCGGGCATCGTGGCGACGCGAGGGAGGCTGGCGACGACAGGCTGGAGGCGGCCGTCCCGGAGCAGGTAGATCGTGCCTCGCTCGGGCACCGCGTCCGGCTGGCTCGGCGTCGGGGAGCCGAAGACGTCCTCGGGGAGCTCGGAGTCGGGGATGACCGTGACGCCGGTGCGACGACACGCGACGAGGAGCAGCGTGATCGCGAGCAGCCGCTTCACGGCTCGGGCTCCCGCCGCGGCAGCTTGAACGTGAACCGCGACCCGCTGCCGGGGCGGCTCTCGACCAGGATCTCTCCGCCGTGCAGGTGCGCGTTCTCGCGCGCGATCGCGAGGCCGAGCCCCGATCCCCGCCCGTCGCCGCGCCGTCGCGCCGGGTCGCCCTTGTAGAAGCGCTCGAAGATGCGCGGACGGGCGTGCGGCGGGATGCCCGGGCCGCGATCCTCCACCGACAGCAGGAACCCTCCGTTGTCGAGGCCGAGCCGGACCGTCACGTCGGCGCCGGCGCCGTGGACGATGGCGTTGTCGACCAGGTTGCCGACCACTCGCTCGAGCCGCTGCTTGTCGGCGACCGTCGTGAGGTTCGGCGGCGCCGCCTCCAGCACGAGCCGCACGTCGCCCCCCGCCCTCGCGTGGCGCGCGATGACCTCCCGGGTGAGGTCGGCCAGGTTGATCGGCTCGAGCGACATCTCGACGCGGCCGGCCTCCACGCGGGAGATGTCGAGCAGGTCGTCGACGAGCCGCTGGAGGTAGTCGAGGTCGGCCCCGAGCAGCTCCGTCGCGCGGCGAAGCGACACCGGCAGCTCGTCGGCCCGCTCGAGCAGGTAGTCGGTCGACGCCCGGAGCGTGGTGAGCGGGGTGCGCAGCTCGTGCGAGACGTCGCCGACGAACCGGCGCTCGTTTCGGATGCGCGTCTCCAGCGCCGCCGCCATCTGATTGAAGGAATCGGCGAGCGTGCCGATCTCATCCCGCGACGCGACCGGCAGGCGTGTCTCGAGCAGCCCCTCTGCCACCTGCCGCGCGGCCTCGCTCGCACGCCGCACGGGGTGGACCACGCGGCGGCTGACGCGGATCCCGACGACCGCGGCGAGGATCACCGCGCCGGCCCCGACCAAGAGCAGCACCTTCCACAGAAGGCCGAGCGCCTCGTCGACGTCGGCGACCGAGTAGAAGAAGTAGGCGACGAGGTCCCCGCCGGGGATCGGGGAACCGAAGATGATGCGACGGGAGTCGGACACGAGCACGTAGGCGACGCGACCGTCGTCCACCTGGTCCGCGAGATGGGCCGGGATCAGGTCCGGGCTCATCGAGCCGGAGGAGGCGAACCACTGTTCACCCTTGAGCGCGATCACCTCGAACGTGCCTCGGGATTCGAGCAGGTCCACCAGCTCGGCCAGGGAGGCCTCCTCCGCCGGCTGCGACAGGTAGCGAACGGCGAACCGGACGTTGCTGATCGACTGCTGGGTGGAGTCGTCGACCCGCTGGTCCCAGAGGTAGCGGGCGGCCAGGTAGTAGGTGGTTCCCGCGACGAGGGCGGAGACGGCCAGGGCTCCGCCGAGGAACGCGATCATGATCCGCCAGCGGAGGCCGAGGTGGCGGCGCCGGCTCATGCGACGACCTTGTAGCCGAGGCCGCGCACGGTCTGCACGACGGCGGGGTCGTGGGGCGCGCTCTCGATCTTCGTGCGGAGTCGCCGGATGTGGACGTCGACGATGCGCGAGTCGCCGAAGTAGTCGTACTCCCAGACCTGTTGAAGGAGCATCTCGCGGGTGAAGACGTTGTTCGGGCGCGACGCCATGAGTGAGAGCAACCGGAACTCGGTCTTCGTGAGATGCACCGGCTCGCCGGCCTTCGTCACGGTGGCGGCGTCGGGGAGGATCTCGAGGTCGCCGATCACGATCCGCTCGGCGGGGGACTCGGTGGTCCGGGTCCGCCGAAGGAGCGCGCGGATCCTCGCCACCAGCTCCTTCGTCACGAACGGCTTCGTCACGTAGTCGTCGGCGCCGGACTCGAGGCCCACCACCACGTCGACCGTGTCGTTCTTGGCGGTCAGCATGAGGATCGGGACCGCGCGCCCCCGGCGGATCTCCCGGCACAGCTCGAAGCCGTCCATGTCCGGGAGCATCACGTCGAGGATCAGGAGGTCGGGTTCCTCGTGCTCGAGGACGCGCATGGCCTCGCGGCCCGTCTCCGAGGAGAGGACCCGGTACCCCTCGCCCTCGAGGGCCATCCCGACGATCTCCCGGAGCCGGGCGTCGTCGTCGACGAGCATGATCAGCGGCCCGGTCACCGCCTCATTATGCGGCCGCGCCTCACCCCTGGAGGACGGGGTGCCCGGCCGACTCGATGGAGGCGGGGAGCAGGCGGCCGCGCACCTTCCCCCCGGGCGAGACGACGAACTCCGCGACCGCGGTCGTCGCGCCCTCGGCGGAGAAGTTGGGCCACACGAAGTTGCCCAGCCCCCAGGCGACCGGGCGGCCCCGGTAGTGCTCCAGCGGGTTCAGCCGGTGGGAGTGGTGCCCGAAGATGCCGTCGGCTCCGGCGTCGATCATCGCGTGGGCGCGCTCCACATCGTCGGCGCGCGGCGTGGTGTCGAGCTCGATGCCCCAGTGGATCGACACGAACACGAGATCGGCGATGCGGTCGGCCTGCCGCACGGCGCGGACCATGCTGGGGATGTCATCGCCGTCGGCCATCCCGGGGTGGCCGGGCGCGGCGATCCAGTCCGAGGCGGGCACGACGCCGCCGAACCCGAGCACCGCCACCTTCCAGCCGTTCAGGCGGAAGATCGCCGGTCGCGCGGCGGCGACTTCGTTCGCGCCCGCCCCCACCGCCTCGATCCCGGCGGCTTCGACGTTCGCCACGGTGTCGACGAGCGCCTCCGGCCCGAAGTCTCCGGAGTGGTTGTTGCCGAGGTTCGCGACCTCGACGCCGGCGCGGCGCATGACCGGCAGCGCGGCAGGGTCGCACCGGAAGTTGAACTCCTTCTCGACCGGCGAGCCCAGCTCGGAGGCGGCGCACTCGAGGTTCACCACGGTGAGGTCGTCGCGACGGAAGAGCCCGTTCAGCCCCGACCACGCGTACGCGTAGCCGTTCGCCGCGAGGTTGGGGATGTAGGCGGGATCGAGGTTCACGTCGCCGGTGCCGTGGATCACCAGCCGGCCTCGCTCGGGCTCGGGGGGAGCGGTGGGCGATGGGCTCGGCGAGGGGGACGGGTCGGGCGAGGCGGACGCGGCCGGGGAGGGCTCGTCGTGCTCGTCGCGAAGGAGCCGGCCGACCTCGTCGCGGAAGGCCCAGCCGGCGCCTCCCAGCCCCGCGACCAGCACGATCGTCAGGGGCCAGCGGAAGGACGGGGAGCGGTGACGGCCTGCCACGGGACCCGGATTCTACTTCCCGCGCACTGCTGGGGTCCGAGGCTAAAGCGCCGAGCCCTCGTGCCGATGAAGTAGCTGACGGTCCCGAAAGGGCAAACCACCGGAGACGGTGGGGCGCAAAGCTCCGGGCCCGACGGCTCACCAGAGCCAGGGCGGCCGAGCTACCGAAGGATCAGAGTCCCGACCAGGGCTCTGAAGGGACCCTGGTTGGAGGCGGAGATGTCGGTTCTGGCAAGGACGAGCGTGGCCCCGGCCATCGTCGCGGCGATGGTGGCGGCGGCACCGGCGGCAGCGGCGGGAGCTCCCCAGCTCCGTGCCGACGAGCGGCTCGCTCGCTCCCTCATCAACTCCACGCGGGAAGAGCGGAACCGTCCCTCCCTCGAGGTCGATGGCTCCCTCTCCAAGCTCGCTCGCCGGCACAGCCGCGCGATGGCGCGCGAGGGCGAGATCTTCCACCGCGACGACCTCACCGAAGGCCTGTCCGGGATCACCTGGTCGCTCGTCGGCGAGAACGTCGGCGTCGGCTCGAGCGTGCGGCAGGTGCAGAAGGCGTTCATGCACAGTCCCCCCCATCGTCACAACCTCCTCAACCGCGACTTCGATGAGATCGGCATCGGTGTCGTGGCAGGCGAAGGGAGGAGTTGGGTGACGTTGATCTTCCTCGGCTGAGCCGAGGAGGAAGTCCCCGGTCCATACCGGGGGCCATAGTCGGAGGGCGGTCCCTCCGGCGAGAACGCGAAGCGGTCCGAGACGGGTCCCCCGGGCCGCTTTCGCGTATCTCAAGCGGCCGGAGGCCGCTTGAGATCCACCTTCGGATCGATCGCGGAAGGTCGTCAAGCGGTCTTCGACCGCTTGACACGTCGAGGTCCCTTACGGGTTGTACGGGTTGTCGAATCTCTCGTCTCGCAGGTACGGCTGGAAGTGCTCCAACCCGACCTTGATGTAGACGGCTCGCGCCTCCACGGCGAGCTTGCCGTCGATGGTGCCGGTCATCCTCGTGTAGATCTTGCGGCCCTCGACCTTTTCCAGCACGCCGTGGAGCTCGAGCTCCGTGCCGACGGGGACGGGCCTTCGGTAGTCGACCTCGAGGTGTCCGGTGACGGCGGGGTGCTGGAGGAGCCACAGGAGGTAGCCCATCCCTTCGTCCATCGCGGCGGCGATCACGCCGCCGTGGGCGAGCATGGGGGCGCCCTGGTGGTGCTCGGTCACGGTGAAGCGGCCGCGAACCTCGCGGCCGCCGCCCTCCATCCGCATGTGGAGGCCGGTGGGGTGCTCGCGGCCGCAGCCGAAGCAGTGGTCGTAGTGCGAGGGGAGCGGGCGCAGCTCCTCTGCGGGCTCGTCTGCCGGATCCACCGCCATCAGCGCTCCTCGTCCTCCGCTCCGCGTCCCGCCTGGATGGTCTGCTGGACTTCCAGCGCGCGGTTCGCGTCGACGCCCGACAGCTTGGCGGCTGCGGCTGCCTCCTCGGACAGCCCCCCGTCGAGCTTCCTCGCCAGCGCTTCGTCCTGCGCGGAGAGCGCGTCCGGGTCCTCGTCCTGGAACTGCATCACACCCATGTCCTCGTAGGCCTTGCGGACCTTGGGGCCCCACAGGCCGATGTCCTTGACCGTGGGGACGATGCGTGAGAACAGCATCTTGCGGAACTCTCCCATCAGCTCCGAGCCCTCGACGAACTCGATGCATCGCTTCACGTCGAGGCCCAGGTGCTCCCAGACCTCCGCGGCCTGGAACCGGTCGCGCATCAGGTAGCAGGCCTCCACCACGAACTCCTCGCGCTCGTCGCGCTCGGCCTGGGTCACCTGCGGGTAGAAGTCGCGCAGCGCGAGCCGTCCGAACGCGACGTGGCGCGCCTCGTCCTGCATCACGTAGGTGTTGATCGCCTTGGCCAGCGGCTCCTCGGAGAAGTCGCGGATGAGCGCGAACGCGGCCAGCGCCAGCCCCTCGATGATCACCTGCATGCCGAGGTAGGTCATGTCCCAACGCTCGTCCGCGATGACCTCATTCAGGAGCGCCTTCAGGTTCTCGTTGATCGGGTACGCAAGCTCGAGCTTCTCCTTCACGTACTTCGCGTACATCTCGACGTGGCGGGCCTCGTCCATCACCTGTGTCGCGGCGTAGAACTTCGAGTCGACATCGGGGACCGTCTGCACGATCTTCGACGCGCAGATCAGCGCGCCCTGCTCTCCGTGGAGGAACTGCGAGTTCATCCAGGCGCCCATGTGGTGTCGAAGCTCGGCGCGCTCCTGCTCATCGAGCTTGTCCCACATGTCGGAGCCGTAGATCGGGATGTAGTAATCGGGCACGTTCTCGGGAGAGCCGGGGTCGACGTCGACCGACCAGTCGAGCCGCGTCTGCGCGTTCCACTGCCGCTCCTTGCCCTTCTCGTACAGCGTGAGGAGCTGATCGCGGCCCTCGTCGTACTCCCAGTTGAAGATCGTGGTCGAGCCCGAGGGGACCTCCCACAACGTGAGGTCGATCGGCAGCGTGTAGTGGCGCGTGCTCATGGCTCCCTCCTGGTCAGGGCCCGGACGAGGATGTCGGCGAGGGCCTCGGCGACGGCGTCGGGGTGCTCGGTCGGGTTCAGGATGTGCGACAGCAGGAGGCGCGCCGCCGCGTCGGCGACGGCCTCGAGCGCCGCGGGATCGGGCTGGGGCTCGCGCTCGGCGAGGACGCCGATCAACACCTCGCGGGCGCGCGACACCACCGGGCCGCTCCGGACGGTGAGGTAGGGCAGGAGGATGGCGGGGTCGGTGCGGAGCAGCCGGTCGAGGAGCGGGTGCTCGCGGGCAGAGGTGAGGACGAAGGCGACGGCCGCGCGAACACCGCCCCGGAGGTCGCCGTTCGTCTCGAGGATGCCGCGGACGCCGTCGAGGAGTCGCTCCTCCTCGCGGAGGACGAGGGCGGACAGCAAGTCGTCGCGGGCGGGGAAGTAGCGGTAGAGGGTCTGGCGTGAGCACTCGGCTCGGGTGGCGACGTCCTCCATGGTGAGCCGCGAGAGCCCGAAGTCGGCCACGGCCTCGAACGCCGCGTTGAGGATGCGCTCTCGGGTCGCGCGAGCGACCATGGTGTCGGTGACCGTCATCCGGATGTGACAGTAGGACAGAGTCTATCACCATGTCAAACGGTGAGACCCGCGCCCCGGATGCTAGATTCGCGGGCATGGATGGACGCCCGCCGCGACGAGCCGACCAGGAAGCCTCCGCCGTCCTGACCAAGGACGCGTACGAGCGGCTGCGCTCCGAGCTCGATCGGCTGAAGGGGCCCGGCCGCGACGAGATGGCCGAGCGCCTCCTCCGCGCGCGCGAGCACGGCGACATCCGCGAGAACGCCGAATACGACGCGGCGAAGGACGCCCAGGGCCTCATGGAGGCGCGCATCCGCGAGCTCGAGCAACTGCTGAAGGACCCCGAGATCGTCGAGGGCCCGGTCGACGCCGACCGAGCGGCGCCGGGGGTGCTCGTCACGGTGCGGCCGCTCGAGGACGGCGACGACGAGCACGAGGTGTACCTGCTCGCCGCGTCGAAGGAGGAGCGGGCCGAGGGGGCGCGCACGGTGTCGCTCTCGTCGCCGTTCGGCCAGGCGCTGATGGGCAAGGCGATCGGCGACGTCCTCTCCTACGACGCGCCCGGCGGCACCTTCTCCTACGAGATCGTCTCGCTCCAGCCGTACGCCGGCCCGTAGTGGATCACGTCCGGGTCAACCGGCGACTCCAGATCCCGCTCGACGAGATCACCCTGACGTTCAGCACCGCGGGAGGCCCGGGCGGCCAGCACGCGAACCGCTCGTCGACGCGCGTCGACCTGTCGTGGAACGTGGAGCGTTCCCGCGAGCTCGGCCCGCGCCAGCGCCAGCGGCTCCTCACCAGGCTCGCCTCGCGGATCGACGGGCAGGGCAACCTGCGCCTGTCGGCCGGCGAGCGCCGGTCGCAGACCCGCAACCGGGAGGCCGTGCTCGAGCGCCTGGCCGGTGTCGTCGACCGCGCGCTCCGGGTCCCGAAGCCGAGGCGGAAGACCGCGCCGAGCGCGGCCGCGCGCGAGCGGCGGCTCCGCGAGAAGAAGCAGCGGAGCGAGACCAAGCGCCTCCGACGGCCGCCGGGGTTGTAGGCTCGATCCGTGGCGCTGCTCATCGGCGGGACGCTGGCGTTCCTCTTCCTCCCCTCGCCCTGGCGGTTCGTCGCCATCGCGGCGCTGGCCGCGTTCGAGGGGGTGGAGATCATGTTCTGGCTCTGGCTCCGCGGGAAGCCCGCCCGCTCGGGGACCGAGGGCATGATCGGCGAGACGGGCGTCGTCTCGGCGCCCGGGCGCGTGCGCATCCGCGGCACGACCTACCCGGCGAAGCTCCACGGCGCCGGCGTGGGCGACCGGGTGGTGGTCGAGGGGGTCGACGGCATGCTGCTCGACGTCCGCAGCGCCGTGCACGAGGAGGCATCGTGAGCTACCCGCTCGAGCCGTCGGCGCCGGAGATGCGGGAGATGATCGACGCGGTGGGCTCCTACCTCGTGGGGTTCATCGAGGGGCTGCCCGAGGCGTCGGCCGCGCCGCTCGAGGGCGGTGAGGAGCTCGCTCGCGCGTTCGACGAGCCGGCTCCCCCCGGCGGCCCGGGCGATCTCGGCGGGCTGATCGACGCGGTGGACCGCGGGGTGGCGACGTCCTTCAACACGACCGGCCCCGGCTACCTCGCCTACATCCCCGGCGGCGGCATCTTCGCCGCCGCGCTCGCCGACTTCCTCGCCGCGGGGGTGAATCGCTACGTCGGGATGTGGCAGCCGTCGCCGGCGCTCGTGCAGCTCGAGTGGAACGTCCTGCGGTGGCTGGCCGACCTGTTCGGCTTCCCGCCCGAGGCGCGCGGCATCTTCACCTCGGGCGGGTCGATGGCGAACTTCTCGGGGATCGTGGCGGCCCGTCACAAGGGTCTCGGCGACGACCTCTCGGGCGGCGCGCTCTACGTCACCGCGGAGGCGCACGCGTCGGTCGCGAAGGCGGCCGGCCTCGCGGGCCTCTCGTCGCGGAACCTTCGGACGGTGCCCTCGGACGGGGCCCTCCGCATGGACCCCGAGGCGCTCCGCCGCGAGATCGAGGCCGACCGCGCGCGCGGGCTGCGGCCGTTCTGCGTGGTGGCCAGCGCCGGGACGGTGAACACCGGGGCGGTGGACCCGATCGCCGAGGTCGGCGAGATCGCGCGCGAGCAGGGGCTGTGGCTGCACATCGACGGCGCGTACGGCGGGTTCTTCCAGCTGACCGAGCGCGGACGCCACGCGTTCGCCGGCATCGAGCTCGCCGACTCCATCGCGCTCGACCCGCACAAGGGGATGTTCCTGCCGTACGGGACCGGGTGCCTGCTCGTCCGGGAGGGCCGGCACCTCCGCGAGTCCCACAGCGTGGACGGCGCGGTCTACCTTCAGGACCTCGCCGGCGAGGGCGAGTCGCGGAACTTCGCCGACTACTCGCCCGAGCTCTCGCGCGACTTCCGCGGCCTGCGCGTCTGGCTTCCGTTGAAGCTCCACGGGCTCGACGCCTTCCGCGAGGCCCTGGAGGAGAAGCTCGAGCTCGCGCGGTTCCTCCACGAGCGGCTCGCCGAGGCGCCGGGGCTCGAGGTCCCGTGGGAGCCGGACCTCTCGATCGTCGCGTTCCGCTCGGCCGCCGGCGACGAGGCGAGCCGGGAGCTGCTCGCGCGCATCAACGACTCGAAGCGTGTGTTCCTCTCGAGCACCGTGCTCGGCGGCCGGTTCACGCTGCGAGCGGCGATCCTCTGCCACCGGACCCACCGCGACCGCATCGAGGAGGCCGCGGAGATCATCCGCGGCGCCGCCGGGTAGCGACCGCCCGCGCGGCCGGCGTTCCCGCTACGCGTTCGCCTCGGCTCGCTCGACGAGCGCGGCGAACAGGGCCTGCTGGACGGGGTCGCGGGCCGCGGTGGCCTCGGGGTGCCACTGCACGCCGACCACCCATCCATCCTCGTGCTCGAGCGCCTCGACGACGCCGTCGCTCGCCCAACCGGTCGCGACGACCCCCTCGCCGAGCTTCTCGACCGCCTGGTGGTGCGAGGACGAGCAGTCGGGCATCGCCGTCCCCATCGCCTCGGCCACCCGGGACCCGGGCTGCAGGCGAACCGGGTGCATCACGTGGGCGCGTGACCCCGGCTCGCGATGGGCCTCGAGGCCGTCGTGGTCCGGCAGGTGCGGGTCGAGCGTGCCGCCGAGGGCGACGTTCACCAGCTGCATCCCGCGGCAGACGGCGAGGACCGGCGTGCCGCGATCGAGCGCCTCTCGCACGAGCGCGATCTCGAACGCGTCGCGCACCGGGTCGACCTCGTAGATCTCGTCGCGGGGCGACCCGCCGTACTCCGCCGGCCCGATGTCGCCGCCGCCGAGAAGCAGCAGCCCGTGGGCGCGCGAGAGGAGCCGGGCCGCGCCGCCCTCGTCGAGCGCCCGCGGGAAGAGCACGGATTCGTCGGCGCCGGCCCGGTGCAGGGCCAGCAGGTACCGCTCGGGGACGGCGGCCGCGCCGCCGCTCCATCCGGAGACGCCGCCGGGGCCCAGCCGGAGCCCCGCCACCGCGATGACTGGGGGGGATCGAAAGACCGGTCGCATGGCGATCATTCTCCCGCGGATGCCACCGGCGTCGGCGGAGGCTCGCCGTGGAGCACCGCGACGAGGTTCCGCGCCGCCAGCATCCCCATCGCGAGGCGTGTCTCGACGGTGGCGCTGCCGAGGTGCGGCGCCAGGACCACGTTCTCGAGCCCGAGGAGCGCGGGATGGACCTCGGGCTCACGCTCGTAGACGTCGAGGCCGGCGGCCGCGATCTCGCCGGACGAGAGCGCCGCCGCCAGCGCCGCCTCGTCGACGACCGGCCCCCGCGAGGTGTTCACGAAGATCGCCGTTGGCTTCATCGCCCGGAACTCCTTCTCGCCGAACATCCGTCGCGTCTCGCCGGCGAGCGGCACGTGGACCGTGACGATGTCGGACTCGGTGAGGAGCGCGTCGAGCTCGCGCGGCACGACGCCGAGCGCGTCCTCCGTCTCGGGCTGTGGCCGGCGCGACTGCGCGAGGAGCCGCATCGAGAAGCCGGCCGCGCGCCGGGCGACGGCCTGGCCGATGCGCCCGAGCCCGACGATGCCGAGCGTCTTCCCCGTCACCTCGCGGCCGAGCATGAACGAGGGCGACCACTCCCACGGCCCGTGCGCGCGGACCAGGCGGTCACCTTCGGCGATGCGCCGCGCCGCCGCGAGGATCAGCCCCCACGCGAGGTCGGCCGTCGCGTCGGTGAGCACGTCGGGCGTGTTCGTCACGACGATGCCCCGTCGCGCGCAGGCGGCGAGGTCCACGTTGTCGTAGCCGACCGCGTGGTCGGCGACCACCTCGAGCGAGGGGCCCGCCGCCTCGAGCACCTCCTCGTCGATGCGGTCGGTGAGCATGGCGAGCAGCCCGGCGACGCCCTCGACCCGCGCGAGCAGCTCCGAG
>DASWKG010000007.1:0-29071 GCA_036396755.1 Actinomycetota bacterium
TGGACCGGGAACGTGCGCTCCACGCCGACGCCGAACGAGATCTTGCGGACGGTGAAGGTCTCCTGCAGCCCGCCGCCCTGGCGGCGGATCACGACGCCCTGGAAGACCTGGACGCGCTCGCGGCCGGCCTCGACGACCCGGACATGCACACGGACGGTGTCCCCTGCGCGGAACGGGGGGATGTCCGTGCGCAGGTAAGCCTTGTCGACGAGATCGGTCGCTTTCATGGCGGGAGTCCGATGATAGCAGGCGCCTCCGGCTAGCCTGCCTGCTCGTCTCCCATGCGTTCCAGCAGGTCGGGGCGGTTGCGGCGGGTCTTCTCGAGCGCCGCGTCCCGTCGCCACCGCTCGATCTCGGCGTGGTTGCCCGACAGGAGCACCTCCGGCACCCGCATCCCTGCGAACTCGGCCGGACGCGTGTAGTGCGGGTGGTCCAGCAGGCCGCCCTCGCCGAACGAGTCGCGTTCGTGCGACTCCTCCCTGCCGATGACGCCCGGAACCAGCCTGGTCACGGCCTCGATCACCACGAGGGCCGGAAGCTCTCCGCCGGAGAGCACGTAATCCCCGATCGAGACCTCCTGCGCGGGCAGGCCCTCCACGACCCGCTCGTCGACGCCCTCGTAGCGGCCGGCGATGAGGACCAGGTGCCGCTCGGAGGCGAGCTCCCCCACCAGGTCCTGGTCGAGTCGGCGCCCCGCGGGCGACAGCAGGATCACGCGGCCACGGTCGTCGCCGAGCGACCGGACCGCCGCGAACACCGGCTCCGGCTTCATGACCATCCCGGGCCCGCCGCCGTAGGCCTCGTCGTCGACCTGCCGGTGCTTGTCGGTGGCGAAGGTCCGGAGGTCGTGCACGCGGACATCGACGACGCCGGCGTCGATCGCCTTGCCGAGCAGGCTGGCCCGCAGCGGTCCCTCCAGGATCTCGGGGAAGATCGTGAAGACGTCGATCCGCACCTTCGCAGGCTAACGCGGCTCAGCTCTCGGGCGTCGTGAGGCCGAGGACCTCGCGAACCACGATCCGCCGCGCGTCGACGTCGACCGAGACCACGACGTCGGCGATCGCGGGGATCAGCGTCTCGCGGCCATCGGCGTCGACCGCGCTCCATACGTCGTTCGCGGGCGTGTGGATCACGTCGCGGACCTCACCGAGCGACGTTCCCGTGTCGGTCTCGACGACGCACCCGATCAGCTGGTGGTCCCAGTATGACCCCTCCGGCAACGGCGGCGACTCGGACTCGGGGACGACGAGGTCGTGACCGACGAGCGGCTCGGCGGCCGTTCGATCGAGGATGCCGTCGAACCGGACGAGCAACCGCCCTCGGTGCGTGCGCGCCTCCGACACCTCGAGCGGCCGGCCGTCGTCGAGGTAGAGCGCTGAGCCGGGCTCGAACCGCTCCGGAACCTCGGAGAGCACGAGCACCGCGACCTCGCCGGTGAGGCCGTGTGCGCGGGTGATGCGGCCGACCACGACGGTCGGCTCGCGCGGGTCCACGTCAGTCCGCGATATCGACGTGCACGTGCACGCCCTCGCGGATCGCCGCGATCTTGACGACCTGCCGGATCGCGCGAGCCGTGCGGCCGCCGCGCCCGATCACGCGGCCCATGTCCTCCTGATCCACTCGCAGGCGGAGCAGCACGCCCCGATCGTCGGTCGTCTCCTCCACGTTCACGGCGTCGGGGTTGTCCACGAGCTCGCTCGCGATGTACTCGAGGAGCTCCTTCATCGTCAGGAGGCGGCCTTCGCGCTCTTCGCGCCCTTCGTCGATGCGGAGCCCTTCGGCCGCTCGGCCTCGAACTTCTCCCAGATACCCGACTTCGTCAGCAGCACCTGCACGGCCTGGGACGGCTGCGCGCCCTTACGGAGCCAGTCGAGCGCCTTGGCCTCGTCGATGTCGATCAGTGACGGCTCGTCGAGCGGATGGTACTTGCCGATGTTCTCGATGAACCGACCGTCGCGCGGGCTGCGCTGATCGGCCACCACGACGCGGTAGAAGGGCCGCTTCTTGGCCCCCATCCGCATCAACCTGATCCTCGTCGCCATGCTGTGCTTCTCCTCTCGGTCCGGGCTCAGAGCCCGGGGATGTTCGGCATGCCCGGCAGGCGAGGCATCCGCTTCCCACCCATCAACGACTTCATCATCTTGCGGGCCGCCTCGAACTCCTTCAGCAGGGAGTTCACGTCGGCCGTGGTGGTCCCCGAGCCGCGGGCGATCCGCAGGCGCCGGGACCCACCGATGATAGCGGGGTTGCGTCGCTCCTCCCTGGTCATGGACGAGATGATCGCCTCGGCCCGCGCGATCTGGCGGTCGTCGACCTGCGCCGCGAGGTCCTTGATCGCGTTCTTGCCGCCGGGCACGCCGGGCAGCATCGCCAGGATGTCCTGCAGCGGCCCGAGCTTCTTCATCTGCTGCATCTGCACGAGGAAATCCTCGAGCGTGAAGCTGGCGTCCGCGAGCTTCCTCGCGGTCTCGGCGGCCTGCTCCGCGTCGAGGTTGTCCTCCGCCTTGTCGATCAGCGACAAGACGTCGCCCATCCCGAGGATCCGCGACGCCATCCGGTCGGGGTAGAACGGTTCGAGGTCCGCCGTCCTCTCACCCGTCCCGACGAAGAAGACCGGGCGGCCGGTGACGGCGGTGATCGACAGCGCCGCGCCGCCGCGCGAGTCGCCGTCGATCTTCGTCAGGACGAAGCCGGTCGTGTCGACCTCACGCATGAACGCACGCGCCTGCACGACGGCGTCCTGTCCGGTCATCGAGTCGCACGCCATCAGCACGTGATGCGGACCGATAGCGTCCTTCACGCGCCGCGCCTCGCGCATCATCTCCTCGTCGACGTGCAGCCGGCCGGCCGTGTCGACGATCACCACGTCGCTCCCGCTCCGGTCCGCCTGCTTGAGCGCGTTCTTCGCGACCCTGACGGCGTCCTTCCCGTCGGACACCACCGGGACGCCGATCTCGTCACCGAGCGTGAAGAGCTGATCGATCGCGGCGGGCCGCTGGAGGTCTGCGGCGACGAGCAGCGGATGCTTGCCCTTCTCCTTCAGCATCCGGGCGAGCTTGGCCGACGCCGTCGTCTTCCCCGAGCCCTGGACGCCGGCCATCATGATCACGGCCGGTCGCACCGACGGCAGGGCGAACGGCACCTGCGTGCCGCCGAGCGTCCGCTGGAGCTCCTCGCGGACGACCTTCACGACCTGCTGACCGGGCGTGAGGCTCTTCATGACCTCCTCGGACAGCGCTCGCTCGCGCACCCGCCCGACCAGGTCGTCGGCGACCTCGATCGCGACGTCGGCCTCCAGCAGTGCCGTGCGGATCTCCCCGAGCGCCGCGTCCACCTGCTTGGGGTGGAGCTTGCCTCGGCTGCGGAGCTTCTTGAAGACCGCGTTCAGGCGGTCGGTCAATGTGTCGAACATAGGCAGTAGGTGCGGACGCGCCTGGTCCGAGCGCGCCCTGGACAGGAGAACGAGATTGTACCGACACGGAGGGAAGGCCCGGTGAGGGGGCCGGCCTCCGACGACCTGGCGAACGCCAAACGCCTGGAGCTCGGGCTGATCGGGCTGCGGTGGTTGACCGTCGCGTTCGCCGTCCTGCAGAGCGTGACGACCGCTGCGAACCCCGACAGCGCCGCCGGGCACGTGCTGCCGATGGGGTTCGTCCTGGTGGCGATCCTGGCGATCGGCAACGTCGGCATCTCGATCGCGACGGAGGGCGCGACCAGCGTCGATCGGTTGCGACGCGTCGGCCTCGTTGCGTTCGTGCTCGACATCGTGCTCGTCACGGCGCTCGTCTGGACGTACGCGACCCCGGGGAACTCGCTCTGGGTGATCGCCTACGTCCTGCCGCTCGAGGGGGCGCTGCGGTTCGGGCTCGCGGGAGCGCTCGTCGCCGTGGCGGTGGCCGCCATCTCGGAGCCGATCCGTGAGCTCTACGGAACGGGGCAGGCCGAGCGGGCCGCCCAGCTGTCGGCGGTGGTGTTCCGGGTCGGCGTCGACCTGGTCGTCGGTGTGGTCGCCGGGTTGATGGCCCGCTCGATGCGACGCGACGCGCTGCTCGCGCGGGAACGCGCCACCCTCGCGGAGGACGCCGCGACCCTCGCCGGTGCGGCGGCGCGCCGGGAGGTGTCGGCCCGCCGGGAGGTGTCGGCGCTGCACGCGGCCGTACTCGCCGGTGTCGCTGCCGACGACGCGGCCTCGGCGGTCGCCTCGATGACGCGGTCGATCGCCCGAGACCTCGGGCTCGACACCCTCGCCATCCTGATCCTGGAGGGCGACCACCTCGTGGCGCGTGGCGTCCACGGCGACCCCGGCTACGCCGTCGGCGATCAGATCGCGATCGCCGACACCGTCCCCGGTCGAGCGGCCACCACGCGGTCCGAGGTCGAGGGTCACCTGTCGATGTCGGAGGTCGCGATCCCGCTGCGGGTCGGGGACGCGCTGGTCGGCGTCCTGCACGAACGGCATCCGCTCGGGTCCGCCGAACCGGATCGGGTGGTGGTGCGAACGCTCGCGGACCAGGTCGCGATGGTGGTCGAGGCCGCGCTGCTGCGCGACCGACAGGAGGAGATGCTGCGCCGGCTGGAGGACCTCGACGAGATGAAGTCGGACTTCGTCGCGATCACGAGCCACGAGCTCCGAACCCCGCTCGCGGCGATGCGTGGGTTCGTCAACACGCTCCTCGGGCGGATCGACTCCTTGTCATCCATGGAGGTGCGCGAGTTCCTCGGGATCGTCGACATCCAGACCGATCGCCTGATCCACCTGGTGGAAGACCTGCTCGTCGTGACGAGGATCGAGGCCGGCAAGCTCTCGTTCGATGTGGAGGGCGTTCGAGCAGCGGAGCTCGTGGAGGAGGTCGTCCAGGGCCTCGACGAGCACGCAGATCGTGTGCAGACCGACATCCGGCTCGATCGGTTCGTCGCGGACGCACATCGCGTCGAACAGGTCCTCACGAACCTGCTCAAGAACGCGCTGAAGTTCTCGATGCCGCCGGAGCCGGTGTTGCTGTCGGCCAGCTCGGACGGCGGCCAGGCGGTCTTCCGCGTGAGCGATCGCGGCATCGGGATCGCCGCCGAGGATCTCGACCGGATCTTCGAGCGCTTCCACCAGACGGACGCCGCCACCACACGGCGTGCGGAGGGCGCCGGCCTGGGCCTCTACATCACGAAGAAGCTCGTCGATGCGATGGGCGGCCGGATCGAGGTCGTATCCGTCCCCGGCGCCGGCTCGACGTTCACGGTGCGTCTTCCGATGGCCCGCCCGACAGCACCTTCTCGACCGTCCGCAACAGCGCGAGCGGGCTGAACGGCTTCGTGAAGTACTCGTCCGCGCCGAGTGACAGGACGTAGTTCCGACCCTCCTCGCCCACGGCGGTGATCACGATCACGCGGATGTCCCTCGTCCGTTCGTCCGCTTTCAGCTCCTTCAGCACCTCGGCCCCGCCGGCGCCCGGGATGTTCAGATCGAGGAACATCAGGTCGGGCGCGCGTTCGCGTGCGAGGTCGAGCGCCATCTGCCCGTCGGACGCCTCGCGGATCTCGAAGCCCTCGTGCTCCAGGATCAGCCGCATCGCCTCCCGCATCGTCGGGTGATCCTCGACGATCAGGATCTCCGCGCGCGCCATCAGCGTTCGAGGATCCGGTCGGCGAAGACCCCGGCGTCGAACGGCTCGAGGTCGTCGATCCCCTCCCCCATACCGACGAGCTTCACGGGGACGCCGAGGCGCTCGCGCACGGCGAGCAGGACGCCGCCCTTCGCGGTGCCGTCGAACTTCGTCAGGGCGACGCCGGTGACATCGACGGCCTCGGTGAACGCGGTCGCCTGCGCGATCCCGTTCTGTCCCGTCGTCGCGTCGAGGACCAGGAGGACCTCGTCCACCGAGCCGCCCGCCTTCTCGAGGACGCGCTTCACCTTGCGCAGCTCGTCCATCAGCGGCTGCCGGTTGTGCAGCCGGCCCGCGGTGTCGACGATCACCACGTCCATGTCGCGGGCGCGCGCGGCCTGCACGGCGTCGAAGGCGACCGCGCCGGGGTCGGCGCCCCGCTGCTGAGAGATGACCTCGACCCCCGCACGCGTTCCCCACTCCTCCAGCTGCTCGGCGGCGGCCGCGCGGAACGTGTCGCTCGCGGCGAGCGCGACCGAACGGCCGCCCCCGGCGAGCCGCTTGGCGAGCTTGCCGATCGTCGTGGTCTTCCCGGTGCCGTTCACGCCCACCACCATCAGCACGGCGAAGCCGGGCGGAACGACGAGCGGCGGATCGGACTCGAACACCGCCGCCACCTCGCGCTTGAGGAGCGCGGCCGGGTCGTCGCCCGGCTCGTAGGCCTCGCGGACGCGGGTGACCAGCTCCGCGGCCGGGCCCGGCCCGACGTCGGCCCGGATCAGGGCGTCCTCGAGCTCTCCCCAGCTCTCCTCCGAGGGAGCGCCCCGGAAGATGGAGCGGACGCGCGCGCCCAGGCTCTCGCGTGCTGCGGGCTTCGGCGCGCGCACGGGCGCGGGGCGTCTCCGCATGCGGCGGCCGACCAGCGCGGCGGCGACGAGCAGCGCGAGCGCCGCCAGGGCGACGACGATCTCCAACCCGATCCCTCCCGGCATGACGACAGCCTCCGGGGAGAACCTACTTGGTCGCGCCCTCCGGCACACCGGCGAGGCGCTGGGAGATCACGGTCGAGACGCCGCCCGACATCGAGATGCCGTAGAGGACGTCGGCGGCCTCCATCGTCCGCTTCTGGTGACTGATGACGATGACCTGGGAGTCGCGCGCGAAGTCCTTGATGAGCTCGAGGAAGCGCACGAGGTTCAGGTCGTCGAGCGCCGCCTCGACCTCGTCGAGGAGGTAGAAGGGCGAGGGCCGGGCGCGGAAGATCGAGAACAGGAACGCGAGCGCGACCAGCGAGCGCTCCCCGCCCGAGAGGAGCGACAGGCGCTTGACCTTCTTGCGGCCGGGACGCACCTCGATCTCGACGCCCGACCCCATCAGGTCGTCGGGGTCGGTGAGCGAGACGCGGCCCTCGCCGCCGGGAAACACCGTCTTCACCACCTTCGTGAACTCCGCGGCCACATCGCGGAAGGCGGCCTCGAAGATCTCCACGATCTTCCGGTCGACGTCGGCGACCACGCGCTGGAGGTCGCGGCGCGCGGACTGCACGTCCTCGATCTCGCGGCGGAGGAAATCGTGGCGCTCCTGGAGCGCCTGGTACTCCTCGCTCGCCACCAGGTTGACCCGGCCGAGGAGCGTGAGGCGTCGCGTGAGGAGGTCGGACCGGCGCTGCAGCGACTCGAGGGTGTCGTCGTCGGTGAGCTGGGCGAGGGCCTCCTCGGGCTGCCGCTTGTGGCCCTCGACGAGCAGGCGCTCGGCCTCGCCGACCCGGCGGTCGAGGTCGCGGCGGACCTGGTCCTCGTCCTCGTACTCGTCGCGCAGGCGCTGAAGGAGCGCCGCGGAGCTTCGCCATGCCTCGTTGCCCTGCCCCTCGGCGGCCCGGGCCTCGGCGGCCTCGCTCATCGCCTCCTCCCGCCGCTCCGACGCGGCGGCGGCCTCCTGCTCGGCGGAACGCAGCGACTCCTCGGCCGCCTCGCGGACGTCCCGCGCCTGGTCGACGGCGGCGCGGAGGGTCTCGGGGTCGAGCGCGCGTGCCTGCTCGAGGTCGGCCCGGCAGCGCGCGAGCCCGGCCTCGAGGCGGTCGCGCTCGCGTCGCAGCGACTCGACCTCGACCCGGAGGTGCATCGGGGGCTCGGGGTGGGGCGGCACGTCGGCGTCGGCCTCGGGCTCGGGCGGGAGCGCGTCGATCACGTCGTGCGAGGCGCGGATGCTCTCCTCGACGCGCCCGAGGCGGTGCTCGACCACCTCGCGCTCGCGCCCCAGCGCGGCCACGTCGGCGCCGAGCCGGGCCATCCCGTCGGCCGCGGCGGTGATGAGCGCGTCGGTCCGCCCGAGCGCCTCCTCGATCTGCGCCAGCTCCGCGGCGATCTGCGCGAGCCGTCCGCGCTTGCCGGCGAGCTGGCTGCGGAGCCGCGAGAGGTCGCGGCTCACCGCGACGTCCTCCCGGCGAAGCGCGAGCTCGTCCTCGGTCGGCGTCGGCGCGGTGCGCACGTGGGCCGGCCCGACGAGCACTCCCTCGCGGGTGACGAACGAAGCCGCGGGATGGCGCCGGTGCTTGGCGAGCGCCTCGTCGGGATCGGCGGCCAGGTACACGGTGCCGAGGAGCGCGCCGACCAGCGAAGACACCCGCGGGTCGGGGCTGACCACCGACAGGAGGCTCCGCTCGCCGGGCAGGTGGAAGCTCCCGGGGCGGCCCTCGGCGGAGACGAAGGTGGCGCCGGCGCCATCGGCGGCCTCGGCGACCGCCTGACCGTGCTCCTCGAAGACGATCGCGTCGGCGAGCGGGCCCAGCGCGGCCGCCACCGCGCGCTCCATGCCCTTCTCGGCCTCGAGCAGCCTGCCGAGGAGCCCGATGCCGCGCCCGCGGCGCTTGAGGAACCTCGAGCCCGGCGTCTCGGCGAGCGCGGAACGCCGGGCCTCGATCGCCTGGCGGCGCGATTCGAGCCGGCGCTCGCCGTCCTCGAGGTGCGCCAGCTCGCTCACCAGGCGGTCGCGCTCCCGCTGGAGCTGGGACTGCCGCTCGGCGAGCGGGGTCTCCTCGGCGTCGAGCCGTTCGACCTCGGCCTCGAGCTGCTCCCGTTCCGCCGTCACCTCGGCTTCGCGTCGGCGGAGCTCGTCGAGCGACTCGGCCAGGCGGGCACGCTCCCCGTCGGAGGTCTCGAGGATCCGGCGGTGGGTCTCGAGCTCGGCGCGTCGAGCGTGTGACGCCTCTCTCGCCCGCATCAGCCGCTCCTCGGCCTGCTGCCGGGCCGCGCGCGCCGCCTCGAAGAGGCCCTCGGCCTCCTCGAGCGCCTCCTCCCGCTCGCGGAGAGCGTCCCGCGTCTGGTCGAGCGCCGCCTCGGTTCGGGTGGCCTCCTCCTCGAGCGTGAAGAGGCGGCCGGCACGCCCCTCGTCGGCCGCGACCTTCGCCTTCGCCTCCCCCTCGGCGCGGACGGCGTCGAGGAGGACGGTCTCGGCGGACGAGCGGGCGGCGAGCGCGCGCGCGTGCTCGGCCTCGGCCTGGGCGAGCGCCCGCTCGGCGCGCCCCAGTCGCTCGCCCTGCGCGGCGATCTCGGCGTCGAGCGCCGCGAGCCGCTCCTCGGCCTCGCGGCGGCGCGCCATGCCCTCCTCCCACGCCGGGCGCCGACGGTCCCGCTCGGCGAGCAGGTCCCGCAGGCGTGCGGCGGCAATCTTTCCGGAGAGCTCCTCGGCCTGGCGCGTCAGGGCCTCGTGGCGCTCGGCGGCCTCGGCCTGCTGCTTCAGCGGCTTCAGCTGACGCTTCAGCTCGCCCATGACGTCCTGGAGACGCAGGAGGTCCTGCTCGATGCCGGCGAGCTTCCGCTCGGCCCGCTCCTTGCGGCGGCGGTGCTTGGCGATGCCGGCCGCCTCCTCGATGTAGCGGCGGCGATCCTCGGGCCGCGAGGTCAGCGCGTCCTCGAGGTGGCCCTGGCCGATCACGGTGTGCAGGCCCCGGCCGATGCCCGTGTCGGATAGCAGCTCCTGGATGTCCATCAGACGGCACGTCTGGCCGGCGATCGAGTACTCGCTCTCGCCGGAGCGGAAGATGGTGCGGGTGACCTCGATCTCGGTGGCGTCGACGGGGATGAGCCCCGCGGTGTTGTCGATGACGAGCGAGACCTGGGCCATCCCGAGGGACGGCCGCTCGGGGGCGCCGGCGAAGA
Source organism: Actinomycetota bacterium (assembly GCA_036396755.1). Taxonomy (GTDB): domain Bacteria; phylum Actinomycetota; class UBA4738; order UBA4738; family CALAEC01; genus DASWKG01. The sequence goes on from DASWKG010000007.1 coordinate 9,755, forward strand.
TCACATCGGCCATCTGGGAGCCGCGGAGGGCGCGCGGGCCCTGCTCGCCGAGCGCCCAGGAGATCGCGTCGGCGACGTTGGACTTCCCCGAGCCGTTCGGGCCCACGATGACGCTGATGCCGGGGCCGAGCTCGAGGGCGGTCCTGTCGGCGAACGACTTGAACCCGCGGATGTTGAGCGACCGGAGGAACATCGGCTCGATGCTAACAGCGGAACCCCGCCCGAGCGTGGAGGCGCCCGGGGAATCCGCTAGTGCGCGATGCGGAACCCGGTGAGGCCTTCCGGCGCGCCCCGCTCGACCTCGACGCGCTCCACCCGGCTGAGCGGGGTGCCCTCCCGGCACCAGGCGATCATCGCGTCGACGTCGGCCTCGGGGCCCTCGAGCACGGCCTCGACCCGGCCTTCGGGGAGGTTGCGAACCCAGCCCGACAGGCCCAGCTCGACGGCCCGCTGGTGCGCGGAGGCGCGGTAGAACACGCCCTGGACGCCCCCCGACACCAGGACGCGCGCGCGCACCACGGGCGTCACGTCTGGCAGACGGGGCAGAAGTAGGAGCCGCGCCCCGAGATCTTCACCATCTCGATCGGCGAACGGCAGCGACGGCAGGCCAGGCCTCTCCGGCCGTAGACCTTCAGCTCGGTGAGGTTCTCGCCGGGGTTGCCGAACAGGTCGACGTAGGCCTGATCCTCGAGCGTGGTCCCCCGGAAGCGGATCGCGTCCTGCACGACCTCCTGGATCGCGCGGTAGAGGCGGCGGACCTCCTGGGAGGACAGCTCGTCGGACTTGCGGTCGTGACGGAGCCCCGCGGCGAACAGGACCTCGTCGGAGTAGATGTTTCCGAGGCCGGCGATGAACTCCTGGTCCATCAAGAGCGGCTTCAGCTTCATCCTTCGCTCGGCGAGCTTGGCGGAGAACTCCGGCCAGGTGAACGTGTGCTCGAGCGGGTCGATCCCGATCTTCTGGAGCTCGGCCATCGTCTCCAGCTTGTCGGCGGGCGCGACGAACATCCGGCCGAAGGCGCGGGGGTCGACGAACCGGAGGTCTCCCCCCTGCGCGAACTCGATGTGGACGTGCGTATGGGGCTGCAGCTCGGAGCCCTTGCGGCCCCGCACGAACCGGCCGCTCATCTTGAAGTGGACGACGAGCACGCTGTCGTCGTCGAGCTTGACGAGGAGGTACTTCCCGCGACGCTCGATGCCGGTGATCTTGCGTCCCTCGAGGAGGCCCGCGAACTCCTTCCTGGTTCGGTGGTGCTTCTTGATGATGGTGAGCGCGTTCTTCTGCGGCCGCACGTCGACCTTGCCGATGCGCCGGCCGACGACGTCCTTCTCGAGGTCTCGCCGCATCACCTCGACTTCGGGCAGCTCCACTAGCTCTCCTCCGTCCCCACGGGCTCCGCATGGTCGCCCAGCAAGCGCCCCTGCGCCTGCTTGGCGGCCTCCTGCTCGGCCTCCTTCTTCGATCGGCCGCGGCCGATGCCGTAGACCTCGTCGCCGAGGTAGACGCTCGCCGTGAACTCCTTCGCGTGATCGGGCCCCGAGTCCGTCACGCGGTACTGGGGCACGCTTCCGATCTCGCGGGCGGCGAGCTCCTGCAGACCGGTCTTGTAGTCGCGCTCGCCCTCGCCGCGCATGTACTCCTGCATCCTCGGCCAGAACAGGCGCTCGACGACCCGCCGCGCCTGGCCGAGCCCGCGGTCGAGGTACAGGGCCCCCAGCACCGCCTCGGCCGCATCGGCGAGGATGCTCGCCTTCTCGCGCCCGCCCGAGAGGGCCTCGCCCCGGCCGAGGAGGACGTCCTGGCCGAGCCCGAGCTCCTCGGCCACCTGGGCAAGGATGGCCATGTTCACGGTCGCCGCGCGGAGCTTCGCCAGCTCGCCCTCGGCGAGGTCGGGGAACCGCTGATACGCCATGTCGGTCACCACGAGCCCGAGCACCGCGTCGCCGAGGAACTCGAGGCGCTCGTTGTTCGACCCCAGGCCCTGCTCGAACGCGTACGAGCGGTGGGAAAGGGCGAGCTGGAGCAGACGGGGGTCCTTGAACCGAACGCCGAGAGCTCGCTCCAGGCGGCCGGCCTTCCGCTTCAGCAAGGGCGCCCCCTACTCGACCTCGACGGCTTCCCTGCCTGCGTAGTAGCCGCAGTTGCCGCACACGACGTGAGGCAGCTTCGCCTGATGACACTGCGGGCACTCGCTGTAGGTGGGCGGTGCCCCCTTCCACTGGGCGCGCCGGCTCCGCCGGCGCGAGCGCGATGTCCTTCTCTTCGGAACGGCCACGGGTGCTCCCTTCTTCTGTCGTCTATTCCAGGTTCAGCTTCTCGAGCTCGGCCCACCGCGGGTCGACCCGCGGGGCGCACGAGCATTCGTCACGGTTCCGGTTGCCGCCGCAGCGCTCGCAGAGCCCGCGGCAATCCTCGCGACAGAGCGGCGCGAACGGCATCTCGAGCAGAACGGCGTCGCGGATCATCGGGGCCAGATCGAGCACCCCGTCCCCCAGAGGATACGCGTCGGCCTCCTCGGGCTCCCGCGCGTACAGCTCGGCCACCTCGAGGCGGAACTCGCGCTCGAAGTCGGTGAGGCAGCGGGCGCACGACAGGCGCATGGGCCCCCAGACCGAGCCGGTGACGTAGATGCCCTCGACGACCGACTCGAGCAGCACCTCGAGCCCGACCGGGGGCTCCTCGGGAACCGCGGCGAGCTCGGTGGCGAGGCCCGCGACGGGCTCCTCCAGGCGGACCCTGCGTGAGGCGCCCGGTTTGTCGAGCAGCGCGCTGACGTCGATCTCAAGCACGATCGTCGGCCTCCTCCCGCTCCTCCGGTGCGAACCCGTCGGCGGCGATCGTGCCGCCGCGGAGGCGCTGGCGCCCGCGCGAGACCTGCTGCGACGTCTTCGCGAGCCGCTCGCTGGCGCCGGCCGTCTCCTCCAAGGCCCGCGCCATCTCCTCCTGGAGCTTGCCGAGGATGACCTCGAACGAGGCGAGCTTGGCGTCGACGTAGTCCTCGGCCTCGAAGCGCATCTTCTGCGCCTGCTCCTGGGCCTCGGTGAGCAGCCGCTCGGCCTCGCGCTTCGAACGCTTCACGACCTCCTGGTCCGACGCCAGCCGGCCCTGCTCGCCCATCGCCTTCTCGATCAGCTTCTCCGCGTCCCGCCGGGCCTTCGCCAGCAGCTCCTCGCGGCTCTGGACGACCCAGCGGGCCTGCTTGATCTCGTCGGGCAGCGTCTCGCGGATCTCCTTCAGCGCGTTCAGCATCTCCTCGCGGCTGACCAGCACCGAGGACGAGAGCGGCATGCTCTTCGCCTCGGTGATCATCTCCTCGAGCTGCTGCAGGCGCGTGGTGATGTCCATCAGCTCACCCCAGCCGCTCGCGCAGGCGCTCGCCGACGTGCGGGGGCACCAGGTCGGTCACGTCGCCGCCGTACTTCGCGACCTCCTTGACGAGGGAGGACGAGAGGTACGACCAGGTGGGGTTCGTCGGGATGAAGCAGGTCTCGAGGCCGGACAACCGGAGGTTCATCTGGGCCATCTGCTGCTCGAAGTCGAAGTCGGAGACCGCGCGGATGCCCTTGATCACCAGGGTCGCGCCGAGCGCCCGGGCGTGCTCGACGAGCAGGCCCGAGAACGAGGCGACCTCGACGTTCGGCATCGGGGCCACCGCCTCCTTCAGCATCGTGGTTCGCTCCTCCACCGTGAACAACGGCTCCTTGGACGGGTTCTCGACGACGGACGCGATGACGCGCTCGAACAGGCCCGAGGCCCGTTCGAGGACGTCGACATGACCGTTGGTGACGGGGTCGAAGGTTCCTGGGCACAGCGCTGTCAGGCCCACCGTTCCTCCCGGAAGACGAGGACGAGCGCGTCTCCGTACGCCAAGCGTCTCGTAGTCACGAAGTGTACCGGAATCACATCGGTGGTGTTCCGGGCGGGACGGGTGAGCACACCGGTCGCGCGAGGGGCGAGCGAGGCAGGGAGGGCCTCGAGGACGGCTCGGATGTCCGCCTCGGGCGTTTCGTACGGTGGATCGAGGAACACGAGGTCGAACGGGCCGCGTGGGGAGGCCAGATAGCGAGCGGCGGCCGTCCGGCGCACCCGGGCCTCGAAGCCCGCCCTCGAGAGGTTCTCCCGGATGGTCCGGATCGCCTCGTCGCCGGAGTCGACGAGCTCGGCCGATGCGGCGCCCCGGGAGAGCGCCTCGATGGCAAGGGCGCCGGTCCCCGCGTACAGGTCCAGGACGGCGGCGTCCTCGACGGCCGGGCCGAGGCTCGAGAAGAGGCCCTCGCGTGCCCGGTCGGCCATCGGCCGGGTGCCCTTCGGCACGGGCGCGAGGCGGCGGCCCTTCGCGCTGCCGGCGATGACCCTCATCCGGGGCGGGCAGTCCCGAGCACGTGGGGCGCCATCTTCGGGCCGAAGGCGAGGCGCCGGAACCTGACGGTGAACCCGGCGCGGCGGAGGGTGAGGAGCGTGTCGCGGTTCATGTTGCAGCCGCCGGCGAACCGCCCGTAGGGCCGGTTCAGCAGGTCCTGACGGCGAGCCAGCGCCGGGTCGAGCGCCCGGACGTGCTCGAAGAAGCGCACCTCCCCCCCGGATGCCAGCACCCGACGCAGCTCCGAGGCCGCGGCCGCGGGGTCGGCCACGCTGCACAGGACCAGGCTGGCGACCACCGTGTCGAAGGCGCCGTCCGCGAAGGGCAGCGCCTCGGCCGTCGCCCGGACGAAGACGATCCGCGACGCCGCGTCCCTCGCCCGGGGCCGGGCCTTGGCCAGCATCTGGGGCTGCGGCTCGACCGCCACCACCTGCGACGCCTTCCGGTAGCGGCCGAAGTTGAGCCCGTTCCCGGCGCCGATCTCGAGCACCCGCCCCCCGGCGTCGCCGACGACCTCGTCGCGGAAGGGCGCGATCGTCCGGTCCTCGGCGCGCGAGAGCAGCTCGTAGAACCGCGCGAAGACCGGCCGCTCCTTCACGAGTGGAACAGCCAGTCGATGGAGTCGGCGAACCGTCGCTCCATCTCCGCGCGCAGCTCGGGGCTCCGCTCGAGCGTGGGGTCGGCGCCGACGATCGCGAACGCCTCCTCGCGGGCGCGGCGCACGAGGTCGGTGTCCTCGGCGAGACGCGCCAGCTTGAGGTCCGGCATCCCCGACTGCTGGATGTCGAACAGCGTGCCCTCGCCGCGGAGGCGGAGGTCCTCGTCGGCCAGCTCGAAGCCGTCGGTGGTGCGGACCATGGCCCCGAGGCGGGCCTTCGCCTCCTCGTTGTCGGGGGCGGCCTCGTCGAACAGGATCGCGTACGAGGCGTGCGCTCCGCGGCCGATGCGGCCCCGGAGCTGGTGGAGCTGGGCGAGGCCGAATCGCTCGGCGTTCTCGATGAGCATCACCGTCGCGTTCGGGATGTCGACGCCGACCTCGATCACGGTGGTGGCGATCAGGAGGTTCGATGCGCCGCTCCGGAACCGCTCCATCCGCTCGTCCTTCTCGCGCGGCTTCATCTTGCCGTGCAGCAGCGTGATGTCGAGGTCGGGGAATACCTCGGTGGCCAGGCGCTCCGCCTCCTTCTCGGCGGCCTTCACCTGCAGCCGGTTGCCCTCGTCGATCGCCGCGCACACGACGAACGCCTGGCGGCCGGCGGTGACCTCCTGCCGCACGAGCTCGTACGCCTTCCGCCGCTCCGCCGCGCTACGGGCGATCCGCGTCTGGATCGGCTGCCGTCCCGCAGGCATCTCGTCCAGGACCGACACGTCGAGGTCGCCGTAGTACGTGAGCGCGAGCGTCCGCGGGATCGGCGTGGCCGTCATGATGAGGACGTCGGGCCGGGCTCCCTTCTCCTTCAGCGCGATGCGCTGGTGGAGGCCGAATCGATGTTGCTCGTCGATCACCGCGAGCGAGAGATCGCGCAGCTCGACGCCCTCCTGCACCAGCGCGTGGGTCCCCACCAGCAGGTCGATCGAGCCGTCGGCCAGGCCCGCCAGCACCGCTTCCCGCTGCTTCCCGCCGACCGAGGCGGTGAGCAACGCGTAGGTGAGGGTGTGCTCGGGTGGCGCTTCCTCGAGCAGGCTCGCCTGCGGCGCGGGCTCGGTCTCGCCCACGCGCCGCGCCCCCATGGGCGCGAGGAGCTCGTCGATCTTGCGGAAGTGCTGCTGGGCGAGGACCTCGGTGGGCGCCATGATCGCCGCCTGGTGCCCCGACTCGACCGCTCGCAGGGCGGCGTGCAGCGCCACCACGGTCTTGCCGGAGCCGACGTCTCCCTGCAGCAGCCGGTGCATCGGCCTGGGCGCGGCCATGTCGGTCGCGATCTCTGCCATCGCGCCCCGCTGGGCGGTGGTGGGCTCGAACGGCAGCGCGGCCAGGAACCGCTCGGTCAGGATCGCGGCGCCGTCGTGGGCGACGCCCTGCTCCTCCGATTCGACCCGATGCTTGCGGAAGGCCACGCCGAGCTCGAGGAAGAACAGCTCGTCGAACTTGAGGCGGTCGCGGGCCCGGTCGGCGTCCTCGGGCTCGTCGGGGAAGTGGACGAGGCGGAGGGCCTCGTCGAGGGGGAGAAGACCCTGCCGGTCCCGGATCTCTCCGGGGACCGGGTCGGAGAGGTCGCCGATCCGATCGAGCGCGTCGTAGACGATCCGCCGGATGACGCCGGTGGTGACCCCCTCGCCGGCGGGATGCAGGGGGACGATCCGTCCCGCGTGGACCGTCTCGTCGCCGCCCCCCTTGAGGACCTCCACTCCCGGGCCTTGGAGCTGGAGCACCCCCCGGAAGGCGCCGACCTTGCCCCAGGCGGCCACCTCCTGCCCCTCCCGGAGCTGCTTGAGCCGCCACGGCTGGTTGAAGAACGAGAGGTCGGCGTAGCCGGTGCCGTCGTACACGCGGGCCGTGACGATGACCATCTTGGGGCGCGGCCGGATGCTCTTGACCTTGCGGACCGCCCCGATGAACGTCGCCTCCTGCCCGACGCGCAGGTCCCCGATCTTCGCCACGTTCGAGCGATCGATGTAGCGCCGCGGGTAGTGGTGGATGAGGTCGCCCACGGTGACAAGACCGAGCCGCCGGAGGGCCGGGAGCGACTTCGAGGCCCATCCCGCGAAAGCCGGGAGCGGCGTGTCGAGGGAGACCCGCCCGGCGGTTCGACCGGCGGGCCGGCTCACTCGATCCCGATCAGGTAGGGGTAGCGGGGCTGGCCGCCCCGCTGCACCTCGACCTCGAGGTCGGGGAACGCGTCCCGGAGCGCGGCGGCGACCCGCTCGGCCTCCTCGTCGGTCGCGTCGGCTCCCACGTAGAGGGTGAGCAGCTCGTTGCAGGTGGTGGCGACGTCCGGCCCGGTTCCCACCTCCGGCGACACTCCCAGCTTGCGAGCGAGCGTCACCGCGACCTCGGCGGGCTCGCTCCCCACGACCAGGATGTCCCCCCCGGACAGCCCGAGACAGTCGCCGGCGTCGATACGGCCTCCCTTCCAGTCCGCCTGCTTCTCCGCGTAGGCGATCTCGCCCGAACACGTTTCGTACACGGCCGCCAGCATCCCGGCGCTGACGGAGTCGAAGTCGCTGTCGCCCATGCACAGCGCGGCCGCGATGCCCTTCGGCACCGTCGTCGCGTGCGCCACGTTCACCCTCCTGGCCGACTCCTTCGCCGCTGCCTGGGCCGCAGGGATCACGTTCGGGTGATTCGGCAGCAGATGGACGAGGTCGGTCGGTGCCCGCTCGATCGCGTCCACCAGCTCGCGCACGCTCGGCAGGTGGCCGGGGCCCCCGGGCACAACGATCGCGCCGAGCGACCGGAAGATCTCCTCCAGGCCGGCACCCTCCACCACCGCCACCAGCGACTGGTCCCCGATCGTCTCGCCGAGGGGGGACTCTTCCGCGGGCGGCGGCGACGGCTCGACGCCGACCCCGACCTCTCGGAAGCCGTCGGCGGCCACGCAGTGCTCGGCGACCTGCGCGTCGAGCGAGGTGATCCGGATGCTCCGGGGCCGCCCCGCGAGCAGCCCGGCCTCCACCGCGGCCCCGGCGTCGTCGGTATGCACGTGGATGTTGTAGAGCCCCCCGCCGCCCACCACGACGAGCGAGTCCCCGAGCTCCGCGAGGCGCTGCTTCAGGCGCGGCACGTCTCCGTCGGGGCCCTCGAACAGGTACATGACCTCGAAGCCGAAGTGGGTCTCGGCGAGGCGGGGCGTGTCCGTGGTGGCGCCGACCGGCCCCATCGGGCCCACCGCGACGGTGGAGCCACGTCCGAGAACGGCCGACGAGAGGGCGTCGAGCAGAAGCACGAGGCCCTTCCCTCCCGCATCGACCACCCCCGCACGGGCGAGCTCGGGAAGCTGCTCCGGCGTCCGTTCGAGCGAGACCTTGGCCGCCTCGAGCGCCGCCACCGTCACGTCGCCCTGCGGGGCCTCCGCCGCCCCGGCCGCGGCCTCGGCGGCGTCGTGCATGACCGACAGCATCGTGCCCTCGAGCGGCTTCCCCACGGCCTTGCGCGCCTCCTCGTCGGCCCGGGCCAGCGCCTGGGCGAGGTCGTGGCCTTCCAGCCGCTCCCCGTCGTCGAGCAGCACGCAGTAGCGCGAGCAGAAGCCTCGGAGGATCTGGGAGAGGATCACCCCCGAGTTCCCGCGCGCCCCCATGAGGGCCGCACGGGAGATGACCTCGCCGAGCTCGTGGAGATCGACGCCGTCCATCCCCCCGCACGCCTCCACCACCGCCCGCTGCGTGAGGAGCATGTTCGTCCCGGTGTCGCCGTCGGGCACCGGGAAGACGTTGAGCGAGTCGATCTCCTCGCGGTGCTCTTCGAGCGCGGCGAGGTAGCGAGACATCGCGTCTCGAAGGGTCGCTGCGTCGAGGGCTCCCACCATGGCTCCTCCCGGGGCGGTTATAGCATGAGGCCATGCGCCCCCCGCTCAGCCTGCCACGCGCCCGCGCGCTGCTCGCGGCGGCCGCGGGCCTGCTGGTCCTGGCCGCGGCGTGCGGGGGGGGCGGACGGACGGATGACGGAAGCTCGCCCGGCGGCTCGCTGCTTCCCGAGGACCGCCTCGCCCTCCCCGAGCTCGACGCCGAGCGGTTCCAGCTGCTGCTGGCCGAGCTCCGCGGCGCGCCGGTCGTCGTGAACATCTGGGCGTCCTGGTGCGAGCCGTGCCGCGACGAGGGACCGCACCTCGCGGCGCTCGCCCGCGAATACGAGGGGCGGGTCCAGTTCGTCGGCGTCGACATCCGCGACGACCTCGCGGGCGCTCGAGCGTTCATCGAGGAGATGGACTGGCCGTACCCGAGCATCTCGGACCCCGACGAGGAGATCAAGAGCTCGCTTGGCTATCTGGGCCAGCCGGTCACGATCCTCTACGACGCCTCGGGGGCGAAGACGTTCGACTGGGAGGGCGCGATCGGCGAGGACCAGCTCCGCGGCGAGATCGAGCGGGTCCTCTGATGCGAGGGCCTCGCCTCCTCGCCGCGGCCGTGCTGCTCGCCGTCGTCGCCGGGATGCCGGCGCTCCCCCAACCCTCGGCCTGGCCGTCGCCGAAGCGAGCGGCCCCGCAGCGTGCCCGATTCACCGCAGCGCCCGATTCCTCGCTCCTCGTGCATGGCGAATACCCACCCACGCGGTCGAGCTGCGTCGAGCCCTATCAACCCAGCCTGCACGCGCGGTTCCGAGGCACGGTGGAGGTGGGGCGGGAGGGCAACGGCTCGATGTTCGTGATCGGGGAGCTGCCGTTCGAGGACTACCTCAAGGGCATCGCCGAGGTGCCTCGCTCGTGGCCGATGGAGGCCCTGAAGGCCCAGGTGATCGCGGCGCGCTCGTACGCAACCGTCGGGCTGTCGCGCTCCTCCGACGACGAGGAGCACCTCGGCTACGACCTCTGCGCGACCGACGCCTGCCAGGTGTACCGGGGCATGGGGATCGAGGCGGGGCCGTGGGGAGGGCGATGGGTGGAGGCGGTCGAGGCGACCGCCGGCCAGATCCTCGCGTACGGCGGCAACCCCGCGGAGACCCTCTACTTCTCGACCTCGAACGGCCGGACCTACGGGAACGAGCAGATCTTCGGCGGCTCGCCGCTCCCCTACCTGCGCGGCGTCGAGGAGAGCGACGACGGCGAGTCGCCGCTGTCGCGCTGGAGGGTCATCGTCCCATTCGACGACCTCGAGCGACTGCTCGCGGCCTCCGGGCACTGGCCGGGCGGCGACATCGAGCGGGCGAGGTGGGACGGCGAAGTGGTCCGGCTCCGAGGCGACTCCCGCGCGTCGCTCGCGCGCGACGAGCTGCGCGGCGCCCTCAACGACACCGCCGCCTGCCTGATGCCCGGGCGCTACCCGACCACGGAGCGGGACGGGTACCGGTATCCGCAAACCGTCCCCTCGGTCTGGTACCGGCCTCGCGTCGAGGGAGGAGACCTCGTCCTGGCGGGCCGCGGCTGGGGCCACGGCGTCGGCATGGTGCAGTGGGGCGCGAAGGGGAAGGCCGACCGCGGCCTCTCCGCCGCCGACATCCTGGCGATCTACTACGGGGGCCTGCGGCCGCAGCCGGTGCAGCCGCCGGGCGCCATCCGGGTGCTGATCGCCCGGGGGCTGACCTCCCTCGTCGTGGCGCCGTCCGGAGACGCGCAGGTCTCCTTCGGGCGAGAGGAGCCGCACGGGCCTCCCTGGGTCGTCACGGCGGGCCGGGGGCTGCGGGTCCGGCGCGCGCCGTCGGTCCCGGTCGCGCTGACGCTCGATGACTTCTCGGCGTCGAGGAGGGTGGTCCCCGGCCAGGAGGTAAGCGCCACCTTCATCACGGGCGCCGACGTCCGCGCCCGGCTCGAGGTGCTGCGAGACGGGCGCGTCATCGCCCGCGCACCCTGGCGGCCGTTCGACGACAACGAGGTCACGCTGGTCGCCGCGACCCCGGAGGACCCGGGGCGCTACGAGGTGCGTGCGGTCGCGAGCGACGGGGTCGACACGCTCACGACGGAGACCGTGCCGCTCCGGGTCTCACCCGGAGCGCCCGCGGGGACCATCGACCTGCCCTCCTTGCGCCCCGACTCCCCGGAGCCCGGCCTCGCGCAACCCGCCGACGAGGAGGACGGAGGCCCTCCCTGGGCGATCGCGGCGGCGGCCGTCCTCGCCCTGGTCCTGCTCGTTCTGTTGACGCGGCGGCGCCGCACCGGATTACATCGGGATCGATGATCGCCCAGATCGCCGACGACGTCTTCTCCGTGGGATGGCTCCGCACGAGCGGGGTGCGGATCCTCATCGTGCTGGTCGTCGCGGTCGCGCTCTCGTGGATCACGAGGCTCGCGGTCCGGCGCATGCAGCGGAAGCTCGCGGCGGCCGAGAGCATGACCGCCGAGCTGGACCTGCAGCGCACGAACACCCTCACGCAGGCCATGCACTACGTGCTGCGGGTGCTCGTGTGGACGATCGCCGTCCTGCTCGTGCTCGGGGAGCTCGGGATCAACCTCGGGCCGCTGCTGGCGGGGGCCGGCATCGCGGGCGTGGCGATCGGCTTCGGAGCCCAGAGCCTGGTCCGCGACTTCCTCTCGGGGTTCTTCATCCTGCTCGAGAACCAGTACGGCGTGGGCGACGTGATCATGGTGAACGCGAACCCCGAGGTGGGCGGAAAGGTCGAGGCGGTCAGCCTGCGAACCACCCACATCCGCGCGTTCGACGGCACCCTGCACATCGTCCCGAACGGCACGATCACCATGGTTGCGAACAAGACACGCGGGTGGGCGCGCGCCGTGCTCGACGTCGGGGTGCCCGAAGAGGAAGACCTCGAGCGCGTCGAGTCGGCCCTCGGCGAGCTCTTCGAGGAGCTGCGCGCCGATCCGGACCTCCAGCGCATGATCTACGACGGCCCCAAGGTCCTGGGCGTCGAGAAGCTCGGCGACGGCGAGGTGGTCCTGCGGTGCGCGGCCGACGTGCGGCCCGACCACAAGCTCGACGTGCAGCGCGAGCTCCGCAAGCGGGTCAAAGAGCGCCTCGACGAGCTCGGCATCCGGGTCCCGCGCCTCGCCTGAGCCCCACAGGGGCCCCCGGAAAAGTTCCGGAACAAGCAGGAATCCGGGGCTCCGTGTCGAAACCTACTACCACGTAGGAACCGAACGATCGGCCGACCGTTCACCCGCCCGCAGGGCCACCGCCCGGCCCTGGATCTCGCCCGAAACGCCCGCTCAAGGGCACCTCTGTACTGCCGATGTCAGTAGAAGAGGAGGGCAAGATGAACGGAGTGGCGAAGCAGTTCTGGAGCGAGGTTCGAGACCTCAAGTCGCCGGTCGACGACGACGGTGGCCGCGCTCGCCGGGCGAAGGCCCGCAAGAAGCTCACTCGCCGCGTCGCCTCCCGCACCGCCCGGCAGACGGCCTCGGCCGCGTAGGCCCTCCGATCCACCGGCCCCCTCGGCCGAGCACGTCTCCCCTCTGCTACCATCCAGCGATGGCTTCCGTCTGCGAGGTATGCGGCCGCTCACCGTCCTTCGGGATGAAGGTGAGCCACTCCCACCGCCGGTCCCCCCGTCGGTGGAACCCGAACATCCAGAAGGTTCGCGCGCTCGTCGACGGCGCTCCCAAGCGCCTCCACGTCTGCACCAAGTGCCTCAAAGCGGGCAAGGTGCAGCGGGCCGTGCAGACCTGAAGCTACCGAGCCGTCCCGCGCGCGTACCCGTTCGTTGACAGGCTCGGCGCGGAGGGCACCCAGGCGACGACCGTGGTCCCCTCCCCGGGAAAGCTCTCGACCGCGAGCCATCCGCCCGCGATCTCTGCCTGGTCTCGCATCGTGGCGAGCCCGACGTGCCCCGGCTTGCCGACCGCGTCCGTCTCGAACCCGATGCCGTCGTCCGCGACCGTGACGCGGTAGCCGTCGTCGTGCGCCTCGAGCGTGATCGAGACCTGCTCGGGGTGCGCGTGCTTGCGGATGTTGCGGATCGCCTCCTGCACGATGCGGTACATGATGAGGCGCAGCTCCTCGGGAGGCTCGGCCTCCAGCAGGTCGTCGATCGACACCTCGAACACCTCGGCATCGCCCTCGGTGTAGAGCCGGATGGCTCCGGCCAGGCCCGAGTGCTCGAGCGCAGGGGGCCGAAGGTCGAACAGCATGCTCCGGAGGCGGCTCACGGTGCTCGCGGCCATCTCGTGCAGCTCCTCGATCTCGGTCCGCAGGTCGGCGCCGGCGACCGTGAGCTGGAGGTCCCGCAGCCGGTGCGTGAGGCTCGAGAGGACCTGGACGGGGTCGTCGTGGAGATCTCCCGCGATCCTGCGACGCTCCTGCTCGCGGGCCGCAACCAGGCGTCCCAGCAGACGGCGCCGGGCGCCCTCGGTACGAGGGAACACCTCGCGAGCGATCCGGCGGGTGAGCCGCTCCTCGATCACCCGGTGACGCTCGATGGCGTGATGGATGGCCTCGGCCAGCCGGGCCGCGTCGAATCGCCCCTTGTAGAGGATCTCCTGCGCCCCCTCGGCGATGGACTGGTCCCCGAGGTCCTCGAACGCCGTGATCACGACGATCGGCACCCGCGGGGCCGCGGCCAGCACGGTCCGGAGCGTCTCGAGGCCGGGGCTCCCCGGAAGCATCAGGTCGAGGAGGACGGCGTCGAACGCGCCTCCCGCGAGCAGCTCGAGGCCGCTCGAGAGCCGGGACGCGTGCTCGAGGCCCGCCTTCGGCGCAGCCAGCGCCAGCTGGTGCCGGATGAGCGCCGGGTACGACGGGTCGTCCTCGATCAAGAGGACCTGGATGGGCGTGTCGTTCATGGCTGTCCCGCGGGCTCCTTTCCTGGTGAATGATTCGCCCTTGGAAGGCTCGATTCCTGCCTGGGGGACGATGTCTCGAAGCTAGCTGCGGAGCGCGAACGAGGGGTCGACCGGGCCGATGCCCCCACCGAGCTCGAGGTGGGCCCGGATGGCCCCGGTCACGAACACCTTTCCCGAGCGGACCGCCTCGAGCAGGTCGAGCCCCCGGGCGAGGTTCGCCGCGATCGCGGCCGACAGCACGCAGCCGGTCCCGTGGGTGTGTGGCGTCTCGATCCGCTCCGCGGAGATCGGCAGGGTCCCCTGGGCGGTCACGAGGAGGTCGGTCGCGTCGTGGCCCTCCCGGTGGCCTCCCTTCACGAGGACGGCCCCGGGGCCCATCTCGAGGATCAGCTCGCCGGCCCGGAGCATGTCCTGGTCGGTCTCGACCGTGATCCCGGCGAGGCCCGCCGCCTCGGGCAGGTTCGGGGTCACCAGCGTCGCCAGCGGGAGGATCCGGGCCCGCAGGACGTCGACCGCGTCCTCCTCGAGCAGCGGGTGCCCGTGCTTGGAGACGAACACGGGATCGACCACGAGGTTGGGGACCCTGGTCTCGAAGAGCGCGTCGGCCACCGCCTCGATGATCGCCGCCGAGGCGAGCATCCCGGTCTTGGCGGCGTCCACCCCGATGTCCGTGACGACGGCGCGGATCTGATCGCCGACGAGCTCGGGCGAGAGCGTCTCGTAGCCGACGACACCCTTGGTGTTCTGGACGGTCACGGCCGTGATCGCCGTCATGCCCCAGACGCCGTGTGCCTGGAAGGTCTTGAGGTCGGCCTGGACGCCGGCGCCGCCACCCGAGTCGGAGCCCGCGACCGAGAGCGCGCGGGGGACCTCAGGCAAAGTGGTCCCAGCCGCTCGGCGCCAGCGGCTCTCTGGAGCCGTCGGGCCGCTCCAGCTCGAGGCCCGAGTGCGTCACCTCGCCGATCACCGTGAGCGTCGTGCCGAAGCGGTCGTCGAGGGCGCTCCGAGCGTCCTCGAAGGCGCCCGCGGGCATCGTCGCCAGCAGCTGGTAGTCCTCGCCCCCGTGAAGCGCCAGCTCCAGCGGATCGACCTCGATCACGCCCGCCAGCTCACGCAGCTCGGGCGCGACCGGGATGTCCTCGAGGCGGACGAGCGCGCCCACCTCGCTCATCTCGCAGATGCGCGAGAGGTCGAGCGCGAGCCCGTCGGAGACGTCGATCATCGCGGTCGCGCCGGCCGAGGCCAGGGCCTCGCCCTCGCCGACGAGCGCGACCGGCTGCTGCAGGGCCTCCATCAGCGAGCGCTCCCAGTCGGTGCCCAGCGAGCGCTTCAGCTCGGGGCCGGCCTTCGAGAGGGCCAGCGCCCCGGCCGCGGCGCCGAGCGCGCCGGTCACGACGATCGCCTCCCCCAGCCGGGCGCCTCCCCTGGTGACCGCCCGCCCCGTGGGCACGCGGCCGGTGAGCGCGACGGTCAGGACCGTGCGATCGGCGCGGACGGTGTCGCCGCCGATGAGCGCCACCCCGTAGGTCTCCGCCGCCTCGCGCATGCCCCCGTAGACCTCCATGACCCAGGCCGGAGGGGTCTCCCGGGCGATGGCCAGCGAGACCAGCCCGAAGCGGGGGCTCCCGCCCATCGCCGCGATGTCGGAGACGTTCACGGTCACGGCCTTGTGGCCCAGCTCGTGCGGCGTCGTGATCGAGGGGTCCCAGTGCACCTCCTCGACCATGGTGTCGACGGTGAGCACGGCCTGGCCCTCACCGAGCTCGACCACCGCCGCGTCGTCGCCCACGCCCACGACGACGCCCGGCGCGTCCCCCGACAGCACCTTACGGATCGCGTGGACGAGCTCGTCCTCGGACACCATGGCGTCTCCTCTCGGTTTCCCCTTCCCCGGCCGGTCCACGATAATCCAAGCTGGAGCACACGACGAAGGGAGGCTCTCCCATGCCGGTCATCAACACGCTGGACCTCGAGGGCGTTTCCGAGAAGTCCTGGGGCGACGCCGCCCGCGAGGCCCTCAAGGAGGCGGCGAAGACGATCCGCGGGATCAACCGGCTCGAGGTGCTCGAATACGGCACCGAGATCGAGGGAGACCGGATCGCCCGGTACCGCACCCACGTCCGCCTCTACTTCGAGATGGAGTCCGAGCGCTAGCCTGTAGACTGTTTCCCCCGCTCGGAGAGAAAGGACCAACCACCAGTGATCGAGGCACAGCGGATCCACGACAATCCCGCCCCCGAGGAGCTTCGGTCGTTCACGGAACAGATGCCGAACTGCCGCGTGACCGAGTTCGACAACGTGAACGTGCAGACCCGGGTCGTGTCCCGCAGCGCGGGAAGCACCTTCATCGCCACCGACGACCCCTCGGTCACCGACGCCAAGACCATCTCGCGCGAGGAGTACGACCGCGTCTCCCGGATGCAGGACGACTACATCCGCGAGCAGGAGATGGTCGTGATCGACGGCTTCATCGGGAACGACCCCGAGTTCCGCACGCGCGCGCGCCTCATCATCGAGACGGCCAACGCCAACATCGCCGGGATGCAGCAGAAGCTCTACTACCCGCGCGAGGGCTCCGGCGAGTGGGAGCCCGAGGTCACGGTCATCTACACCCCGAACCTCCTCGCCGAGGGCTATCCCGACGAGCGGCTGATCGCCGTCGACCTCGAGAACGCCGTCACCCGGGTCCTCAACTCCGACTACTTCGGCGAGTCGAAGAAGGGCGGGCTGCGGATGTGGAACAAGATCGTCTACGACCGCGGCGGCCTCTCGCTTCACGCCGGCCTCAAGGGCATCCCGGTCGGCGGCCGGGAGAAGGTGGGGCTCATCATCGGCCTCTCGGGCACCGGAAAGACCACGACCACCTTCACGCGCCAGAACGACTCGCTCCCGGCGCAGGACGACTTCATCGCGCTCATGCCCGGCGGGCACGTCTACGGCACCGAGAACGGCTGCTTCGCGAAGACGTTCTCGCTCGACCCCGATTTCGAGCCGACGATCTTCGGCGCGGTGGTCAGGCCGACCGCATACCTCGAGAACGTGTACCAGAACGACGGCGGGAAGGTCGACTTCTTCGAGACGTCGTACACCCAGAACGGCCGCGCGGTCTTCAGCCTCGACGACCTGGGCCAGTACCGCGACCCCCGCGACCTCGACAAGGTCGACTTCATGCTGATCCTGAACCGCAACGAGAACATCATCCCCGCGGTCGCGCGCCTGTCCCGCACCCAGGCGGCGGCCTTCTTCATGCTCGGTGAGACCACCGGCACGTCGGCCGGCGGCGCGGCGGAGGAGGGGAAGTTCCTCCGGGTGCCGGGGACCAACCCGTTCTTCCCGCTGCGGCAGGACCAGCACGGCAACCGCATCCTCGAGCTGCTCGACTCCCACCCGATCGAGGTCTACCTGATGAACACCGGCCGCGTCGGCGGCAGGGACGACGACGAGCGCTCGAAGAAGGTCAAGATCCCGCACTCCTCCGCGGTCGTGAAGGCGATCGCCGAAGGGACCCTCACCTGGACGGACGATCCCGACTTCGGCTACGAGCTGGCGACCGCGGTGCCGGGGATCGACGACGACGAGCTGCTCCAGCCGCGGAAGCTCTACGAGCGGGAAGGTCGCCTCGAGGAGTACGAGACGATGGTCGCCCGGCTGAAGTCCGAGCGCGCCGAGTTCCTCCGCCATTTCGAGGGCCTCGACGAGGAGATCCTCAAGGCGGTCGAGTAGGACCCGCGCCCGCCGGCAGCGCGCTACTCGTGCGCGGCCAGACGGGCGGAGACGAGCATCCGGACCCCGGCGAGCGCGATCGCGACGACCGCGAACCAGCGGAACCCGGCAGCGTCGTGAGCGAGCGCGCCACCGACGAACGCGCCCGACAGGGCGAACCACGCGCCGGCGCCGGCCGCGCTGTGAAGGGCTACGAGCAGCCGGGTCGGCGCCGAGTCCTCGGGCTCGGTCTGGCCCAGCGATACGACCGCGCTGCGCACGCCCAGCAGCGCGAAGATCCCGGCGATGACGAGCTCGAAGATCATCCGACTTCGCCTCGATCGAGCAGGGCGACCACCCGCTCGTCGGCGACCTGCGGGAAGTCGCGGTACCACTGCCCCACCGCGTGGAAGGGCTCGGGGACGGCGAGGCACACGACCTCGTCGGCCTCGAGCCGGAGCCGCTCGAGCGACTCGGCCGCGCACACGCCGACCGCGAGGACCACGCGCCCCGCTCCCTGCGCCCGGGCCCACCGCAGGGCCGCCGCAGCCGTGCCCCCCGTGGCCACGCCGTCGTCGACCACCACTGCCGTCTTCCCCGTGAGCTCCAGGGCAGGCCTCCCGCCCCGGTACGCGTCGGACCGCCGGCGGATCTCGGCCTCCCCCTCGCCGATCTCGCGCTCGAGATACTCCGGCGAGACGCGGAGCCCTCTCACCATCCGCTCGTCGATGATGCGGACGCCGGGCGCGATCGCGCCGAGCCCGAGCTCGGGGTTCCCCGGCGCCCTGATCTTGCGAGGGATCACGATGTCGAGCGGCCATCCCCGCTCGGCGGCCACGACGGCGGCGAGCTCCACGCCGCCGCGAGGGATGGCGAGGAGGACCACGCCGTCGTCCGGCAGGTGACGGAGGGCCCGGACGAGCTCCCGGCCGGCCTCCTCGCGGTCCGCGAACATGCCACCGATTATCGCCGTTGGGGACCGGGGAGCCGCTCGCATAGAATGTGGGCTTCCAGTAGCGAGGGAGGTGTGTTCCGTGGTCAACGCCTACATCCTGATCCAGACCGAGGTTGGAAAGGCGGCCCAGGTAGCCAAGGAGGTCGCCGAGATCCAGGGGGTTACCGCCGCCGAGGACGTGACCGGGCCCTACGACGTGATCGTCCGCGCCGAGGCCAAGAACGTCGACGACCTTGGCAAGCTGGTCGTCGCGAAGATCCAGTCGGTCGACGGCATCACCCGCACCCTGACCTGCCCGGTCGTTCACCTGTAAGGGTCCGCGAGGAGCGGTTCCTCGTCTCGCACGGTCGCGCGTGCGATAATCACATCGTTGTGATTCAAGCGCGGGAAGCGCAATCGGCATGCGAGACCTGCCAGGGCGAGCTCCGTCTGTCCGAGGCGTACGCCGCGGAGGAGCAGGGGCAGGAGCTCGAGGTCATCGTTCTGCTCTGCCCTGCCTGCGGCGAGCGCACCGAGGTCGCCGAGCCGCTCGTCGCCTGACCTCGCTCGACCGCGCTCACGCTTCCTTGTGCGTTTGCACAAAGGAAGCACCCTCCAGAGGTCGAACACCTACTTCGGAAGCAACGGACGACTCGGTTCGACTGTGTCCGCCGACGGCACCGAAGGAGGTTCACGATGCTCCGATCGCGCTTGGTTCTCACGCTCCTCGCAGGACTGACCCTGGTAGCGTTCGCCGCGGTCCCCGCCGGCTCGGCCACCCCCAGCGGGGCAAGCGGGCTGGCCGCCACCGTGTCGGGGGGCGCGATCACCGTGACCGGGACGGCCTCCTTCGGAGGGGAGGACCCCGTCGAGGTCGGCGTTGACGGCGCCAACGACAACACGGGAGGAGCCAACACGGCTCCCCTGGGCGTGGACCTCACCCGGATGCTGATCTCCCAACCCGACCCGAACAGTCCCG
This sequence comes from Actinomycetota bacterium, assembly GCA_036396755.1. GTDB lineage: Bacteria > Actinomycetota > UBA4738 > UBA4738 > CALAEC01 > DASWKG01. The sequence goes on from DASWKG010000007.1 coordinate 29,056, forward strand.
CCCTGCAGTTCACGTT
>DASWKG010000008.1:0-3888 GCA_036396755.1 Actinomycetota bacterium
TTCCCCAAGGCCCGGCGACCCATCGAGCCGGCCGACCGCCCGAAGGTGTACCTGATCGGCGCTCTCTGGATGGCGATCCCACTCACGCTGTTCCCGGTGGCCCAGCAGTGGATCGAGTCGTCCCGAGCCGGGATGATCAACGGCGCGATGCCGCTCTTCGCGGCGCTGTTCGCCGCGGCGATGCTGCGCTCGATGCCGGGGCCCCGGCAGCTCGTGGGGCTGGTGGTCGGCTTCGCCGGGGTGGTGCTGGTCTCGCTTCCCGGCGGGGGGTCGGCGAGCCCGCTCGGCATCGGGCTGCTGCTGTTCGCCACCGTCCTCTACGGGCTGTCCGCGAACCTCACCGTCCCGCTGACGCAGAAGTACGGGCCGCTCCCGGTCGTGTGGCGCGCGCAGCTGACCGCCATGCTGCTGATGATCCCCTACGGCCTGATCGGGTTACCGGACTCCACGTTCGAGGTCTCGAGCCTCCTCGCGGTAGCCGTGCTCGGCGTCCTCTCGACCGGCCTCGCCCTGATCCTGATGGCCACCCTCGTGAGTCGTGCCGGGGCCACCCGCGGCGCGGTGGCGATCTACTTCATCCCGGTGGTGGCAACGATCCTCGGGGTCGTCGTTCGGGACGAGACCGTGGGGGCGATGGGCATCACCGGGATCGCGCTGATCATCCTGGGCGCCTGGCTCACGAGCCGACGGGAACGGCGGAACGGGCCGGAGCCGGTCCCGGTGACCGGGTAACGCCACTCCCGACCGGCTACGCGCCCTCGTGCTCGCGGACCACGTCCTCGTCCGACAGACCGAAGCGGTCGTGGAGCGCGCGGACCGCGACCTCGACCTCGGCCGCGCGGATCACGCACGAGATTCGGATCGCCGACGTGGAGATCATCTCGATGTTGATGCCCGCCTCGGCGAGCGACGAGAACATGTCGGCGGCGACGCCCGGGTGCGTCTTCATGCCGGCGCCGACCAGCGAGATCTTCGCGATCCCCTCGTCGGCCGAGTAGCCGGCGGCGCCCACCTCGGCGACAACCTTGTCCATGACCCCGCGGGCGTGGGGCAGATCCGACTTCGGGATCGTGAACGAGAGGTCGGTGATCCCGCCGTGCGACACGTTCTGCACGATCATGTCGACGTTCAGCGCCTCCGCCGCGACCGCGCGGAAGATCGCGGCGGCCACGCCCGGACGGTCGGGCACGTCCTGCAGGGTGAGCTTCGCCTGTGACTCGTCGTGCGTCACCCCGGAGATGATGGCCTGTTCCATGCGCGCGTCCTCTTCCGCGATCCACGTCCCGGGCTCGTCGGAGAACGTCGAGCGGACGTGGATCTTGATGCCGTAGTTGCGAGCGTACTCCACGGACCTGAGCTCCAGCACCTTCGCGCCGGTCGCCGCCATCTCGAGCATCTCCTCGTACGACGCGGCGTGCAGCTTGCGCGCCTCCGGGACGATCCGCGGGTCGGCGGTGAAGACGCCGGCGACGTCGGTGTTGATCTCGCACACGTCGGCGCCGAGCGCGGCGGCGAGCGCGACCGCGGTGGTGTCGGAGCCGCCGCGACCGAGGGTCGTCACGTCGAACGAGGTGGACACCCCCTGGAAGCCGGCGACGATCACGACGTCGCCCCGCTCGAGCGCCTCAAGGACGCGGCCAGGCCGGACGTCGATGATCTTCGCCTTGCCGTGCTGCGTGTCGGTGATGATGCCGGCCTGCGAGCCCGTGTAGCTCGCCGCGCTCGATCCCTCGGCGTTGATCGCGATCGCCAGCAGGCTCATGGCGATGCGCTCGCCGGCGGTGAGGAGAAGGTCCAGCTCGCGCGCGTTCGGGACCTCCGTCAGCTCGTGCGCCATGCCGAGCAGGTCGTCGGTGGTCCGGCCCATCGCCGAGACGACCACGACGACGTCGTGCCCCGCGCGCTTCGCCTCCATCACGCGGCCGGCCACGGCCTTGATGCGCTCGATGCCAGCGACCGAGGTCCCCCCGTACTTCTGAACGACGAGGCCCATCAGGAGCCGCCCACCGCACGCGCGGGCGGGCGGCCGCTCGAGTCGTACAGGAGCCGGTGGAGCACGGCCCGGCCGAGCGGAACGTCCGGCGAGCTCGCCACGCCCTCCACCCGGCGGAGCGCAACGAGCGCCGCGACGGCCACGGCCATCAGGACGAAGGCGGTCGGCTGGCCCTGGACGGCGGCCGCGAGGGAAACGAGCACCAGCCCGATGGACGTGGCCAGACCGGAGAAGCCGAGGAACACTCCCGCCAGGATGAGGGCACCCATCCCCACCATCTGGAGCGGCAGGAGAACGAGGTACACGCCCGCCGTCGCCGAGATCCCGCGGCCCGCCATCCGTCGGAGGTAGGGGGGCCAGGCGTGGCCGAGGACCAGGGCGACGCCGGCTGCCGCGAGCCACCGAGGCGGCACCTTCCCGACCTCGCGCGCGGCCGCCACGAAGAGCAGCGCCTTCAGCACGTCGGCGGCCGCGGCGACCCCCGCCCATCCCTTCCCGACGCGCTTCGTGAGCAGGATGTGGGCGTCGGCCTCCCCCGAGCGCCGGTCGGCCTGAGCGATCAGGTCGTCGAGCCCCCGGGCTCGCGCGACGAGGTACGCGGACGGGAGCGTGCCGGCCAGGTACGCCCCGACCACCCACAGGAGGCGAGCAGCGTTCGAGTCCACCGCGCCATTCTCCCCGATGCCGGGGACCGGCCGGGGAGGATGGAGCCTAGTCGGAGAACGAGGCCACGCCGACCACTCCCGGCCCGGTGTGGGCGCCCATCGCCGGGGTGAACTCGGCGATCAGGCTCTCGACGACCTCCACCTCCGACTCGATGCGCTGGAGCAGCGCGCGGGCCTCCGGCTCGGCGTCGGCGTGGACGGCCGCGAGGTGGACGGGCCGTCCCGCGGCGAACGACACGGCCTCGGCGGCGACGCGCTCAAGGGCTCGCGCCCGCGTGCGGGGGCGCGCGACCGGTCCGATCTCGCCTCGCGCCAGCGCGAAGACCGGCTTGATGCTGAGGCGGCTTCCGGCGAACGCGGCCAGCGAGCCGACGCGGCCCGACCGGCGCAGGAAGTCGAAGGTGTCGATGGTGGCGACCAGGCGGACCCGCTCGGCGACATCCCGCGCGCGAGCCGCGGCCTCCCCGAGCGACGCCCCCCGAGCGACGGCGCGCGCCGCCTCCATCGCGACGAAGCCCTGGCCCATCGAGGCGTTCAGCGAGTCGACGACCTCGACGCGGCCGCCCTTCAGCTCGCCGGCGGCCACGCTCGCGGCCACGTGGGCGCCCGAGACGCTCGACGCGACGGTCACGCAGACGATCTGGTCGGCGCCGGTGCGCTCGAACGCGGCCAGGAAGTCGCCGGGCGCGGGGGCGGCGGTGCCGGCCGTCTCGCCGCCGCGGAGCCGCGCGTAGAAGTCGAGGCCGCCCTCGCCGTCCCGGTGCACCTCGTCGCCGAACCTCACGTACAGTGGCACGACCTCGATGCCCAGCTCCGTTGCAAGCTCCCGTGGAAGGCTGGCCGCGCTGTCGGTGACGACGGCGATCACGGCATCCTCTCTCTCGACCGGCCGGGGTGCCCGGGCTCCGCGATTGTGGTGAACGAACCCCCCGAGCCGCAAGGCGGGCTCCGCGGCGTGCTGGCGCGCGGCCCGTTCCGGCAGCTCCTGGTCGGGCAGGCGGTCTCGTCGCTGGGCGACTGGGTGGGCACGGTGGCGCTCATCGCGGCCGCGTACGACCTGACCGGCTCACCCACGGCGGTCGGCGGGGTCCTGGTCCTCCGGTTGGTCCCGCCGCTGTTCGCCGCGCCGGTCGGCGGGGTGCTGGCCGACCGCCTCGACCGGCGATCCATCATGGTCGGCACCAACCTCGCGATGGCCGGGCTCATCGCGCTCGTCCCGTTCGTGAACCT
>DASWKG010000009.1:0-9243 GCA_036396755.1 Actinomycetota bacterium
TGGCCGCATCTTTGGGCTCGTGCACAAAGGAACCAACGGCCGCCTGACAGAAGCAGGGTGCGGACTGCCACACGTCACCGGAAGGAGCTCTCATGCGATCACGCGTCCTGCTCGCCGCCTCGATGGCGGCGGCGCTGTCAATGCCGGCCGGCTCGGCCGTGGCCGGCGGGCCTCTGGAGGCGCGGCTCCGGACGAGCGCCTTCACCGACATGCCGGTCACCGCGGGCTCGTCCGCACCCTCGATGCTGCGCGGGATGCGCCAGCTGCAGCGCGGGACGCTCCCCGAGGGGACGGTCCTCGTCGGCGACGAGACGCCCGCTCCGCTGGCGACGGGCGCCGCGCAGACGCTGCAGGTGCTCGACGTGGACGGCGACGGGACGCAGGAGCTGGTGCAGGTGCGCGGGCTCGTCACCGCGCCGAAGCTGGCCCTCACCGACGGGGCGACCGGCGCGCTGCGTTGGAGCCGCTCGCTGTCGAGCTACGCCTTCGCGCTCCGGCTGGTCCCCGACGGCGCCGGCAACGACGACCTCCTCGTCTTCGTCTCGGGCACCGTGCAGCGCATCGACGCCGCCACGGGGACGCAGCTGTGGAGCCGGTCGCTCCCCTCCGGCGACTACATCGGCTACTGGGGCGTCTCGCCGAGCCCCGACGGCGGCGACCTGGTCGTCGGAGCGTGGACGTTCCCCTACCCGCAGGTCGTTCGGCTCCAGCTCGAGTTCCGCTCGCTCGCCACGGGGACGACGCGCGGGACCAGGACGATCGACGGCGAGGGCGACTACCCGTCGGCGGCGCTGGCCGGTGACCTGAACGGGGACGCCGTGGGCGACGTCTTCACGCTCGCGCCGCTCTACTCGTTCTCCGCGTACGCGGGCGGGATGCTCGAAGCGGTCGGGTCGCGCGGCGCCTCGGTGATCTGGTCGGCGCCGGTGGCGGTCCCGGTGAGCGACTTCGCCTGGCTGGTGGACGGCTCCGACGTCACCGGCGACGGGACGGGCGACGCGGTCGTGTTCTCCGAGTGGCTCGGCGCCGACGGCGCCACCCCCACCGAGGACGTCGTCACGATCGTGGACGGCGACGGCGGCACCACCGCCGGGCTCGACCCGGTCGGGTCCTTCACGCTCCAGGGCTTCCCCTCGGTGCTCGAGACGCCGGGCGACCTCAACGGCGACGGCGGCAAGGACCTCGTCTTCTCGGGCGCGGTGTACAGCCCCGGCGAGGGCGCGGTGAAGGTCCTGTTCGAGGCGATCGGACGCGGGGGCGCGATCTGGACGTCCGGGCCCGGCTACCCGACGCCCATCTCGGACCTGGGGTACGCGTGGTGGCCGCTGGGCGGCGACCTCGATGGCGACGGGGTCGAGGACGCGCTCGTCCTGCTCGGAACCGGCTCGGGCCCCGACCTCGCGGTGGGGGTGTCCAAGCGAACGGGCGCGGCCCTCTGGCAGCGCGAGTCGCTGGGGGGGACCTGGATGGTGCCGGTATTCGCCGACCTGACCGGCGACGGCGGCGACGACGCCGCCTCGGTCGATGCGTACCACCCTGATGCGAGCACCACGCGGTTCGATCTGGCGGCCCTCGACGGGAGGGACCTCGCTCCCCTCTGGAGTCACGTTCGCGTGCTCGACTCCGGCGCGAACGGCTGGAGCTTCAACGTCGACGGGGGCCGCTTCGGGCCCGGGACGACCGAGGACCTGGCGCTCGAGCTGAACATGCAGGGCGGCGCCCGGCACTTCTCCGAGGTGCTCCGGGGCACCGACGGCGTCCCGCGCTGGACCGACCCCACGACCTGAGGCCGGCCGCGCCCGAGGAGGTTAGAGCCCCGGGGGCGGGGGCGGCTCGGGCGCCCGCTCGGGGGACGCGTCCTCCGCCGGCTGGGGAGCGGGCTCCGGCCCGGGATCCGGCATCGCCGGCTCGGGATCCGGGTCGGACGTCGCCTCCGCCGGCCCCTCCGGGGCGCCGTCGAGCATGCGCGACAGGCCCTCCGCGGCCTCGTCGGCCAGCTCCCTCGGGGCCATGCTCACCTGGTTCCGCCCGGCTCGCTTGGACTGGTACAGGGCCCGGTCGGCGGTCTTGACGAGGGACTCGGCGTCGGCGGCGTGGGTCGGGAACGTCGCGATGCCGGCGCTGACGGTCACCGGGGTCTCGTCATCCATCGCCGCGATGGCTCTGCGAAGACGCTCGGCGCTCCGGATCGCGTCGTCCACCTCGCAGCCGGGCAGGATGACGGCGAACTCCTCCCCGCCGTAGCGAGCCGGGACGTCGAAGCTGCGGGACTCGCGCCGGAGGATCTCGGCCACGCCTTGGAGCACCTCGTCTCCCCGACGGTGCCCGTGCTCGTCGTTCAGCCGCTTGAAGTGATCGAGGTCGAGCATCAGGAGGCTGACCGCGCCGCCGGTCCGAGCCGCCCGCTCCAGCTCCAGCTCGAGCGACGTCTCGAAGGTCCGGCGGTTGGCGACCTTGGTCAGGCCGTCGGTGGTGGCGAGGTCGCGGAGCTGGTCGACCAGGGTGGTGTTCCTGAGCGCCAGGGCGGCGTGCGAGCAGAACCGCTCGACCATCGAGACCACCCGGCGCTCGATGCGCGAGCCCGAGCGCAGGCCGTGCTCCAGGACGACCGCACCGACCGAGCGGCCCTCGGCGGTGAGCGGCACCACGAGGATGTTGCGCGCGTTCGGCAGCAGGTTCGACACGCGAGGGTTCGCCTCGGGGTCGAGGTCGGAGATGAGCCCGGTTCGCCTCGCCTCGCACGCCGTGCGGATCGCCCGGTCGGCGGGGCCGACGATGCCGCCGGTCGCGGTGGCGACGCCCGGGCCCTGGCCTCCGAGCGCGGCCACGGGCAGGATCCCCTCTCCGACGACGCCGTCGGACGACTCGGGGTCCGAGACGACGTCGACGACGCCGAAGACGAGGCCCCGCGACAGGTTGAACGTGTCGATGAGGCTCGACAGGAGCGTGTCGGCGACGGCCGGCGGGCTCTCGGCTCCTTCGAGCGATGCAGCGAGCCGGGCCAGCGCCTCGAGGTCGAAGCGGCGGCGGCGGAGCTCACGCTCGTTCACGGCCGAGAAGGTGGTGGTGGCCAGCGCCACGAGCCAGAAGATCGCGATGAAGCCCACCAGTCGGGCGAAGCCACCGGTCGGCAGAGCCGGCCGCTCGTCCACCAGCGGGATGGCGAGGCGAACCTCCTGCCCGTAGTAGACCGCGAGCAGCACGAGCGAATGCCACATCGCCAGCTTCAGTCCCGTGCGGTGGGAGGCCAGCAGGGTCACCGCGATCAGGTGCAGGAGGATGAGCGGCAGCAGCGCGCTCACCGGACCGCCGGTCACGTAGACGAGCCAGCCGAGATAGACGCCGTCGACGATCAGCATGGCACCGAACAGGCCGAGGTTGCGCTGACCGAGCCCCCGCCACACGCCCTCGGCCGCCAACGACAGCACGAGGTACGCGCCCGTGACCTTGGCCACGCTCAGCACCCCCGTGTCCAGGGTCTCCGACGCCATGACCGCGAAGACGAGGACACCCAGCGCCAGCGCCAGCCGGAACGCCTGCATGATGCGTACCCGCTGGCCGAGCGCGACCAGCTCGTCAGCCGCAACCTTCGATCTCTTCATCGTTCGTCTCCTTGGGTGATCTCGGGCCCGAACTCCAGGTGAGGGTCGGGGTGGACCGGAGCGAGCGCGAGCTTCGGGTCGCGCCGGTCGATCTGGTTCTGCACGGTCAGGAATCCCAGCGAGATCATGAGCAGGCTGGCCGGGAACACCGCCTTCTTCAGCACGACCTTCGCCGCGCGGACGGCCTTCTTCACGATCCCGCCGCCGTCGGAACCGTCGAGCGACGGGTCGCCCGTCCCCGTCGTGGCGGCCGCCGGCGAGGCCTCCTCGGACGCCGCCTGGTCGGGCGGCACCTCTCCCCCTCGCTCGCGATCGGGATGAAGGTCGCCCGGCTGGCCGGCCGGCTCGTCGTCGGCGGGATCCGAGGCCGGCGACTCCTCCGTCGCCGAGGTCTCGCTGGAGGTGGGCTCGACCCCGCCGGGCTCGCCGCCGGCACCGGGACCGGGACCACCCTGCTCGGGACCCTTGCCATCCTCGGCAGGCCCGGGTTCGGGGTCCGGTGAGGGCTCGGGCGTCGGCTCGGGGGCCGGTGAAGGCTCGGGCGTCGGCGACGGGCTTGGGCTCGGAGAAGGGCTGGGAGAGGGGCTGGGAGAAGGGCTCGGGGTCGGGGAGGGCGACGGGGACGGGGTCGGCGTGGGAGCCGGGGGCGGCGGGGTCGAGGAGTCGAGGGTGTGGGAGCTGGTCGCGGCCGCGCCCACGTTGCCCGCGCCGTCGGTCGCGCGCGCGAGGAACGTGTAGGTCCCGTCGGGCTGGCCCGCGAGCGAGTAGGTCGCGGGGCTCGTGCACGGCTCGTACGGGGTCAGGACGAGCGCTCCCACCGAGAGCTGGCACTCGACGAGCGCTCCGGGCTCGGTCGTGAACTCCCATGTCGGGGAGGTGTCGCTCGTGTCGGTCGGGGCGCTCGTCACGACCGGCGAGGCGGGAGCGGTGGTGTCGAGCGTGAAGGTGCCGCTGGCGACCGGGCCGACGTTGCCGATGGGGTCGGTCGCGCGCACCCAGAGCTGGTAGATGCCATCGGGCGCTCCGGTCAGGTCCGGCGTCACGGGGCTGGGGCAGGGGCTCCACGGCCCGCTGCCGAGGCCCGGGACCACGAGCGCGCATTCGGTCGCCGAGCCGGGCTCGGCCGTGAACGCCCAGGTCGGGGTGACGTCGCGGCTCGGGCTCGGCGGTGAGGAGGTGAACGAGGCGACGGGGGCCGTCGTGTCCAGCACGTAGGTCGACGAGGCCGGAAGCCCGGCGTTGCCGATCGGATCCGTCGCCCACACCTCGAAGGTGTACGCGCCGTCGGGCTGGCCGGAGAGGTCGAACGCCACCGGGCTCGAGCAGGGCGCCGCCGGTGACACGACCACCGCTCCCTGCACGAGCTCGCAGTCGGTCGTCGCGCCGGGCTCCGCGGAGAAGGACCAGGCGACGAGCCGCACGTTTCCGGGGGTGGCGGGGCTCGCGTCGATCGACGGCGCCGCGGGGCCGGTCGTGTCGAGCGTGTAGCCGGCCGTCGAGACGGCGCCGGTGTTGCCGACCGCATCGGTGGCCCGCACGCGGAACGTGTAGTTGTCGTCGGGCTCGAAGCTCAGGTCGAACCCGGCGGGGCTGGTGCAGGGGGCCATCGGGCTGACGGTGACGCCGCCGCGGACCAGCTCGCACTCGGTGGTGGCGCCGAGCTCGGTGGTGAACGTCCAGGTCGGGTTCAGCTCGCTGCCGGGGCTCACCGGGCCGCCGGTGATGGTCGGCCCCGGGGGCGGGGTCGTGTCCAGCGTGTAGCCGCTCGACGCGAAGCCGGTGTTCCCGACGCCGTCGGTCGCCTGCACGGCGAGCGAGTAGGCCCCGTCGGGCTGCCCGGTGAGGTCGTAGGTGGCCGGGCTCCCGCACGGCGCGAGGGGGCTCACGACGAGACCGCCGAGAGACAGCTCGCACTGCGTCGTCGCGCCGGGCTCGGTGCTGAAGGTCCAGGTCGGGGTCTGATCGCGGTCGGGGCTCGGCGGGCCGGTCACGTCGACGATCGGTCCCGACCGGTCCAGCAGGTACGCCGACGCCGACGCCGCGCCGGTGTTCCCGACCGCGTCGGTCGCCCGCACGCCCAGCGAGTACGCCCCGTCGGGCTGGCCGGACAGGTCGTAGCTCCACGCGGGCACGCAGAGCTCGTACGGGGTCAGGACGACGCCCCCGAGCGACAGCTCGCACTCGGTGGTCGCACCCGGCTCGGTGGTGAAGGTCCAGGTGGGGGTCGGGTCGCTGCCGGTCGCGCCCGGGCCTCCCGTGATGGCGACGCCCGGCCCGGTGGTGTCGAGGGTGTAGGTGTCGGTGGCGGGCGCGCCGACGTTCCCGGCCGCGTCGACGCCGCGAACCCGGAACGTGATGGCGCCGTCGGGCTGGCCGGTGATGTCGAAGGTGACCGGGCTCGCGCACGGCGCGTACGGGCTCAGGACGCCCGCCCCGCTCGAGAGCTCGCACTCGGTGGTCGCACCCGGCTCGGTCGAGATTGACCACGTCGGGCTGAGGTCGTTCCCGGGGCTCGGCGGGACGACGGTGATCGAGGCGCCCGGGGCCGCGGTGTCGAGCGTGTAGCCGCTCGAGGCGGCGGGGCCTCGGTTGCCGGCGCCATCGACGGCCCGGACGCGGAAGGTGTAGTCGCCGTCGGGCTCGCCCGTGAGGTCGGCGGTGAACGGCGTGGCGCACGGGGAGAACGCGATGAGGACCACGGCTCCGCGGCTGAGCTCGCACTCGGCCGTCGCACCGGGCTCCACGGTGAACCCCCAGGCCGGGCTGCGGCCGTTCCCCGGACTGGCGGGTGCCGCGTCGATCGACGGGGCACCGGGGTCGGTCGTGTCGAGCGTGTAGCCGCTCACCGCTGCGGGACCGACGTTGCCCGCCCCGTCGACGGCGCGGACGCGGAACGTGTAGTCGCCGTCGGGCTCGCCGGTGAGGTCGGCGGCGAACGGCGTGGCGCACGGGGAGAACGCGATGAGGACCACGGCTCCGCGGCTGAGCTCGCACTCGGCCGTCGCGCCGGGCTCCACCGTGAAGGTCCACGACGGCGTGGGATCGGTGCCGGGGCTCGGCGGCGCGGCGTCGACGGTGGGAGCGCCGGGAGCGGCCGTGTCGAGGGAGTAGACGTGGGAGGCGACCGCGCCCAGGTTGCCGGCGACGTCGGTCGCGCGCACCCGGAACGTGTAGTCGCCGTCGGGCTCTCCCGTGAGATCGAAGGTGAAGGGGGTCGCGCACGGCGCGTAGGCGCTCAGGACGACGGCGCCGCGCGTGAGCTCGCACTCGGTGGTCGCGCCGGGCTCGCTGCTGAAGCCCCACGCGGGGTCGCGCGCGCTTCCCGGGCTGGTCGGCGCGGGCGCGATGGCCGGCCCCGCCGGGCCCGTCGAGTCCTCCACGTAGACCACGGGAGCCAAGGAGCACGCGGAGACGTTCCCGAACCCATCGGTGGCGGTCGCGTAGAACGACGTCGTCGAGTCGTTGGCCACGGCCACGGCGATGCCCGGAGCCGCGAAGGTCGCGGCGCTGCCGCTGGCCGCCTCGGGCGGCGTGCAGGCAGCGTCGGTGTAGATGCGAACGGTCGTCCCCGCGTCGGCCCCGCCGGACACGAGCGGAGCGTTGTCGTTCGCCGGCGATGCGGGCGTGGTGGAGGTCATGGTCGGCGCCGGCAGCGCGCCGAGCGCCTCCACCTTTCGGATCCGGTCGTTGAACGTGTCGGCGATGTAGAAGTCGCCGGCGCCGTCGAGCGCGACGCGAGCGGGGAGCGCGAGATCGGCGGAGAGGGCCGGGCCGCCGTCGCCCGCGTAGCCGAACGTGCCCGTGCCCGCGACCGTCGAGATCGTGCCGCCGATGTCGACCTGGCGGATCCGGTTGTTGCCGTAGTCGGCGATGAAGAGGTTCCCGACGGGGTCCACCGCGATCCCCGCGGGCTGGTTGATCTGGGCGGCGGTGGCCGCGCCGCCGTCGCCGGAGAACCCGGCGATACCGGTGCCGGCCACGGTGGAGATCGTTCCCGCCGCGGTGACCTTCCGGATCTTGTCGTTGTTGTAGTCGGCGATGAAGGAATCGCCGTCCGCATCCACCGCCACGTCCACCGGGTTGTCGAGCCGGGCCGCGGTCGCGGCTCCTCCGTCCCCGGTGGATCCGGCCAACCCGTTCCCCGCGATCGTCGAGATGACCCCCCCCGCGCTCACCCTTCGGAGCCGGTTGTTGTCGCTGTCGGCGATGTAGAGGAGGCCCGCAGCGTCGACGGCGACCCCCGCGGGTGAGTTGAGCATCGCGGCCGTGGCGGCACCGCCGTCACCCGAGAAGCCGGCCGTGCCGGTGCCGGCGACCGTCGAGATCGTTCCCGAGGGGTTCACCTTCCGCACGACGTCGTTCCCCAGGTCGGCGATGTAGACGTTCCCGCTCGCGTCCACCGCCACGTCGACCGGGAAGGACATCCCGGCCGCCGTCGCCGGGCCGCCGTCACCCGTGTAGCCCGTGCTTCCGTCGCCGGCGATGGTCATGATCGTGCCGCCCGTGTCGACCTTGCGGACCCGGTTGTTCCACGAGTCGGTCAGGTACACGTTCCCGGCGCCGTCGACCGCCACCCCGACGGGGAAGCTGAAGATCGCTTGATCGGCCGGGCCGCCGTCGCCGCCGAAGTGCGTCTTCCCGGCGACGGTCGTGATGATGCCCGCGCCGCTCACCTTGCGGATGCGCTGGTTCGAGGAGTCGGTGATGTACAGCTCGCCGGCCGCGCTCGCGGCCACCTGGGTGGTCGTCATCCCCGCGGCCGTCGCGGCCCCACCGTCGCCGAAGAACCAGGAGAAGCCGGTGCCCGCGACGGTCGTGATGGTGCCGCCGGTGGTTACCTTGCGGATCTTGTTGTTGTCGCTGTCGGAGATGTAGAGGTTGTCCGAGCCGTCGATCGCCACGCCGTCGGGGTTGTTGAGGCGAGCCGCGGTCGCGGCGCCACCATCTCCCGTCGAGCCCGCGAGGCCGTTCCCGGCGACCGTCGTGATGATCCCCGCGCTGACCCGCCGGACGCGGTGGTTGAAGTCATCGGCGATGTAGAGCCGGGCCGTCGAGTCGAGCGCGACGTCGGCGGGGTTGCTCACCTGCGCCGCCGTCGCCGCGCCCCCGTCGCCGGAGAAGCCGCCCACTCCCGTCCCCGCGAAGGTGGTGATCGTGCCGCCGGCGTCGACCTTGCGCACCCGGTCGTTGCCAACATCCGCGAAGTAGAGGTTGCCCGTCCCGTCGACGACCAGGCCGCCGGGGGAGCTGATCATGGCGGCGGTCGCGGCCCCGCCGTCGCCCGAGTAGCCGGCCGTGCCGGTGCCGGCGACGGTGGTGATCGTGCCGCCGGTGTCGACCTTGCGGATCCGCTGGTTGCCGCTGTCGGAGATGTAGAGGTTCCCGGCGGCGTCGACGGCCACGCCGGACGGGTACTGGAGAGAGGCGGCCGTCGCGGGGCCGCCGTCGCCGGCGAACGCGGCCGCGCCGTTGCCGGCCACCGTGCTGATCGTCCCGCCCGTGTCGACCTTGCGGACCCGATGGTTCCACGTATCGGCGATGTACAGGTCGCCCGACGCGGTCACGGTCGCGTCGCCCGAATACCGGAGGAGTGCGTCCGTCGCGGGGCCGCCGTCGCCGGCGAAGGTGCCGACCCCCGCGT
>DASWKG010000010.1:0-27771 GCA_036396755.1 Actinomycetota bacterium
ATCGTCGCTTCGCCCGCAACGGGCTGTCCCGGCCGAAACTCCCAGGTGAGCGCGGGTCCTTTCGCCGAGGCGGGAGCGGCGATCCACAGCAGCAGTCCGAGCAGGACCGGAGGGCCGAGCTTCTTCACGATCCCGGTACACCGCCCGGGCGGATCAGGTTCCCGAGAGGGACTCGGCTGCGGCGATGGCCTCGGCCTGAGAGAGGCCGCTCTCGAGGCGGAGCGTGATGTCACCCGACTGCCACAAGAGGACGTTGCCGGCGAGGCGGACGGTGTCCTCGCGGACCTCGCCGTTCGCGTCGAGGAGGTACACGACGTGCGGGCCCTCGAGCCAGAAGGCGGGGCCGCCGTCGACGCTCACGCGTTCGACCGAGCCCTGGTTGAAGACTTTGCCGACCAGCTTCTCCTCGTCGACCGCGCCGCGGAACTGGACGAACAGCGCGCCCAAGCCGGTGGGCCGGTCGCGTGGCAGACCGGGCCGGGGAACGTAGGTCATCGAGATGCGCCCGTCGGGCACGGAGTCATCGAGGAACACGCCGTCGGGGTCTCCCAGCGCCGGCAGCACGCCGACCTCGAACGGAACCGCGTCGCGGGCCTTCTCCAGGGTCACCGGGTCGCCGAGCGCCAGGCCCTCACCGGGCGGGGCGACCGGCGCCTCCGGCGGCGTGGGCAGGATCTCGACGCCCCGGATCGCGAACCGGGCGGCGACCGCCGTCCCGGCCAGCAGGAGGATCGCTGCCGCCACGAGCGCGACCGTGCGCAGGCGGCTCCGCCGTCGCATCGGCGTGACGCCCTCGAGTCGGCGCCGCACGACCTCGGGCAGGCCGGCGGCCTCGGGAACGTCGAGCTCGGCGGCGAGGTCGCGCAGCCGCAGCTCGAGGTCGATCATCTCGTTCCCTCCATCCGCTCACGCAGGCGGGCGAGCGCCCGCGACAGCCGCGACTTCACCGTGCCCCGCGGCACGCCGAGCGCGTCCGCCATCTCGGCCTCGGGCAGGTCGAGGAAGAAGCGGTAGGCGATCACCAGCCGGTCCTCCTCGCTCATGTCGTTCAGCGCCTCCACCAGCTCCCGCCGATCCTCGTGCTCCACGGCCGCCACCTCGGGGGATGGAGCCGCATCCCCCGAGGGACGGCTCGACTCGGCCCGAAGCGCCAGCGCCGCGCGCCGGCCGGCCGAGCGCCGCCGGTTGCGGGCCTCGTTCGCCACGATCCGCAGGAGCCACGGGCGGAACGGCGCCTCGCGCCGGAACCGCCCAAGCGCGCCGTAGGCCTTGACGAATGCCTCCTGTGCCGCGTCCTCGGCGTCGGCGGCCCCGGCCACGACGTAGGCGGTCCGCACCGCGACGTCTCGGTAGCGCCGGACGAGCTCCTCATAGGCGTCGACGTCTCCGGCCTGCGCACGGTCGATCAGGTCCTCGTCGCTCGGTGGCCGGCTCCCCACAGGTGCTCGCGACTCTCGCTCCATCCCGCGTGATGTTCCCACCCCCGTACACCGCCGCGCGGCGCGGGGTTCCGCGAGCTCAGATGAGGGAGAGCTGCTCGGCCGCGGGGGCCGGTTCGCGGATGCGCCGGGTGTTGGAGGGGCGCGTCGCACCGCCGATCCCGTACCGGCGGGCGAGCTCGTGGACCCGAGCCGAGACATCCGACTGAAACTCCTTCGGCGCGTACGCGCGCTTCCCGTAGAGCTCCTCGTAGCGAGGGACGAGCTCGGGGTGATGCTCGCCGAGCCACTGCAGGTACCATTCGCGTGCGCCGGTTCGGAGGTGGAGCACGATCGGGGCGATGTGGGTTGCCCCCGCCTCGGCGATCGCGCGAACCGTCTCCTCGAGGGCCTCGTCGGTGTCGGAGAGGAACGGAAGGATCGGCGCCATCAGCACTCCGCACGGGATGCCGGCATCGTTGAGCCGCCGACAGACGTCGAGCCGCCGCCGCGGGTTCGGCGTCCCCGGCTCCACCGCCCGCCACAGCGCGGGGTCGACCGAGCCGACGGAGACGTTCGTCCCCGCGTCGGTCACGGACGCGCACTCCTTCAGGAGGTCGAGGTCGCGAAGGATCAGCGTGCCCTTCGTCAGGATCGAGAACGGATTGGCGAAGTCCCGCAGCGCCTCGAGGATCGCGCGCATCAGCCGGTACTTCCCCTCGGCCCGCTGATAGGGATCGACGTTCGTCCCCATCGCGATGTGCTCCCCGCTCCACCTCTTCGCGGACAGCTCCTTCCGCAGAAGCGTCGGAGCGTTGACCTTCACGACCACCTTATTGTCGAAGTCGTTTCCGAAGTCGAGGTCGAGGTACGTGTGCGTGTTGCGAGCGAAGCAGTAGAAGCAAGCATGCTGGCACCCCCGGTACGGGTTGATCGTCCACCGGAACGGCACCCGCGAAGCCTCCGGGACTCGGTTGATGATCGACTTCGACTGGATCTCGTAGAAGGTGACGCCTCGGAACTCGGGGGTGTCGAAGGTGCGGACGACCGCGCCCTGCTCGAAGAGGGGGGTGGTGAGCCGGTCGTCCTGGCCGACGACGTCGAGTCGGAGGTTGTCCCACCGCATCCCGGCAGGATAGAACACACGTTCGAGTGGCGCAACGGCTCCTGCTCTGCGAGAGTCCGCGCATGAAGGACCCCGTCTCGTCCAACCGCGGCTACTGGAACCGCGAGAGCGCCGAGTACCAGAAGCTGCACGGCGTGTCGCTCACGCGCACCGCCCGGGCCTGGGGGGTGTGGCGGATCCCCGAGTCCGAGGTGCGGGCGCTCGGCCCCGTCGCCGGCAAGGACGTGCTCGAGCTGGGCTGCGGCGCGGCGCAGTGGTCGATCGCGCTGGCCGAGGACGGCGCGAGGGTGACCGGCATGGACCTCTCCGACGGACAGCTCGCCCACGCGCGAACGGGCATGGCCGAGGCGGGGGTGAGCGTTCCACTCGTGCAGGCCCCGGCCCAGCGGCTCCCGTTCCGCGACGCGAGCTTCGACCTCGTCTTCTGCGACCACGGCGCGATGTCGTTCGCCGACCCGCGCGAGACGATCCCCGAGGCCGCCCGCGTGCTCCGCCCGGGCGGGCTCCTCTCCTTCTGCATGCCGACCCCGTGGCTCTGGGTCGCCTGGGACTGGGACGCCGACGTCCTCAGCGATCGCCTCCGCGCCGACTACTTCGAGCTCGGCCCCCAGCCGGTGCCCGACGGATACTTCGAGTACCAGCTGCCCTACGGCGAGTGGATCCGTCTGGCCCGCGCTGCCGGCTTCGAGG
Organism: Actinomycetota bacterium; assembly: GCA_036396755.1. Classification (GTDB taxonomy): domain Bacteria; phylum Actinomycetota; class UBA4738; order UBA4738; family CALAEC01; genus DASWKG01. The sequence goes on from DASWKG010000010.1 coordinate 3,235, forward strand.
TGGAGGACCTGATCGAGCTTCGCGCGCCCGAGGGCGCCACCTCCACCTACGACCTGGTGAGCGCCGAGTGGGCCCACCGCTGGCCCGCCGAGCAGATCTGGAAGCTCCGCCGCCGAGGCTGAGCGGTCCGGCGGGTTCCTCGCCGTATGATGGTGTCATGCTTCGGGACGAGGCCCGGGTCCTCGCGAGCCAGAGCTCGGACGGCTCCTGGCACGCGACCCTGGACGACGGCGAGCTCGGCGCCCCCACCCTGGACGCGTGCGTCGGGCAGCTCCGGCGCGCCCTCCCCGGCCGCGCGCTGATCCTCGAGCTCCGGCCGAAGCTCCTGGGGGTGGCCGAGGCGGCCTCGCTCCTCGGGTGGGACCGCCGCCGCGTGATCACCTACGTCGACCGAGGCTCGTTCCCCGAGCCCCTCGAGTCGCTCGCCGGCGGCCGCGTCTGGGCGCTCGACGACGTCCGCGAGTTCCACCGGGCGTTCCTCGCCCGCAGGGAGCGCCGGAACCGCCGCGCCGCCCGCGCCGCCGCCTCCGAGCCGTCCGCCTCCCCGGATTGACCCACGGTCAGCCCTCCGGCCTATACTCCTTCCGTCCGAACGAAGGAGGTCAACGTGGGCATGAAGTTCCTGTCCGACGAGTGGGCGAACGAGGTCACCAAGCGGCTCAACGAGAACGATGCCTTCAAGCAGGCCGCCGGCACCCAGACGACCACGCTGCAGCAGGTCATCAACACCCCCGAGGGCGAGGTCAAGTACTACTTCAAGCTCGAGAACGGGCAGGGCGAGGTCGCGCTCGGCGAGTCCGACAGCGCCGAGGCGACGATCACCCAGGACTACGACACGGCCGTCGCGCTCGCGAAGAACGAGCTCAGCGGGACCGCCGCCTACATGGGCGGCAAGATCAAGGTCTCCGGCGACCTCATGAAGCTCATGCAGATGCAGGGCGTGTTCAGCACCCTCCCGGCCGTCGCGGCCGAGATGGACGTGGACTACTGAGCCCAGCTCATCCGCTCGAGGGCCCGGAGGGTCGCTCCCCCGGGCCCTCGGCGTCTCCGGGCCCGGCGCCGGTCGAGGTCGTCCGGAGCGCCCGCCGCCGCAAGACGATCTCGGCCGAGGAGCGCGGCGGCCGCATCCTCGTGTACGTGCCCGCGAGCCTCAGCGCCGCCGAGGAGCGTGAGTGGGTCGAGCGGATGGTCGCCCGGCTCACCAAACGCGGGGAGACCCGACGCCTCAACGCGGGCCGCTCGCTCGAGGCGAGCGCGCACCGCCTCAACGAGCGCCACTTCGGCGGGCGGCTCCGGTGGGAGTCGATCCGCTACGTCACGAACCAGGCCTCGCTGCTCGGCTCGTGCACCCCCGAGGACCGCACGATCCGCATCTCGGATCGCGTGGCGCGGCTCCCCGACTGGGTCCGCGACTACGTGGTGATGCACGAGCTGGCCCACCTCGAGGAGGCGAGCCACTCCGCGAGGTTCTGGGAGCTCGTCGAGCGCTACCCGCTCACCGAGCGAGCGCGCGGCTACCTGATGGCGCTCGAGAACCCCCCGACGCTCGGGTAGCCGGGCCGTCTCACCCCGCCGGCTCGGTGCCGTACAGCCGGTCGCCGAAGTCCCCGAGCCCGGGCAGGATGTAGCCGCGGTCGTTCAGCTGCCGGTCGAGCGCCGCGGCGTAGACCTCGACGTCGGGATGCGCCTCGTTCAGCGCCTTCACCCCTTCGGGCGCCGCGACCACACAGACCATCGTCAGCGATGCCGGTCGCCGCGCGAGGATCGCCGCGCACGCCCGCGCGGCGGAGCCGCCGGTCGCCAGCATCGGATCGAGCAGCAGTGCGAACCGGCCCTCCATCGGCGGCAGCTTCTCGTAGTAGGAGGTGGGCTCGAGCGTGCGCTCGTCCCGCTCCAGGCCGATGTAGCCGACCGACACGCCCGGGAACAGGTCGGTGACGGCCTCGAGCATGCCGAGGCCGGCGCGCAGGATCGGGATGGCCACCAGGTCGTCTCGGAGCGAGTGACCCTCGGCCTCCTCCAGCGGCGTCGGGACCGGGTGCGTCGCTACCGGGAGCCCGCGCGTCGCCTCGAGGACGAGCGTCGTCGTGAGGCGCTTCGTCACCGTGCGGAAGACCGGGGGCGGCGTGCCGCGATCGCGAAGGCTCGTCAGCAGGTGACGCGCGAGTGGATGCTCCACGACGGTAAGCGACATGGCTTGCATCCTACCGGGGCCGGAGGTCCCGCCGGATTCGGGCCGTTCCTTCTGTCCTTCTCAGGGACGCTTGAGTACAATCCCGCTGGGGGTATCCAAGTAGGAGGGGGGATCCATGAGGGGGAAGGTTTCGTTCTTCGCCATGCTCACCGTCTTCGCGCTGATCGCCGCGGCATGCGGCGGTGACGAGGAGCCGGGGGGAGGAGGCACGACTCCGAGCGATGCGCTGCCCGGCAGCGGCATGCTCGCGTGCCAGGTAACCGACACCGGCGGCATCGACGACAAGTCGTTCAATCAGACCGCCTACGCGGGCATGGAGAGCGCGCAGGCCGAGCTCGGGGTCGAGATCGACTTCCTCGAGTCGCAGACCCAGGCCGACTACGAGCCCAACATCCAGGCCTTCATCGACCGTGGCTGCGACATCATCATCACCGTCGGCTTCCTGCTCGGCGACGCTACCCAGGCCGCGGCCGAGGCGAACCCCGAACAGAAGTTCGCGATCATCGACTTCGCCTACGACCCGGCGCTCGACAACGTGCTCGGGCTCGTGTTCTCCACCGACCAGGCGGCGTTCATGGCCGGGTACGCGGCCGCCTCGTACACGAAGACGGGGACCATGGGGACCTTCGGCGGCATCAACATCGGCGGCCCGGTCACCGACTTCATGGACGGGTTCTTCGCCGGCGCGATGTACCACAACGAGCAGAAGGGGACCGACGTCCAGGTGCTCGGCTGGGACCCGGAGGCCGCCGACGGCCTGTTCACCGGCGACTTCGAGAACCAGGACAACGGCCGGCGCGTCACCGAGGACCTCATCGCCGAGGGCGCCGACGTGGTCATGCCCGTCGCAGGCCCGGTGGGCCTCGGGACGGGAGCCGCGATCCAGGACTCCCCCGAGGACGACGTGATGGTCGGCGTCGACACCGACTGGTGCGTGAGCGCCGAGGAGTATTGCCCGGTCGTCCTGACGAGCGTCGCCAAGAACATCGACGTTGCCGTGTACGACTCCATCGCGCAGGTCGTGGACGGCACGTTCGCGGGTGGGCTCTACGTCGGGACGCTCGAGAACGAGGGCGTGGGCCTCGCTCCGTTCCACGACTACGAGGCCGACATCTCCGCCGACACGCTCGCCGAGCTCGAGGAGATCCGGGCGGGCATCATCGACGGCTTGATCTCGACGAAGGGCGTCGACTACCTGTAGCGAGAACGACGACCATGAGCGAGGGGGGCCCCGGACGCGCGGGAGCCCCCCTCTCTCATCAGACGGGGATGATCACGTGAAGCTCGAGCTGTCCGGAATCAGCAAGCGCTTCCCCGGCGTCGTCGCGAACGACCACATCGACCTCGAGGTGGGCGAGGGCGAGATCCTCGCGCTCCTCGGGGAGAACGGCGCCGGCAAGACGACGCTGATGAACGTCCTCTACGGGCTGTACTCGGCCGACGAGGGCGAGATCAGGATCGACGAGGGCCCCGTCTCCTTCTCCTCGCCCGGCGACGCGATCGCCGCCGGGATCGGGATGGTCCACCAGCACTTCATGCTCATCCCCGTCTTCACGGTCACCGAGAACGTGATGCTGGGCCAGGAGGAGTCCCGGGCGCTCGGCCTGCTCGACATCAAGGCAGCCGAGCGCCGCGTGCGCGAGATCTCGAACCGCTACGGCCTCGCCGTCGACCCGGACGCGCTCGTGGAGGACCTCTCCGTCGGCGCGCAGCAGCGCGTCGAGATCGTGAAGGCGCTCTACCGCGACGCGGAGCTGCTCATCCTCGACGAGCCCACCGCCGTCCTCACGCCCCAGGAGACCGAGGAGCTCTTCGGGGTCATGCGCTCGCTGCGCGAGTCGGGGAAGTCGATCATCTTCATCACGCACAAGCTCCGGGAGGTGCTGGCCGTCGCAGATCGCATCACGGTCCTGCGGCGCGGGACGGTCGTCGGGTCGGCCACGCCGAAGAAGGCGACCGAGAAGAGTCTCGCGGCGATGATGGTCGGCCACGACGTTCGGCTCGAGGTGGAGAAGGGCCCGGCCCAGCCCGCGGGACCGGTCCTCCAGCTCGAGGACGTCCGCGTGACCGACGACCGCGGCCAGGTCGCGGTGGACGGCGTCTCGTTCGAGGTTCGCGCCGGCGAGATCCTCGGCCTGGCCGGCGTCCAGGGCAACGGGCAGACCGAGCTCGTCGAGGCGGTGACCGGCCTGCGGCCCGTTGCGAGCGGCCGGGTGTTGATCGATGGGAAGGACCGGACCGCCGCGAAGCCGCGCGCCGTCTTCCTGGCCGGCGTCGGGCACGTGCCGGAGGATCGCATCGGCGACGGGCTGGTGGCCGACTTCTCGGTGGCCGACAACCTCGTGCTCGACCAGTACTATCAGCCGCCGTTCGCCCGTTGGATCGTTCGCGACGAGGACGCGGTCGACCGAGCCGCGAAGGACCGCGTCGAGCAGTTCGACATCCGCACGCCGTCGGTCGAAGTGGCCGTCTCCACGCTGTCGGGTGGGAACCAGCAGAAGGTCATCGTCGCCCGGGAGCTGTCTCGACCCATCAAGCTGCTCGTCGCCTCCCAGCCAACGCGCGGCCTCGACGTCGGATCCGCCGGCTACATCCACGAGCAGATCGTCGAGGAGCGCGACGGCGGCACCGGCGTCCTGCTGGTCTCGACCGAGCTCGACGAGGTGCTCTCGCTCAGCGACCGGGTGCTGGTGCTGTACCGGGGGCGCGTGGTGGCGTCGGTCGACCCGACGGCGACGACCCGCGAGGAGGTTGGCCTCCTGATGGCCGGCGCGGGCCAAGGAGACGAGACGCCGTGAGCGCCGATCCGGGGACGAAGACGCCGGAGACCTCGTTCGTCCCCCGGCCCGAGCGCGGCGGGCCGTGGCGCTCACTGCTCGTGCCCCTGCTCGCGTTCGTCACGGCGCTCGCGATCGGCGCGCTCATCATCATCTTCTCCGACCCCGAGGTCCTCGACGCGTGGGGCCGGTTCTTCTCCGACCCCATGGAGGCGCTCCAACGCTCCGGCCGCGTGGTCGCCGACGCCTACCGTGCGCTCTTCACGGGCTCGCTCGGCAGCCCGCTCAAGATCTTCGACGCCTTCCGCTCGGGCGAGGTGGCGCAGATCGAGGCGGCCTTCCGGCCGCTCTCGGAGACGATCGTCGCGGCGACGCCGTTCATCTTCACCGGGCTCGCGGTCGCGCTCGGGTTCCGCGCGGGCCTCTTCAACATCGGGGCGGAGGGCCAGATGAACGCCGGCGCGATCACCGCTGCGTTCGTCGGCTTCTCGATCACCGGCCTTCCGATCTACGTGCACCTGCCGCTCGCGATCGTCGCCGGGTTCGTCGGGGGCGCGATCTGGGGGATGATCCCCGGCATCCTCAAGGCGCGGACGGGCGCCCACGAGGTCATCACCACGATCATGATGAACTTCATCGCCCTGCGGCTCCTCGACTACCTGCTCCTGCGCCAGCCGTTCCAGCGCCCCGACCGGCCCGATCCCATCAGCAAGGTCGTCGAGCCCTCGGCCGAGCTGCCGGGGATCCCCGGGTCGAGCCTGCGGGTCCACCTCGGCATCCTCCTGGCTCTCGCCGCCGCGTACGGCGTCTGGTGGCTGCTGTTCCGCACGACGAAGGGCTTCGAGTTCCGCGCGGTCGGTTCGAACCCCGCCGCCGCGCGGTACGCCGGCATCGGCGTCGGCGCGACCTACGTGCTGGCGATGGCGCTCGCCGGCGGGCTCGGGGGGCTCGGCGGCGCCAGCCAGCTGCTGGGCCTGCAGAAGTACCTCTCCGGGGGGTTCGCGAGCGGCATCGGCTTCACGGCGATCGCGCTGGCGCTGCTCGGCAAGGCGCATCCCTTGGGGGTGGTCGGCGCGTCGTTCCTGTTCGGGATGCTGCAGGCGGGGTCAACCGCGATGCAGGCCGCCACCTCGACGCCGGTGGACATCATCGTCGTGATCCAGGCGCTCATCATCGTGTTCATCGCCGCCCCGGCCCTCGTCCGGACCATCTGGCGGATCCGCGCGCCGCGGGAGCTCGGCGCCGAGGCGTTCACGAAGGGGTGGGGCGCGTGACCGCGGCCCGCATCTCGGTGACGCGCGCGCGCGTCCTCGGCATCGTCTTCCTCGCGTTCGCCGCGTTCGCGGCGTGGTGGTTCGGCGCGCGCGCCCCGGGCGGTGAGAGCGCGACCTTCGGGCTCGGCGAGAACGCGCCCGACGCGTCCCTCCCCGTGCAGGCGAGCGTGTACGCGATGGCGGGCCTCATGGCGTTCCTCGGCGGCGTCCAGCTGGTGCGGGGGTTCGGCGGCAAGACCTACGTGGTGCTGGGCATCGTCGTCGGGATCTTCGTGCTCGCCTTCCTCACCTACGCGGCTCGCGGCGCCTCCCTCAACCTCACCGCGATGCTGAACAGCACCCTGCTCCGCGCGGTGCCGCTCACCTTCGGAGCGATGTCGGGCGTCCTGTGCGAGCGATCCGGCGTGATCAACATCGCGATCGAGGGCATGTTCCTCATGGCGGCCTTCACCGGCGCGATCGTCGCCAGCGCCTCCGGGAGCCTGATCGTCGGCCTCATCGGCGGCATCGCGGTCGGAGGGCTGATGGGCTGGCTCCTCGCCGTGCTCTCGATCCGCTACGTCGTGGACCAGATCGTCGGCGGGACGGTGATCAACATCTTCGCCGCGGGGCTGACGGCGTTCCTGTCGGCGCGCGTCCTGCAGGAGTACCAGAACCTCAACAGCCCGGGCCGGTTCCAGGTCGTCGAGATCCCGGGCCTGTCGGAGATCCCCGTGATCGGCCCCGTCCTGTTCCGCAACAACCTGTTCGTCTACCTGATGTTCGTGCTCGTGATCCTCCTGCACGTGGCGCTGTTCAAGACGAAGTGGGGGCTGCGCGTCCGCGCGGTGGGGGAGCATCCCCTCGCGGCCGACACCGTGGGCATCAAGGTGCTGTTCCAGCGGTACCGCAGCGTGATCCTCGGCGGGATGATGGCCGGCATCGGCGGCGCGTTCTTCACGCTCGGCTCGGTGGGGCGCTTCGACGAGGGGATGACCGCCGGCCGCGGGTTCATCGCGCTCGCGGCGATGATCTTCGGGCGGTGGTCGCCCATCGGCGCGTTCGGGGCCGCGCTCATCTTCGGGTTCGCCGACTCGCTCCAGACGCGCCTCGCGATCCTCGACGTGGGCATCCCCTCGGAGTTCCTCTTGATGGCGCCCTACCTCGCCACGATCCTGGTCGTGGCCGGCGTCGTCGGCCGAGCCCGCCCCCCCGCCGCCGACGGCAAGCCCTACCTCAAGAAGCACTGACCGACCCGGTAGCATGGCGTGATGCGCGTGCTCTCGGGGATCCAGCCGACCGGCGAGGTCCACCTCGGCAACTACATCGGGGCGATCCGGCAGTGGGTGGCCGATCAGGACGAGTTCGACTGCTTCTTCGTGATCGTCGACCTCCACGCGATCACCGTGCCGCAGGACCCGACGACGCTCCGCGACAAGACGGTCGATCTCGCGGCCATCCTGCTCGCATCCGGCATCGACCCGGAGAAGGCGACCCTCTTCGCGCAGTCGCACGTCCACGAGCACGCCGAGCTCGCGTGGGTCATGGAGTGCGTCGCGTCGATGGGCGAGCTCCGGCGGATGACCCAGTTCAAGGACAAGTCGGCGAAGCAGCAGGAGGCCGGGGTGTCGGTGGGCCTGTTCACCTACCCCGTGCTGCAGGCCGCCGACATCCTCATCTACCAGGCCGACCGCGTGCCGGTGGGCGAGGACCAGCGCCAGCATCTCGAGCTCACCCGCGACCTCGCCCAGCGCTTCAACTCTCGCTACGGCGAGACGTTCGTCCTGCCCGCGCCCGCGATCCCGAAGGTCGGCGCGAAGGTCATGGACCTGCAGGACCCCACCTCGAAGATGTCGAAGTCGAGCGAGTCGCCGCAGGGCACCGTGCGGGTCACCGAGGAGCCCGATGCGATCCGCAAGAAGTTCCGCTCCGCGGTGACCGACTCGGGCCGCGACATCGTGGCCGGTGAGGAGAAGCCGGCGATCACCAACCTCCTGACGATCATGTCGGTCGCGACCGGCCGTCCCATCCCCGACCTCGAGAAGGAGTACGAGGGAAAGGGCTACGGCGACTTCAAGACCGACCTCGCCGACGCGGTGATCGAGTTCCTCCGCCCGCTCCAGGAGCGCTACCGCGAGCTCTCGTCCGACCCCGCCGAGGTGGCGCGCCTCCTCGAGATCGGAGCCGACAAGGCCCAGCGCGAGGCGAGCAAGACGCTCGCCACCGTCTACGAGCGGGTCGGGTTCCTCGGTCGCGGCAGATGACGGTCGCGCGCGGGACCGTCGCTCAGACGGTGATCGTCGGGGTCAGCTCGAGGATCACGCAGCTCTTCCGCCACTTCATGATGGCCTCCTGTGGCGGCCCGTGGCGGTCGCGGCGGCGGTCGGCGAGGATCGCTGCCAGCCCGGGGAACTGCGGGTCGTCGGGCTCGATCACGCGGCTGGTCGCATGGAAGCGGTTCGATCGCGTGTCGCGGTACTTGTGGCGGGTGACGACGACGAGGTCGGTCGCGTCGGGCGCGCCGGGGACGCGCTGCTCGCCCGCGGCCGCGTCGTTCGAGTGGAGCAGATAGACGCGCCCGTCCTTGTAGGCGAACCACACCGGCACGGCCACGTCGCGGCCGTCCTGCTCGACGCCGGCCCAGATGACGTCGGTCTTTCGGAACGCGTCCTCGTATTCCTTCGGAAGCTTCGTGGGGGGGAGCTGGAGCACCATCTGGAACTCGATCTGTCCCTGCACCTCCTCGTCGACGAGGAACGACGCGACGTGGAGCCCCACCTCCTCGAACACGGCATCCTCGGGCCGGTCGATCAGCTCGAGCAGGTCCATCTGACCGGGCATCCGCCGCGGCCGCAGCGGGCTCCGGTAGGTGACCCGCCCCGACGGCGCGATCAGCTCGAAGTGCTCGGTGACCACGCCCTGCGGCGCCTTCCAGTGGCGGATCACGACGAAGGGGAGCGGCCGGCTGGGGACGCCGAAGCCGTAGACCACGGGCGAGCCGCCCGGGCCCTCCGCGCCGTAGACGCGCAGGTCGAGGACGTTCGCGTAGACGAGCTCGGCCCTGGGCACGCGGCGGAGCATAGCGGATGTCAGACCGTGCGGGCGAGCCACAGCGTGGGCTCCTCGAGCTCGGGCATCGACGGGAGCTGGTCGGCCGACTCCCACATGCGCGCGAGCGTCCGCTCGTCGGTGGCCTCGGCCACGCGGTCGCAGAACTCCCTCCCCAGCCGCTCGTGCTCGGGCTGCAGCTCGACCCCGAGCATCCGCTCGACCAGCCGGTCCTCCTCGCCGCGCCCCTCGCGCCGCCGCCGCATCGCCTCGTCGATGCGCGCGTACTGCCCGAGCATCCTCCGGCCCAGGGCCTCCATCACGTGATCCGCGTGACCCTCGGCCACCGCGACGAGCGCCTGGATGCGGCGGACGATCAGCTGCTGCTCGTCGCTCAGGGTCTGGCCCAGGAGCGCGGCCGGATCGCCGAGCGCCTCCTGCAGGCCCTCCGGGTCGGCGAGGTCGAACCCCGCGAGCCGCTCCTCGATGCCGGACAGGTCGAACGAGAGCCCGCGAGCCAGCTCCCGCACCTGCGCGAGCACGTGGTCGTGCACCCACGCCCGCCCGAGCTGGAAGGCATGGGTCACCTCATGCAGGGCGACCCACGCGCGGAACTCCTGTGGCGGCAGGTCCCATTCGGCCTCGAGCGCCTCGATGTTCGGCAGGACGAACTGGAGCGCCTCCTGCCCGGCGCGCGGGACCGGGATCTCGTACTGGCCGAGCACCCGCCGCCCGAGGTGCCCGAGCGCAACGCCCAGCTGGGTGCCCACGATCAGCGGCGACACGCGTCCCAGGAGCGCCTGCATCCCGGCGAGGCCCTCGAGGCCCGGGCCCTCCTCGCCGGCGAGCGGCAGCTCGTCGCGGGAGGCGTCGGACATCGCGGTGGCGAGGCGCTCGGCGGCGGGCTCGAAGAGCGGCCGCAGGCCGTGGGTGTTCGCGTCGACCCATCGAGTGCGGCGGATCGCCTCGACGTGCGCGACCTCGGCCGGGGGCTCGAGCCCCGTGAGGTCCGCCACCGCGAGCTCGGCGGCGCGAACCGTGGCCTCGAGGCCGGCGCGGTCCTCCTCGGAGGGCTCGGGGTCGGGCCGGTCGCCGACCGCGGAGGCGATGCCCACCTGCCGGGCGAGCTCCCAGTTGATGGGGCCCGAGCCCGAGAAGAGCACGCGCTGGAGCTCCCGGAAGAGGGGAACGTCGCGCAGGATGTCGGACGAGAGCTCGTCGGGCTCGTCGGGGTCCACGGGCCCCATTCTAGCCGCGAGGCTCCGATATGCTTCGCCGGCCATGCGGGTGCGGCCCCCCCGTTCCGTTGACACTGGGCCTCGCCTCGCGAGGATGAGTGTCAACAGAACGGTGAACGGCGGGGGGGAGGTTCGCGCGTACAATGACCGGGCCATGCGCGGGGGCGAGGTTGCCATCGATCTCGGCACCGCGAACACGCTGGTCTACGTCCCGGGCAGGGGCATCATCCTGAACCAGCCGACCGTGGTGGCCGTGAGCGGCCACGGCGGGCAGGTGCTGGCGATCGGGAACGAGGCCTGGGAGATGATCGGGCGCACCCCGGCGAGCATCACCGCGGTGCGGCCGATGCGCCGGGGCGCGATCACCGACTACGACCTGACCGAGCAGATGCTCCGGTTCGTGCTCAGGGCGGCCGGTGCGACCAGGTTCGCGAAGCCTCGGGTCTTGCTGTGCGTGCCCTCGGCGATCACCGAGGTGGAGCGGCGCGCCGCCGAGGAGGCGACGCTCGCCGCCGGCGGGCGCTCGGTGTCGCTGATCGAGGAGCCGATGGCGGCGGCGATCGGCGCGGGCCTTCCGATCCACGAGCCGCTCGGGAACCTCATCGTCGACATCGGCGGCGGCACCAGCGAGGTCGCCATGGTGTCGATGGGCGGCATCGTCGAGCAGCGCGCGATCCGCGTGGGCGGGTTCGACCTCGACGACGACATCCAGCGCTACCTGCGCGCGCAGTACAACCTCGCGGTCGGCGAGCGAACGGCGGAGCAGATCAAGATGGCGATCGGGTCCGCGTACCCCGCGCCCGAGGCGCTCACCGCGAAGGTGCGCGGGCGCGAGATCACGACCGGGATGCCGCGGAACATCGAGCTGCGACAGGAGGAGATCCGCGAGGCCATCTCGGTGTCGGTGAACGCGATCGTCGGCGCGACGCGCGACTGCCTCGCCGGCAGCCAGCCCGACCTCGGCCACGACGTGCTCGAGCGGGGCATGTTCCTCACCGGCGGCGGCGCGCTCCTCCGCGGGCTCGACATGCGGATCTCCGAGGAGTGCGAGGTGCCGGTGCACCTGACCGACGAGCCGCTCGAGACGGTCGTCCTGGGCGCGGGACGGTGCCTCGGCCTCGCGCCCGACGCGCCCGGCCTCTTCGCGGAGCAGCCCTGGAGGAACCGCTGACCTTCTCGATCGCCGCCGCCGACCCGGCCGGGGGCGACTGGGGCGTCGCCGTCGCGTCGAAGTTCCCGGCGGTCGGCGCGGTGGTGCCGTGGGCCCGCGCCGGCGAGGGAGCGGTGGCCACGCAGAGTCACGCGAACACCTCGTTCGGCCCCGAGGGCCTCGAGCTGATGGGCAAGGGGCTCACGGCCGAGAAGGCGCTCGAGCGGGTGCTCGAGGCCGACGAGGGGCGCGCGCAGCGGCAGGTGGGGATGGTCGACCGCGACGGCCGGGCGGCGTCGTTCACCGGCGACGGCTGCATGGAGTGGGCCGGAGGGGTCACCGGCGAGGGCTTCACGTGCCAGGGGAACATCCTGGCCGGCGTGCACGTGGTCGCGGCCATGGCCGATGCGTTCCGGGAGACGTCCGGTGAGCTCGTCGACCGGCTCCTGGCGGCGCTCCTCGCCGGCGACGAGGCCGGCGGCGACCGGCGGGGGAGGCAGTCGGCCGCCCTGCTGGTGGCCCGCGCCCGCGGCGGCTACGGCGGCGCCAACGACCGCTACGTCGACCTGCGCGTCGACGACCATCCCGACGCGCCGCGCGAGCTCGCGCGCGTCTTCGGTGTCTACGACCACCAGATCCTGGTCCGGACCGATGCCCTGGTGGAAGCCACCCACGAGGTCGTCCTTGACCTCCAGCTCCGGCTCGCCGCGCTCGGCCGCTACGACGGCCCCAGGAGCGGGCGATTCGACGATCCCACGCGGGCCGCGCTCGCCGGGTTCGCCGGCGAGCACAACGTCGAGGGACGCCTGCGCGACGACAACCTCGTGTCGGAGTCGCTCGTGGGGGAGCTCCGAGACCTCACCCCCGAGCTCGCGCCGCCGGAGGCTTAGGACCCGAGCACGCGATCGAGCTGGACCTTGACCAGGAGGCCGAGGTAGTAGAGGGCGGCCGCGAGGGCGCTCGCGACGAGGGTCACGATGAGGCCGATCCGAATGAGCGCCGTCCAGTGGACCGCCTGGCGGGCGTGGCTCCGCCCGAACACGAACCCGGGCCGCTTCCCGGCGCCGGCGACCCCTTCGGGCGCCTCGGCCATGCCCAGGTCGAGCGCCTCCGCCTCGGGCTCGGAGGCCTTGCGGCGAGCGGCGACCAGGACGACCGCCGCGACCAGGGTCGCCCCCGCGACGATGACGGCCAGCATCGATCCGAGTGTAGACCCGCCTCCGCTCCGCGGGTCGTAGGATTCGGCCGATGGACTGGCGACGTGCGCTCGCGCTCGCTCCCGCCGGGGCGTTCCTGGTCAGCCTGTCCGTCGTCCAGCTTCCTCTGGTCGCGCTCTTCCCCGGCCCGGCCCGCGACGTGTTCCCCCTGATCCGGGTGACGGGCGCGGAGACGACCGAGCCCCACGGCCATCTCTACCTCACCACGGTCAGCTACCGGCACGTCGACCCGATCTCCGCGATCCGAGGCTGGCTCGATCCGGCGGTGGAGGTCGTTCCCGAGGAGGAGCTCTTCCCCCCGGGCCAGTCCGAGGAGGAATACGACGCCGTCACGCGCTCCCAGATGGACGAGAGCAAGATCGCGGCCTCGGTCGCCGTGCTCGAGCGGCTCACCGACTACCCCCGCGAGCACGGCGACGGCGCGCTGGTGCAGGACGTCGTGGAGGGCTCCGCGGCGGACGGCCGCCTGTTCCCCGGCGACCTCATCGTCTCGGCCGACGGCCGCGCGGTGCCGGACGTCGATGCGATCGCCCGCGCGATCGACCGGACGGGGGGGACGCGGAAGATCGCGCTCGTGGTCGAGGCGGCCGGGGAGGAGCGGCGGGTGGTCCTTCTGCCGCAGGTCGAGGAGGGCGACGACGGTGAGCCCGACCCGGTGCTCGGCGTGGTCCTCGTGGAGAACTTCCCGTTCGACATCGTCATCGAGAGCGGCGAGATCGGCGGGCCCTCGGCCGGGCTGATGTGGGCGCTGGGCCTCTTCGACCTGCTGAGCGAGCGGGACCTCGCCGCGGGGCGGCGCGTCGCCGGCACGGGCGCGATCAGCCTCTCCGGAGAGGTGCTTCCCATCGGCGGGGTGGAGGAGAAGGTGCGGGGCGCGGAGCGGAACGACGCGGCGCTCTTCCTCGTGCCGACCGAGAACCTCGCCGCCGCCCGGTCGGTGGGCGCCGAGATCGAGATCGTGGCCGTGGCGAACCTGTCCGAAGCGGTACGGGTGCTGACAACCGAGGCGAACCCGGCCGAATGAGCCCGGCGTATACTCCCGAGCAACGGGCATGACCGGGGCACTGGCCGACTCCCTGCACTTCACCGCCCACCTCTTCGCACTCACCGTTGCGTTCGGGGCGGCCTTCGTCGTGCTGGGCGACTCCTCCGAGCAGCGGGTCTTCCGGCTCCTCGCGCCCCTGGGCTTCCTCGCGCTGGCGGCGGCGGAGGCCGTGCACGGCGCGGGCTTCCAGGGCGAGGCGGGGGACTGGCCCCTGCTCCTTCGGACCGCGGGCTTCGGCGCGATCGCGCTGACCGGCCTGATCGGCCGGCCCGGGACCCGGGCGAGCCACGCCTTCCTCGCCTTCCCCGGCCGGGTCATCCCCCCGGCGATCGCCGCGGCGCTCGCCGCCGTCACCACCGTGCTGCGCCGGCGCGACGGCCGCCACCTCCTGCTCGGCGGCGGGCTCCTCGTGCTCGCCGCCGCGGAGGGGCTCCTCGCCCTCCGCGACGACGTGGCATGGGCGCTCGACGGGTACCACCTGGTCCGGACGGCTGGGTTCGCGCTGGTGGCGGTGTTCGTCCTCGCGACGACTCGCAGGAGCCTCCAGTTCAGGATGATCGCCGCATTCGTCAGCCTCCTGCTCGTGATCGTGCTCGGGGTGTCCGCCGCGGTCACGCAGATCATCGGACGCAACCTCCGCGAGGGCACGCTCAACCGCGTGAGCGCCCAGGCGCTCGACATCGCCCAGGGGATGAGGGAGGAGATCGGCGACAGGACCGAGAACCTGCGCGTGCTGGGCCAGTTCGCCAACGTCCTCACGTCGTCCCCGAGCGATTTCCGCGTGTACCACGAGCAGCTCTTCGCCGACGTCGACGTGCTCCTGGCCCTCGACGAGGACCTCGAGATCCTTCGGGTGTCGGGGATCGACCAGGCCGACGCGCTCGAGATCGTGGGGACGCCGGTCGTGCAGGCTGCCGATGCGGGGTCCGCCGTCACCGACCTCGGAGGCGACCTGGTCGCCGTCGGCGTCCGCCCGGTGGAGCGTGCGCTCGAGGGCGGCGGCACCGAGACCGCCGGGTTCGTGGTCGCCGCGTTCCGCTTCGACGGTGAGTTCCTCGACTTCCTCAGCCCCGCGGGAACCCGCGTCGCCGCGTTCCGGTTCCTGCGCGACCAGCCCGTCGCCGCGGTGGGCCTCGGCGAGGACGATGGGACCGATGCCCCCGTCGTGACGGGCGAGGTGCTGGGCGCCGTTCGGGAGGCGCTCAACTCGGGCGCCGAGGTGGAGGCGCGACCGCTCCGCGTCGCGGGCGATCGGAGCTTCGGCGCCTTCGTGCCGCTCCGGGAGCCGACCGTGGGACCGGTGGGCATCCTGCTCGTCGCCGAGCCGGCGACGATCCTCGGCCAGACCACCAGCGAGGTCAACCGGGTGATCTTCCTCGTCACGCTCGGCCTCGTCGGCCTCGCGCTGCTCCTCGTCTTCTTCCTCACCCAGCGCATCACCCACCCCATCCGCGCCCTCACGCGCGCGACGCGCCGGGTGCAGGCGGGGGACCTCGAGGCCAAGGCCCCGGTGGTCGGCCACGACGAGGTGGGCGACCTCGCCACGGCGTTCAACCAGATGACCGATTCCATCTCGCTGATGAACGACGAGCTGCGGGCGGCCGCCACCCAGCAGGCCTCCCTCCGCAACCGGCTCGAGACGGTGATCAACTCGATGAGCGACGGCCTGATCGCGGTGGACGAGGGTGGGCGCGTGGTGACCTTCAACCGTGCCGCGGCGACGATCCTCGGGAAGCAGCGCGGGCGGGTGATCGGGAAGACGATCGGTGAGGTCATCCGGCTCCGGGACGAGGAGGGCGGCACCGTCCCCCTCGAGGGCGACATCCCTGCGGGCCTCGCCTTCGTCGTGCGGCGGCGGGGCGGGGACGTCCCGGTCGCCGTCGCCTCGTCGCCGCTGCGCGACGAGGGCGGGCAGACGAGCGGCCGCGTCTACGTGATCCGCGACATGAGCCGCGAGCACGAGGTCGAGCGCATGAAGTCCGAGTTCCTGGCGAACGTCTCGCACGAGCTGCGCACGCCGCTCACCCCGATCATCGGGTACTCGGAGATCCTCCAGAAGAAGGAGGTTCCCGCCGAGCGCGCCCGGGAGTTCGCAAGGGGGATCCTCGAGTCGGCGCGCCGCCTCGAGCGGATCGTCGCGATGCTCCTCGACTTCTCGGCCATGGAGGGCGGCCGCCTGTCGATCACCGCGGAGCCGACGGCCGTCCGGCCCCTCGTCGGCGAGGTGATCGACCGCTGGAAGGCGCGGAGCGAGCGGCATCGCTTCGTGACCCGTCTCGAGCCCCGGCTGCCCAAGGCGCTTGCCGACGTCCAGCTCGTCACCCGGACGCTGGACGAACTTCTGGACAATGCGGTCAAATACTCCCCCGATGGAGGCCAGATCACCGTAACTGCGGTCTATGCAAATGCACAAAGACGAGGTATGCTCCGGCTGACCGTTTCGGACGAGGGAATCGGGATCGCGCCCGAGGATCTGCGCGACATCTTCGAGGACTTCCGGCAAGTGGACGCATCGGACACCCGCAACTTCGGAGGACTGGGGCTGGGATTGGCCTTCGTGCAGAGGATCGTCGAGGCTCACGGCGGCAAGATCACCGCCGAGAGCCAGCCCGGGAAGGGAGCGAGCTTCACCTTCACGCTCCCCACCGCCGGTGGAGGTGAGGAGAGCACGTGAGGCGAAGCGTGGTTGCGGCCGGGATGGTCGCCCTCGTCGCCGGGGCCTGCGGCGGACAGGGCTCGGTCGAGGACGATGCCCGGCTCGTCCCGATGGGCGACGGCGTCGAGATCTCCGACGGCGACACCTGGCAGCCGGTCTCCGGCACCCTCGACCTCTCGATGGGGAGCCAGGTACGGACGGCCGGCGGCTACGCGAGGCTCGACCTTCCCGGTGGAGGGAGCATCGAGCTCGCCCCCGGCTCCCAGCTCCGGCTCCAGGAGCCCGGCATCTCCGAGTTGATCCAGGGCAGCGCGCTCGCGAGCACGCCGCTCGCTCTCACGCTCGATCTCGGCGAGGTGCGCGTCGAGGGCAGCGGCGTCGAGGGCAGCGAGGGCACCTTCCGCGTCGACCGCGCCTTCCAGTACCGGGTGCGCGTCTACGAGGGAGAGGCGCGGGTCCCCGGCTCCTCGTGGGACGGCACCGTCCTCCCGTTCCAGCAGGTCCCCGTCGTCAACGGCCGCATCGACGCCGTGCCCCGGCCGGTCGACGTGGACCCGTCCGACCCGTGGGACCAGCGGATCTTCGGACAGGCGCTGTCGACCGGCGCGAGCCTCGACCGCCTGGAGAAGGGTCTCGCGGCCCAGCGGATGCCCAGGGACCCGGCCGACGTGTCGCGCGCCCTCGCCCCAGAGGGCATCTCCGCTCTCCAGCTTCGCAGCGTCTTCGACGCGGCGCCCTCCACCCAGTGGGCCCAGGTCGTGGTGGCCTCCTTCCTGGCCTCGCAGTTCGCGCTCGAGGGCGACCCGACGAGCGTCCTCGGCGACATCCTCACCTGGCTCGGCGACGGCGCCTCCTGGACCGTGGTCGTCGCAAGATGGGCACTTCCCGAGTCGGTCGTGAGCGTCGTGGCCGGCGCCGCGGCCTCGCTCGTCGACCTGTTCCGCGTCCGCTCGACCGGCGGGTTCGGGTCCGGCCTCTTCGACTTCCTCCAGCAGCTCGTCGATCCGCGCGACCCCGGCGACGGCAGAACCCCGCCCGGCGGGACGAAGACCCGCGGCTCGCGGTGTGACAAGAACCCCAACGCGCCCGGATGCGGATCGACCCCCGTCTGCGAGGCCGGCCCGATCGATTGCCTCATCGAGGGGGTCAGCCCCGGCACCCCCGACCAGCCGCTCGACGACGGGCTGGGCGGAAGCTCGCCGGCCGCGGTCGACAGCTCGCCCGGCGACTCCTCGAAGCAGGCGAGCGACTCCACATCCGTGGTCAACGTCGACGACGTGACCTCGCTGGTCCCCTAGCGCTCCCAGCCGCAACGCCTCTGGTAGGCTGACGCCGTCTTGGATACGGCACCGCCCCCCTCGAGCTGGCCGCGCGCGCGCCGCCGCGGGCTCCTGTGGGTGCTGCTGGCGCTCGCCGCGGCCTTCGTCCTCCTGACCGCGCTCGCCGGCTTCTACATCGACGTCCTGTGGTTCCGGGAGGTGCGGTTCTCCGGTGTCTTCTGGACCGTTCTCTGGACGCGCATCCTGCTCGCGGTGGTCTTCGGGTTGATCTTCTTCGCGATCCTTTACGCGAACCTCCTGATCGCCCGCGCCATCCGCCCCCGCTACCCGGTGTTCTCCCCCGGAGAGGAGGCGGTCGACCGCTACCGCGTCGCGATCGAGCCGTACGCCAAGTGGATCCTGCCGGGCGTCGCGCTCCTGTTCGCCGCCTTCGCCGCGACCGGCGTGGCCGGGCAGTGGGAGGCGTTCCAGCAGTGGCGGGTGTCGGGCTCCGTCTCGTTCGGGGTGCAGGACCCCATCTTCCACCGCGACATCTCGTTCTTCGTGCTCTCGCTCCCGTTCCTCAAGTTCGTCCAGGGGTGGCTGATCTCCTCGCTGATCGTCGTCACGGTGGTCACCGCCGGCGCGCACTACCTGTGGAGCGGCATCCGGTTCCGCGCCGTCGGCGAGCGGGTCACCGCCCAGGTCAAGGCGCACCTGTCGGTCCTGCTTGGGCTCATCGTCCTGGTGAAGGCCTGGGGCTACCGGCTGGGCCAGTTCGACCTGCTCGTGTCCGAGCGGGGCACGGTCACGGGGGCCTCCTACACCGACGTGAACGCGCAGCTCCCGGCGTTGAAGCTCCTGGTCCTCATCGCGGTCGTGTGCGCGCTGCTGTTCCTCGTGAACATCCGGTTCCGAGGGTGGGCGCTCCCGGCCGTTGCGCTCGCGCTCCTGGCGCTGGTCTCGATGGTCGCCGGGGCCGGGTACCCGGCGGCGGTCCAGCGCTTCCGGGTCGCGCCCCAGGAGCTGCAGCGCGAGCAGCCGTACATCGAGCAGAACATCGAGTTCACGAGGCGCGCGTACGGACTGTCGGACGTGGAGATGCGCTCGTTCCCGGCGGAGCCCGAGGTGAGTGCCGAGGAGATCGAGTCGAGCTCGGACACGATCGAGGACATCCGCGTGTGGAACCCGGCGGTCCTGCGCGACGCCTACCTCCAGCTCCAGCGCATCAGGCCCTACTACGAGTTCGTCGACGTCGACGTCGACCGCTACGAGGTGGAGGGGGAGCGGCGTCTGGTGATGGTCGCGCCGAGAGAGATCACGCAAGAGGGCATCCCCGGCGGCGGCCGGACCTGGCAGAACCAGCACCTCTTCTACACGCACGGGTACGGCGTGGCAGCCGCTCGGGCCAACGAGGTCGTGCGCGAGGGCATCCCCGACCTGGTGCTCGCCGACATCCCTCCCGATGGCGTGCTCGCGAGCCAGCTCGGCGAGCCCCGCATCTACTTCCAGGAGGAGACGCACGTCCCGTTCGTGATGGTGAAGACCGACATGGACGAGCTCGACTACCCCACCGGCGACGCCGCGTTCGCGCGGACGCAGTACGAGGGCGAGGGGGGGATCGAGATGGGCGGCTTCCTCCGACGTGCCGCCTTCGCCTGGCGCTACCGCGACGTGAACCTGCTGATCTCGGGCCTCATCGACGGCGACAGCCGCATCCTCATCAACCACGACATCTCGACCCGCGTGCAGAAGGTGGCCCCGTTCCTCAAGTACGACTCCGACCCCTACCTTGCGATGGTCGACGGCCGGGTCCTCTGGGTCTGGGACGCCTACACGACGACGAACCAGTATCCGTACTCGGAGCGCGTCGACCTGAGCGCGATCAGCAACCTGCCGGGCCAGGTCAACTACATCCGGAACTCCGTCAAGGTCGTGGTCGATGCCTACGACGGGACGATGACGTTCTACGTCGTCGACGAGGAGGACCCCATCATCCAGGCGTGGCAGAAGGTGTTCCCGGACCTGTTCGAGCCGGCCTCGACCGCCTCGACCGGGCTGCGCGAGCACTTCCGCTACCCCGAGGACCTGTTCAAGGTCCAGGCGAGCCAGTTCGCGAACTACCACGTGACCGAGCCCTCGCAGTTCTACGCGAAGGAGGACTTCTGGGCGATCCCCGAGGTCCCGATCGACCCGACGGCCGAGTCCGAGGCCCAGCTCTCGCAGCTGCTCGACCCCTACTACGTGCTGCTGACGCTCCCCGGCGAGGAGGAGGCGGGCGAGCAGTTCCTGCTGTTCACCCCGTTCACGCCGGCGGAGCGCCCGCAGATGGTGGCCTGGATGGCGGCGATCTCCGACCCCGAGGACTACGGGCGGATGGTGACCTACGAGTTCCCGCTCGAGCGGAACGTGCCGGGCCCCGAGAACGTCGCCGCCTACATCGCGCAGGACACCGAGGTCTCCCAGCAGATCAGCCTGTGGGACCAGCTGGGCTCCCGCGTGATCCACGGAGACCTGCTGGTCATCCCGGTGGGCCAGTCGTTCCTGTACGTCCAGCCGCTGTACCTGCAGTCGTCGGCCACCGGGTCGGCCATCCCCGAGCTGAAGCGCGTGGTCGTGGTGAGCGGCGACGCGGTGACGATGGGGACGAGCCTCGAGACGGCGCTGACCGAGGCGTTCGGCCTCGACGAGGAGCCCGTCCCGGAGCCCGAGCCGACCCCCGAGCCGACCCCGGGACCCGAGGACCCCACGGTGCCGCCGGGCGTCCGCGCCCTCCTGCGCGAGGCACAGGCGCACTACGATGCGGCCCAGGAGGCGCTCCTCGCGGGCGATCTCGCGACCTACCAGGACGAGATCGAGGCCATGGGCGAGGCGATCCTCCGCGCCAACGAGCTGCTCGACCAGGCCGCGTAGTCCGCGAGGGGAGAACGCATGGCAGACATCAGGGGGTCGATCGAGGGCGCCGTCCGGTACCTGTCCGAGCATCCGGACGAGGCCCGGTACACGGACTCGGTCGCCCGGGCGAGCCTCGGGGACGCGCTTCGGGTCGAGGTCGAGGGGCCGAACGGCGAGCGGATCACGACCGACATGGCCGGAGCCGTCGGCGGCCTCGGCGAGGAGCCCTCGCCGGGCTGGCTCTTCCGGGCCGCGATGGCGTCGTGCGTCGCGACGACGATCGGGATGGAGGCGGCGCGCGAGGGGCTGACGCTCACCGACCTCCGGGTGGAGGTCGACAGCGAGTCGGACGACCGCGGCATCCTGGGGATGGACGAGACGGTGCCCGCCGGCCCGCTGTCGACGACGATCAGGGTCAGGGCTCGCGCCGACGGCGTGGACGAGGGAACGCTGCGCCAGGTCGTCGAGCGCGGGGCGGCCCGCTGCCCCGTCTGCGACGCCACGAAGCGCGCCGTCGATGTGTCCGTGCGGATCGAGATGACCTGAGCGGGGCCGTTCGCGGCGACCGCCGGGATGACGAGATGCGCGGGAGGCTGATAGCATTGGGTCGCGCGGTGGAGCAGTCTGGTAGCTCGCTGGGCTCATAACCCAGAGGTCGTAGGTTCAAATCCTACCCGCGCAACTCAGCGAGCTCGTGCCCGGGCTTCGCGGGCTCAGATCACGACGCGAAACGAAGCCGATCACGAGGGCGTTGCGGCTACGGCAGATCCTCACCGTTCTCGCAGTGGGGCGGGGGACCGCCTAGGCGATCGGGGTCGCACTCCGGGAGATCGATGTAGATGATCCTCTGCATGCTCGGGATCGCGCTCGCGTAGACCGTGATGCGGTAGTGGCCGGCCGGAAGCGGCGTCACCGCGCCGAGGGTCTCGGACGAGAACTCCGTGTCCGACCAGTTCGCTTCGGGATCCGACAGCGGAAAGAAGGTCTGCCCGCTGTCGACGCGCATGAGCTGGACGAGCGGGTAATTCGTGGCGGAGCTGGTGAACGAGCTTCCCGAACCCTCCGAATCGCCCCGGAAGCCGGTGCCGGTCAGGACGAGCGAGGCCGGCTGGACGAGCGGATCGGGGACGGTCGAGAGGACGGGGCGGCGTGCGTCGGAGAAGCCGAGGCCCGTGTCGAACAGCTCCGCCGTGTTCGAGTTCCCGCTGACCTCGCCTGGGCCGCCGGTGATCAGGACCTTGCCGCTCGTGAGTAGCGTCGCCGTGTCGAAGTAGCGCACCGCGGTCATAGGCGGAAGCGACGTGAAGGTCCCTGTGGCCGGGTCGAACAGCTCGGCCGTGTTGCCGATCTTCCCCTGGAGCAGGTTGCCGCCTCCGGTGATCAGGACCGTCCCGTTCGGCAGCAGAGTCGCCTTGTGGAAGTAGCGCTCCGAGACCATGGTGTTCGAGAGCAGCGTGAAAGTCCCCGTGGCCGGGTCGAACAGCTCGGCCGCGTTCGAGAACCTCGTGCCCGTATCGCCCCCGGTGATCAGCACCTGGCCGCTCGGGAGCAGCGTCGCCGTGTGGCTATCGCGCGGCGAGGTCATGGGCGGAAGAGCCGCGAAGGTGCCCGAGGCCGGGTCGAACAGCTCGGCTGAGCTCATTGGCAGGGCCCCAAAGACGGCATTCGCTTCACGACCTCCGGTGATCAGGACCTTCCCGCTCGGGAGCAGCGTCGCCGTGTGGCCCATGCGCGCTGAGATCATGGCCGAAGGCGACGTGAAGGTTCCCGAAACCGGATCGAACAGCTCGGCCGTGTTCGTGTGCCCGGAGGTTCCGCGGCCTCCGGTGATCAGGACCTTGCCGCTGCGCAGCAGCGTCGCCGTGTGGTTGTTACGCGCGATGCTCATCGTTCCCGGCACGTCCGTGAAGGTTCCCGTGTCCGGGTCAAACAGCTCGGCGGTGTTCCTGTACCCGAAGCCGAAGCCGCCGGCGATCAGGACCTTGCCGCTCGGCAACAGCGTCGCCGTGTGCCAATTGCGTCTCGAGGACATGGTGCTTGCCACCGGCGTGAAGGTCCCCGTGGCCGGGTCGAACAGCTCGGCCGTGTCCGTGTTCCCGCTGGTCGTGACGTTGTCGCCGGTGGCGCCGCCGGCGATCAGGACCTTGCCGTTCGGGAGGAGAGTCGCCGTGTGGCCCGTGCGTCCCAAGCTCATGGTGTTCGGCAAGAGCGACGTGAAGCCCCCCGAGGCCGGGGCGAACAGCTCCGCGGTGTTCGTGGTCAGGTCCCCCGTATCGCCCCCCGCCAGCAGGATCCTGCCGCCCGGGAGCATCGTCGCGCTGTGGTAGGCGCGCGCCGAGGTCATGGTGCTCGGCAAGAGCGACATGAAGGTACCCGTGGCCGGGTCGAACAGCTCCGCTGTGTTCGTGGGGTCGGAAAGCGTCGGCTGTCCGCCGGTGAGCAGGACCTTGCCACTCGGCATGAGCGTCGCGGTGTGGCCCTGGCGCGGCGAGGTCATGGGCGGAAGCAACATGAAGGATCCCGAGGCCGGGTCGAACAGCTCGGCCGTGTTCATCCCCGCAAGCTGGCCTCCAGCCAGGAGGACTTTGCCCCCAGGCAGAAGCGTCGCCGAGTGGAGGTCCCGCGCCACGTTCAAGGGCGGAAGCGGCGTGAAGGTACCCGAGGCCGGGTCGTAGAGCTCCGCCGTGCTCGAGTTCGACCCCGCACTGTTGCTACCCGCAAACAGCACCTTGCCGCTCGGGAGCAGGGTGGCCGTGTGCTGGTAGCGCTCCTTGGTCATGGGCGCAATGGCCGTGAAGGTCCCCGAGGCAGGGTCGAACAGCTCGGTCGCCTTGGTGGGCCCCCCCGTGAAGCTTCCGGCGATCAGGACCTTGCCGTTCTGCAGCAGCGTGGCCGTGTGGCCCCGGCGCGCCAGGGTCATGGTGTTCGGGAGCGCAGTGAAGGTTCCCGAAGCCGGGTCGAACAGCTCCGCCGTGTCCGTGTTCCCGCTGCCTGTGGAGCCTCCGGCGATCAGGACCTTGCCGTTCGGGAGCAGCGTTGCGGTGTGGTATATCCGCGCCGAGGCCATGGTGCTCGAGAGCGCCGTGAAGGTTCCCTCGGCCGGGTCGAAGAGCTCGGCCGTGTTCAACGGCGCGAACTGTGGATAGTTCGGGCCCCCTCCGGCGATCAGGATCTTGCCGTTCTGCAGAACCGTCGTTGTGTGGTGGTAGCGCGCCGAGGTCATCGACCCCACCGGGCTGAACGACGGAGCATCGAGAGGCCCGGGCGTGTCCGCCCCCGCCTGTGTCAGCGTGCTGGGCAAGCCCGCCGTGAGGGCGAGACAAAGGGCGATGACCATGGTGACCCGCGGCGAACCGTTCCCCTTCGGCGACCTTGAACGCTCAATCATCGAATTCTCCTCCGCTCGGCGTTGCGACCTCCTGGGTACCTTCTCGAACCGATCCGTCATCCTGTCGACCCAATCGACATGTCGCAGCCGGGCATGGGCCCGCCGAGACGTTCGGGGTCGCACTCCGGGAGATCGATGTAGACGATCTTCTGAAGACTCGGGATGGCGTTGGTGTACACGGTGATGCCGTAATGGCCGGCCGGAATCGGCGTAATCGTCCCGATGGTCTCGGACGAGAACGTCGTGTCCGACCAGTTCGCTTCGGGATCCGAGAGCGGGAAGAACGTCTGGCCGCTGTCGATCCGCATGAGCTGGACGAGCGGGTAATTCGTGGCGGAGCTGCTGAACGAGCTTCCCGCCGCCTCCGAATCGCCCCGGAAGCCGGTGCCGGTCAGGACGAGCGAGGCCGGCTGGACG
>DASWKG010000011.1:0-3554 GCA_036396755.1 Actinomycetota bacterium
GGCTCGGGGAGGAGATCGTGGCCTTCGTGGTGAAACAACAGGGGGTGGAGCTGAGCGAGCAGGAGCTGATCGCGTTCTGCCGCGAGCGGCTCGCGAAGTACAAGTGCCCGGTGGAGGTGCGCTTCGTGGGGTCGCTCCCCAAGAGCCCCATCGGAAAGGTGCTCAAGCGGGAGCTCCGGGAGATGCTCGTCTGAGAAGACGGTTTCGTCCGGTTCACCGAGAAGGTTCCGGGTCTTTTCGCGGCGAGGTTGGATGCCGCAGAAGGGCTCTGGTAGGGTGACGGGCGGTCCGGCGACGGACCGAAAGGGAGGAGATTGACCGCAGTTCGGCACGGCAGATCGGCACTCGCCCTCGCGGCCACGCTCGTGGCGGCGCTCTTCATGACCCCCGCATCGGCGGAGGACACCGAGCAGGAGCTGAAGGAAGCGCGCGCGCACCTCGAGGAGGTGCAGTCACAGGCGAACGCGGCCACGTCCGAGTACGACGCCGCGTACGGGCGCTTCATCGGCACCAAGGACGAGATCGACCAGACGCAGACGGCCACCGACCAGATCCGCGTCCGGGTCGACCGCATCCGTGTCCAGCTCGGCGAGCGGGCCCGCGAGGCCTACCAGATGGGCTCCGCCGGCATGCTGGAGCTCCTCTTCGTCTCCGACTCCATCTCCGACTTCTCCGACCGCGTCGTCTTCCTCGACCACCTCGCCCAGGAGGACTCCGACCTCATGATCCGCGCCGACGTCCTCACCACGGACCTCGACCGCCTCGAGACCGACCTCAAGCGCCTCGCCGACCGGCAGGCCGACACCGTGTCGGTGCTCCGCGAGAAGAAGGCCCTCGTCTACGAGAAGCTCGAGGAGGCCGCGGCGCTCGAGGCCGAGCTCGAGCAGAAGTTCGAGGCCGAGCTTGCGGCGGCCCGCGCGCTCGCCGCGGCCAGCGGGGGAAGCGCCAGCCGGTCGACCGTGGTGGTCCAGGGCGGGGCCCTCCAGGCCTGCCCGGTCCCCGGCTCCTCGTTCTCCGACACCTTCGGCGCCCCCCGGTCGGGCGGACGGTCCCACGAGGGCGTCGACATGATGGCCCCCTACGGCACCCCGATCTACGCGGCGACGTCGGGCAGCCTCTCGTTCTCCTCCAGCGAGCTGGGTGGGAACCAGTCCTACGTGCACGCGCCGAACGGCGACTACACGTTCTACGCCCATCAGCAGAGCTACGAGGGCTCGCCGCGGACCGTCTCCGCGGGAGAGCTCATCGGCTACGTCGGCGACACGGGCAACGCCACCGGCACCCCCCACGTGCACTTCGAGTACCATCCGGGTGGCGGGGGCGCGGTGAACCCCACGCCGTACGTGGCCGCGGTTTGCTAGGCGGCTCGGGCGCGCGCTTCGGGGAGGTGCGATGAGCGAGGAACCCTTCGCGGGAGGAAAGCGCCGGATCGACCTGATCCTGGCCGCCGGCTTCGCCGACGGCATCGAGTCCATGGACCTCGACGAGCTCCGCCGCCGCCGCGACCTGTGTCGCGGCGAGCGCGAGTACCTCTCGCTCCTCCGGCGGCTGCTCCAGGGCCGCCGCGACCTGCTGCGCGACGAGCGGGAGCGGCGGGCGGGCGGGGGACAGCCCGGGTCCATCGTCGAGCGCGTGAGCGCGGTGCTGGCCGATGCGCCACGTGGGCCCTCCCGAGGCGAGGCCGTGATGATCTCCGTCCCCGAGGAGGAGATCGCGCTCGCCCGGCGGAGCGTCGAGCGGCTCCTCGCCGACGCGGGCCTGTCCGACCTCGAGCACATCGAGGACGCCGCGCTCGAGTCGGCGATCGCGCTGCTCGACGAGGAGGAGCGCAAGGTCTCCAACACCCGCAACTCGGTGATGTCGATCCACGATCAGCTCCAGGACGTCATCAAGGAGCGCTGGCGCACCAAGCTCCGCGGCACCGCGTCGTAGCCCTCATCTGTTCGCCGTACGGCTCCCGGCGGTGCCGTCGGCCACCCGTCCGACCCCAGAAATGGTCACTCCGGGTGCTGGCAGGCGCTTGGTGGCCGTGGCACAGTGAGCCGCCGTGAGCGACGACGGCCCGGATGTCCGGGGACAGCTGGTGGCTTTCGCGCGCGAGATCCGCGAGGCCCACGGCCGCGAGCGAGAGCTCGCGGCGGAGCTGCAACACGCACAGTCGCAGCTCGAGGACGCGTACCTCGCGACGATCCGAGCGCTCGCGTTCGTGGTCGAGGCCAAGGACGCCGCCACCGGGGCCCACCTCGCGCGCACCCGCCGGTCGGCGCTCGAGCTCGCCAGGGCGATCGCCCCCGAGCTGGCGAGCAGCCCCGCGACCGGCTACGGGTTCCTGCTGCACGACGTGGGCAAGGTGGGCGTGCCGGAGGCGATCCTGGGCAAGCGGGGGCCGCTGGTGGGCGAGGAGTGGGCGCTCATGCGGGCCCACCCTGCCATCGGGGCGCAGATCGTCTCGCCGATGGGCTTCCTCGCCGGCGCCATCGACGTGATCCACAGCCACCACGAGCGGTTCGACGGCTCCGGGTATCCGCGCGGGCTGCGCGCCGAGGAGATCCCGCTGGCGGCCCGCATCTTCGCGGTGGCCGACGCGTTCGATGCGATGACGAACGATCGGCCCTACCGCCGGGCCCTCCCGCGGGAGCGCGCGCTCGAGGAGATCGTCGAGGGCTCCGGCACACAGTTCGACCCCGAGGTGGTGCGCGTCTTCCTCGACCTCACCGGCCGGGCGGACGCCGACCGGGTCGCCCGAGCCGGGTAGCTCGGACCGGCTACGCTTCCCCGCGTGCATGTCCCTCAGCCGCTCGTGCGCCTCGAGCGCAGCTCGCTGGTGGAGTCGATCCACCACGGATCGGTGGCCGTCGCCGACGATGAGGGGAATCTGTATGCGTCGGTGGGGGATCCCGAGCGCGTGGTGTTCGCCCGGTCGACCACGAAGCCGCTCCAGGCGGCGGTCTCGCTGGGGCTGATCGGCGAGGACCTGCCGGATGCCGAGGTGGCCGTGATGTCGGCGTCGCACAACGGCGAGGCGATCCATCTGGAGACCGTGGAACGGATCCTCGCCCGGGCGGGGCTCGACTCGGCCGCCCTCCGGTGCCCGCCGGGGCTCCCCCTCGACCCCGAGTCGGCGCGGGTCGTCGCGGAGCCGCTCCCGGTGCTCCACAACTGCTCGGGCAAGCACGCGGGGATGCTGCTCGCCTGCGTCCGGGGCGGGCTCGACCCGGCCTCCTACCTCGACGCGGGGCACCCCCTGCAGGGCGGGGTCCTGGAGGCCGTCACGGCCGCCGCCGGCCGGCCGCCCGTCGCGATCGGGGTCGATGGATGCGGGGTGCCCGTCCACGCCCTGCCGCTCGCCTCGCTCGCGGCCCTGTACGCGCGGCTCCCCCGGGCGGCGCCGAGGCCCGTCGCGGCGATGACCGCCGCTCCCTACCTGGCCGCCGGGCGCGGGCGGCTCTGCACGGCGGCGATGGAGGCGATCCGGGGCCTCGTGGTGAAGAACGGCGCGGAGGGCATCATGTGCGCCGCGCTGATCGGCAGGGGGCTGGGGGTCGCGGTCAAGG
>DASWKG010000012.1:0-10399 GCA_036396755.1 Actinomycetota bacterium
GCGGCGCCATAATCCCCCCATGACGGCCAGGCTCGATGTCGCGTCCAACCCGCTGTGCTCGCTGGCGGTCCAGGTCCGGCGGATCACCGGGTCGGTGGTCGGGCGCGTCGCCGAGATCGACGCGATCGAGCAGGAGCTGGCCGCGGCGGGGAGCCGCCTCAGCGCGGTGACGCTGGAGGGCGAGCCGGGCATCGGCAAGACCCGGCTCCTGCTGGCGGCGGCGGAGATCGCCGAGGTCCGGGGGTACACGAGCATCGCGATCACCGCCGACGAGGAGATCCGCGGCCCGTTCCTCGTCGCCCGGAGCATCCTGGCCTCTCCCCCGGCGCTCGAGGCCGCGGCCAAGACGGGCGCCGATGGCGCGCTCGAGCGCGCCATCGCCGCGATCTCGGGGCGCGACGAGCCGGGGTTCGAGGCGATGGCGCCCGACCAGAAGCTGCTGCGCACGTTCGACCTCGCCGCGGTCGCCGTGGCTGCGATGACGAACGAGCAACCACTCGCAGTCCTCGTCGACGACATCCAGTGGGCCGACGACGACAGCCTGCGACTCTTCCGCTACGTGATCCGCTCGGTGCCGGACCGGCCGGTGTTCCTCCTCTTGGCCACCAGGCCCGACGAGGTCGCGACCGTGAGCGAAGCGGTCAACCTCGTCGCCGACATGGAGCGCATGGGCCTCGTCCGGCGCATCCGCCTGCACCGCCTCGCGCAGCCGGAGACGAGCGAGCTCCTGCAGCAGGCGCTCGGCGGAACCGTGAAGCCCTCGAGCGCCGCGACGGTGCACGCACAGGCGGAGGGCGTTCCCTTCATCGTCGAGGAGGTCGCCCGGGCCTATCGCGACGCGGGGATGCTCCAGCAGATCGACGGGGTGTGGGCGCTGGCGAAGAACGCCGAGCGGCTCGTACCGTCGTCGGTGCGGACCCTCATCCAGCGGCGCGGCGCCCGGCTCCCCGACGAGACGAAGGCCACGATGGGCGACGCCGCGGTGCTGGGGCGGACGTTCAGCCTGCGGGACCTCGCGGCGGTGCGGGGCGACCTCGGCGACGCGACCGATGTGGCCGCCCTCGCCGAGGCGCTCGTCCCGGCGGTGGCGACGGGCCTGCTCGTCGAGGCGCCGCCCGACGCGCCCTCGGACTACAGCTTCAGTCACGACCAGGTCCGCGAGCTCGCGCTGACCTCGATCCCGGCGGCGCGCCGTACGGCGATCCACGCCGCGCTGGTCACCATGCTCGAGGGAGACGGCGAGCCCACCCCGGAGAGCCTCCCGCTCCTCGCCCACCACGCCGCGGCCGCGGGGGATGCCGCGCGGGCATCGCGCTTCTCGATCGCCGCCGCCAAGGCGGCGATAGACGCGCGCGCCCCCGAGGAGGTGCTCCGGGTCGTGGACCTGGCCCTTCCGGCCGCATCGACGCCGTCGGATCGCGTCGCGCTGCTCACCGCTCGCGACGAGGCGCTCGAGATGCTCCGTCGCTCGTCCGACCGCCTCGAGGGGCTCGCCGAGCTGACGGCGCTCGCCGAGGCGCTCGGCGACTCACACCTCGAGCTCGACGTCACCCTGCGACGGGCCGCCGCGCTCCGGCTGGAGGGCGACGACGACCGCGCCGCCGAGCTGGCGCGCCGCGTCCGCGAGCGCGCCGCCGAGGCAGGCGACCGATCGGCCGAGCTGGCGGCGTGCCTCGAGCTGGGCCAGGCCCTCCTGCGATCCACCCTCGGGGAGGGATTCGCGCAGTCGTGGACCGACACCGATTTCGACGGCGCCGAGGAGGCCTACGCGCGGGCGGAGGAGGTAGCCCGAGAGCTCGGCGCCGACGCGAGCGTGGCCGCGGCGAACCGCGAGCTGGGGCTCATCAGCTTCTCACGGGCCCGGAAGTGGTTCGTCCAGGGGATCGCGGCGGGAGAGATGTACCCGATCATGATGCGGACGGCAGGTGGCGAGACACCGGAGCAGATCCTGCACGACCTCCCCATCGCGGGAGACATGGCGGCCGCCGAGGCTCGCTTCCGGGCCGCGCTCGGGCTCTACGAGAAGCTCGGCGACCGCCGCGGCGTGATGTCGTCGATCATCGGGCTCGCCTACCTGAGCTTCGTTCCCGACATCCACTTCGGCCAGGGGGCGGCCCGGCGCATCGAGGAGATCCGCCGGCTCGCCACGCAGCTCGACTCCCTGTCGAGGGAG
Source organism: Actinomycetota bacterium (assembly GCA_036396755.1). GTDB lineage: Bacteria > Actinomycetota > UBA4738 > UBA4738 > CALAEC01 > DASWKG01. Next base: position 2,174 of record DASWKG010000012.1, read on the forward strand.
AGCGAGCGAGAGGCCGCCGAGGCCCAGATGCTCTACGGCGTGCACGTGTTCGCGAGGGCGAAGATCGTCCCCGACCTCGCCATCAGCCGTGGGGAGGAGGCGTACGAGCGCGCGCGCCTCATCGCCGACCACGGCCTGCAGTTCTCCGCCGCGGGCGGCACGGCCCTGGCGCACCTCGATCTCGGCGATGTCGAGGCGGCGGAGCGATGGCTGAGCGCCGCTGCCGCCGTGGCGGCCGACCACCCGACGCCGCTCCGCCTGCGCAAGCTCAAGCTCTGGCGGGGATGGGTGCGGGCGGTCGCCGGCGACGCCGCGGGGATGCGGGAGCACCTCGGGGCCGCGGTCGCCCTCGCCGCCGACCAGGGAAGCCCGGCGGGGCGGGCCGAGTGCCTGGCCAGGTTGGCCCTCGAGTCCGCGCGCCTGGGGCGCGAGAAGGGAGACGAGGAGCTGCTCGAGCTGGCCCTGCAGGCTGCCGAGGACACCCGGGTGGCGGTCGCCGTGCTGCCGGGCCGCCCTCCGTGGGGAGCGCAGGCGGATGCCGCGGCCGCCACGGTCGCGCTCGCGCGAGGGGATGCCGGCGCGGCGATCGAGGCGGCCCGCGCGGCCCTCGGATGGATGATGTCGGCCTTCCGCGACGACATCTTCCCCGAGATCTTCATCCCGGTTGTCGAGGCCGTGGCGGCCGAGGGAACCGACGAGGAGCGCGAGATGACGCAGATGTTCGTCCGAGCGACCCTGGCGATGGTGGCGCAGCGAACCCTCGACGAGGAGATCCGGGTCCGCTGGTTCCGGGGCCCGGTCGGCCGGGCGCTCTCCGGGCTCCCCGGCGCGATGGACGGCGAGGCCGGCCACGCCGCGTCCTCGTCCGACGTCGGGGATGGAGACTCCCGCTTGCTCCGGCTCCTCACCGAGGGCCTCACGAACGCCGGGATCGCCGAGCGGCTCGAGATCTCGGAGCCGGACCTGCTCGTTCGCCTGGGGGAGCTGTACGGGCGGATCGGAGCATCGTCGCGCGCCGACGCGACCGCCTTCGCGTTCCGCGAGCGGGTGGTGTGAGCCGGATGCTCAGGGCTCGTGTCGATCGCCACCGCTGCATCGCGGCCGGCAACTGCATCACCCTGGCCCCCACGGCGTTCGACTGGATCGAGGGCGACATCGGAAAGGCGGAGGTGGTCGACGCGGGGAGCGTCGAGGAGGAGCTGCTGCGCGAGGCGGCCCTCTCGTGCCCGACCCAGGCCATCGAGCTCGTGGAGGTCGAGGAGCTGCTCCCCTTCCAGCTCCGCGGGAAGTCGACCCCGGGCCGCCGCGTGGCGAAGACGTTCATGTTCACCGACATCGTCGGATCGACCGCGCTCGTCGAGGCGCTCGGCGACGAGGCCTGGACCGGATTGCTGCGCTGGCACGACGAGGCGCTCCGAGAGCAGTTCGTGGCGTTCGACGGCGAGGTGGTCTCGGGCACCGGCGACGGCTTCTTCGTCGGGTTCGACTCCCCCGACTCGGCGATCGGCTGCGCGGTCGCCATCCAGCGGCGCCTCGACGAGCAGCGGCGGCGCCAGGGCTTCGCCCTGAAGGTCCGCGTTGGGCTCCACGCTTCCGACGTCACCCGCGTTGGGAGCGACTACCGCGGCCGGGGCGTCCACGAGGCCGCGCGCATCTCGGCGCTGGCGGAAGGGGGCGAGATCCTCGCCAGCCGCGAGACCGCGGCGGACTCGCGCTTCGCGACGTCGGAGCCGCGCGAGGTGGTGCTGAAGGGGATCTCCGACCCGGTGCAGGTCGTCTCGATCGCCTGGGCCTGACGGCGTTCGCCGCCTACCGCTCCCGCAGCGCCCCGAGCGTTCGCCGCGCCTGATCGACGTGCAGCCGATCGTGCCCGGCGATGAGGCGGAACGACAGCTCGAAGCTCTCCGGCCCGCGCTCCTCGTGCTGGCCCACCCGGGCGCGCTCGGCCTCGGTGCTGCGCGCCCACATCGAGAGATTGGCCGCTCGGAGCGCGTCGAAGAGCCGCAGCTGCTCCTCGAGGTCGGCGTCGCCCGGCGGCAGACGCTCGATCCAGATGTCCTGGTCGTACGGAGCGAGGCGCGGCTCGTCCTCGGCGACGATCGCGCGGTAGCGGAACCCCGAGACCAGCTCGGCATGGAGGATGTGGCCGATCAGCTGCAGCACCGACCACTCCCCCTCCGCGGGCGGGGCCCGCAGCAGGTCGCCCGCGTCGGCCGCGAGCGACCGCAGGACCCCCGGAGTCTCGGCCTGGACGTCGGCCGGGTCATCGTCGCCGAGGAACGAGAGGACGAGCGTTCGGTAGCCGGTGGGGTCTGCGACGGGATCGTTCCCGGGGACGCTCACAGACCGGAGCCTACCGGTTCGGCGGCGCGGGCGCGTTCGTCTGCCGCGGCCTACCCGCCGGCAAAGCTCGAGAACGCGCCGTCGGTGACGAGCGTCCAGGAGTAGGCGTTCGCGTTCAGGGCCCCGGCGGGGCTGCTCTCCACCAGGAGGAAGAGCGCCGTGCCGTCCTGCCGGACCTGCGCCCACAGCACGCCTCCGACCTGGTAGGTGGTCTGGGTGTCGTTCCACAGGCCGCTGTACTGGATGCGCGCCGAGCCCGTCAGCGCTCCCGTCAGATCGAGCGTCTCGGGGTCCCCGGCCTGGAGCTGGCTGTAGCCCTCGGCCCCTTCGACGATCGAGTCGTAGGCCGACGACACGACCGCCACGGGGTCGGACCCGGCGCTCCGCGAGGCCACCTTCAGGTAGATGAAGTCGCCCACGTCGTCGCTCATCGTGATGGTCGACCCGTCGATCTCCTTGTAGCTCCAGTTCTCGGGGATCGGGACCGTCACGGCCCCGTCCCCCACGTCGACCTCCTCGACGATCGCGAGCGGGGAGGCCTCCCCCGGGTCGGGGTCGATGGTCGGCTCCGGTGACGGCGTGCCGAGCGGCGTCGGGACGAGCGTGCCCGGGGGATCGGCCTCCGGCGCCGCCACCGGGGCCGGACGCTCACCGCCGCCGAGGATGGACGCGACGACGAGGCCCGCTCCCCCCACGAGGACGATCCCCCCGGCGACGATCGCCGCGATCGCCGGCTGGCTGAGGCGCGAGACCCACTGCAGGGTGCTGAGCGGCGGGGCGGCCGGCGCGGGGGGGTCGCTCACGCGTCCCCTCCGCCGGGCTCGCGGAGCCGGTGGCGAGCCTGGCCCGAGGTTGCGCGCACCGACTCGCCGCACACGATGCAGAACATGGCGTCGGGGAGCAGCGGCATCTCGCAGTTCGGGCAGAACCCCCCGTCGGTGACCGCGGCCTTGCTGCGGTGCCCCCTGGCGGCGTCCTCCACCGCGGCCTCGAGGAGCGCCGCGTGCATCAGGACACGGAGACGCACCACCAGGACCGCGAGGATCACCACGCCCCACAGGAGGCCGAGCCCGTGCCCGAACGGCGCGTACGCGAGGAGCCGGACGCCGAGCCAGTAGGCGACGTTCGCCCCCACGGCCAACCCGAGGTTCGCGGCGTAGTGCCGGGTGAAGCCGTCGTACTTCTCCCCGAGGCCGGAGAACACCGCCACGGCGATGCCGGTGGCCGTCCCGTAGATCAGTGACTTCACCACCATGAGGTTGAGGATGATCACGAGCCAGGTGCCCAGGCCGTCGGTGACCCGCAGCTCGGGCGCGGTGAACACGCCGCCGTAGGCGATCAGGGTCTCGAACGCCGCGTACGCGGTCCCCGACGCGACGCCGAAGGTGAGCCCGTCGATCATGTCGTCGAACTTCGGCGAGCGCGCGAGCAGCACCGGCCCGACGTTCTTCGCCACCTCGGCGACGACCGGAAGCAGCACGGCGAAGATCAGCAGCCCCGGGATCGAGATCGACGGCACGCCTCCTCGGCCGGCGGCGCCGCGGCTGAGCGCGAAGAGCTGCGCGTCGAAGACCCAGCGGAAGAACACGAGCGAGACGAGGAGCGCGAGCGCGCCGGTGAACAGGAAGAGCGCGCCGACCACCGGGGCGGGCGCATCCTCCCACAGATTCACGTCGTAGATGTAGACGAGGTACGTGATCGGGATGAAGAACGCGGCCGAGACGACCGCCGCGGCGATGAGCCCCGTCAGCGTGAACAGCATGATGAACCCGGCGGAGATCAGGAGCGCCCACCGGTAGCGATCGGCCACCTCCCGGTTGGCGTGCGGCATGATCGTCGAGACCAGGGCGAGCTGGCGCACCGACTCGGCGGGCTGCACGGCGTACGAGCCGCGACGTCCGAGGCCCGGCCCGTCGGCGCCGCGGAGCGCGTGGCCGCAGCGGTAGCAGAACGCGGCGGCGTCGGGGTTCCGTGCGTCGCACTTCGAGCAGGTCACGAGGCTCCCTCCCGGCCGGGTGCCCCGATTCTGGGGAAGCCCCCAGGGAGCGTCAACTCGCGCGATTGACACGCGCACGGAGCGGCCGCCACACTCGCCGGGGATGGGGCACCTGTCGAGCCGTCGCGCCCGCGCCCTCGCGGCCCTGGTCGCGGTGCTGCCGCTCGCGGGGTGCGCGCCCGACGCCATCTCCGACGACGACCCCGGCGAGCAGATCCTCACGCCGTCGGTGTCCTGGCGAAGCTCCGTGTCGCCGGAGGCCTTCCGTGCGCGCGTCGCGGAGCTCATGCGCGCGATCGGGTCCCTCCGAGCCGAGACGTCCACCCCCTGGACGGGGAAGCAGGACGACGTGACCGGCTACCTCTCCGAGCTCGCGGGCGGCGGCTACACCGGGGGCACCGCCGCCGAGGAGGCCGCGAACGCCTTCCTGGCGGCCCACGGCTTCCCGCTGTTCGGGATCGGCGCGGGGGAGGTGCGCTTCGGCGACCCCGAGGCGTTCGAGGGCGGCTTCTCGCTCCGCGGCGAGCAGCACGTCCTCGGGGTCCCGGTGCTGGGCGGCGGGCTGGTCGTCACGGTCTCGGAGTCCGACGTCGCGATCGTGGTGCGCGGCGTTCGCGGACGCGTGTTCCCCGGCATGTCCGGCACCGACATCGAGCCGCGCATCACCCGCGACGAGGCGATCGACGTGGCGGTGGACGCATCCCAGGGAGACCTGGACGGCCGTCCGCGGCTCCTGATCCTGCCGCTGTCCGACCGGGGAGCGCTCGCCTGGGAGGTTCGGATGGCCGGCGGGGTGGGAAGCGACCTGGGCGTGTCGATCTACCTCGTCGACGCGATCGAGGGGACGGTGCTGGCCGTCCAGCCGGGCGCGCTCGACGTGCGGCCGGCGGGCGCCGCCCCGGGGGCACCGCACGCGTGGGGCTCGGCCGCGCCGCCCGAGGGGACGCCGGTCGAGATCTCGGGCCTCGGGCCCATCGGGGAGCCGCTCGAGGGGACGGGCCTGCTGACCAGCGGCGGCGAGGTCATGCTCGTCGACACGACCACGCCGTTCTACGACGCCGCGACCGGAACGGGCGCGGTGTCGACCCACGACGCGAAGGGGCTCCCGACCCGCCGGCTGCCGGGGCCGGTGGCCGCCTCGGACGACGTGACGATCGACGACGCCGACGCCCTCGCCGCGCACGTGTACGGCCGCTACGTGCTCGACTACTACCAAGAGGTCCACGGCCGGGAGTCGTGGGACGGACGGGGCGGGTCCCTCGTGTCGGCGGCCAACTTCGGGCCGCCGGCGTTCTGCAACGCGTACTTCGACAGCACCATGATGGTGTACGGCGACCGCTGCGAGCACGGGGGCGTCCCCCAGATCGTGACGTTCGCCGACATCGACACGACCGGGCACGAGATCACGCACGGCGTGACCGCGACCTCGTCGAACCTCGACTACACCGGGCAGTCGGGGGCCCTGAACGAATCGTTCTCCGACTACTTCGGGAACGTGATCGGCAACCGCTTCAAGGGCGTCGACACCGCAACGATCTTCGAGGACGGTTGCCACGGCTACTCCGAGCCCACGACGTCGTGCCTGCGCAACCCCGACGGGAGCCTCTCCGGCCGCTACATGCTGAACGGCGCCACCTTCGCGGACTACCTGTTCCTGCTCGATCCGCCGTTCCTGGTCGAGCAGGTGATCCGAACCGACTTCGGCGGCGTCCACTTCAACAGCGCGATCTGGAACAACGCGCTGTGGAGCATCCGCGCCCGGCTCGCGCAGCTCGACGGGATGTCGGGCAACGAGTCGCCGCGCGCCCTCCTCTTCGATGCGGCGGTGTACGGCGCGCTGACCCGGCACCTGACGCCCACCTCGGGGTTCCTCGACGCCCGCTCGGCGGTCGAGCAGGCCGCGGCGGAGGTCGGAGCCGACGCGGAGGTCATGCGGGTGATCCGCGAGGGCTTCGACGCGAGCCTCATCTGCACGGGGTGCGCGTCACCGCCCGCCACGCCCGCCGTGTCGGTGGCCGCCAGCGCCTCCGGCGAGACCAGCCCGACCGTGTCGGGCGGCCTCATCGCGTGGCTGGAGATCACGACGTTCGGGGTCGCCGGCGCTCCGACGTACGTCCGGCCCGGCGAGCAGCCCGTCCGGGTCCCGGGCGATCCCCTCGCCTACTCGGTCGCCTTCGCGGGCGAGGCGCTCGTCGCGATCGAGTCCAACGGAGCGGTGGTGCGGTACGACCTCGCCACCGGAGGCCGCCAGGTCCTCGACCAGCTGCTCGGCGACGACGCCCTGATCCCACTCGCCGGCTCGGCCGAGGGAGCCGCGTGGGTGGACCTCACCGACCGCACGCTGAACCTCGTCGACCCCGCCGGCGCGGTCCGGAGCGCTCCGCTGCCCGCCGAGCTGACCGATGCGCGCCTCTACTCCGCCGGGCTCCCGATCGCGTCGGTCGGCACCGGGGGTGGGACGGTCGCGTTCGGGACGGTGTCGGGCGACGTCGTCGCCTGGAGACCGGGCGCGGATCCCTCGGTCGTGGCCAGGCTCAACGGACCGGTCCTCGGTGTCGCGGCGCACGGCGACCGGGTCCTGGCGATGGTCAGCGACCTCGCCGGGACCGGCGGCGAGGCGATCCTCGTCGACGCGGCCTCGGGCGCGAGGACCACGCTCTCGCGATCGGCGCTGGCCTTCGGCGCCGCCCTCTCGGCCGAGTACGCCGTGTGGCCCGAGGTGCCGGGGACGCTCGACAGCCCGGTCGCGGCCGGCTACGCCTTCCCGGACACGAACCTCGCGCTCCACAGCTTCGCCAGCGGCGCCACCTACACCGTCCTCGACCAGCGCGGCATGCAGGGGTTCCCGGCGCTCTCGGGCGCCACGCTGGTCTGGCAGGACGCCGTCAACGGCGGCGACGACATCTCGATGGGCACGCTGCCGCCCGGGCTCTGAGCCCGAGCGGCAACGCTACTCGAACGTGATGTCGTTGGGCGCGCCGAAGCTGAGCGGTTGCCCGTTGTACTTGATGACCATCGAGGTGGTCCCCCCGACCGCCCAGGTGGTGCCCTCCTCGAGGATCCAGTCGTCGTAGAACACGTAGCAGCACTCGGGCACGACCCCGGTCAGCGGCTCCCACGTCGACTCGCCGAGGGACTGCCCCGTGCTCTTGTCGATGTACTCGAACGAGATGACCGCGCCCTCCGCCGGAGCCTCGACGAAGAAGTGGAAGTGGAGCTCCGGCGTCGTTGCGGGAACGGTCCATCCGTTGTCGAAGGCGAACGGGTCGAGGCACTCGCTGTTCTCGCCGATCCCCGCGCACAGGTTCGTTCCGTAGCTCGTGGGGAGCGCCGTGCCGGGGTCGTCCGTGGGGCTCGCCTGGGGCGACGGCGTGGTGGTCGGCGACGTCGTCGGGAACGGCGTCGGCGACGTCTCGACGATCGGCGAGGACTCGGGCTTCGCCGTCTCCCCGGAGTCGGGACGGAGCGCGAAGAACCACACCAGGATCCCGACGAGGATCAGCCCGCCGATGCCGGCTCCCGCCCACACGCCGGCGGGCACCGGGCCGCGCGGCGGCGGCGGGGTGGCCCCGGCCAGCGGGCCCGGTGGAGGCGGAGCCGCCGGGGGCGGCGTCGCCGCGGGGGCTGCAGGAGGCTGCGCGGGTGCCGCCGCTGGGGGCTGCGCCGGAGCGGAAGGCGGCGTCGCGGGCGCGGCGGCGGCGAGCGGCGACGCGCAGTTGTTGCAGAACTTCGCGGTCTTCTTGTTGACGGATCCGCAGCTCGGGCACTTCATCGTGCGGCCCCCGCCGTCTGGCCGAGCTGGGCCCGGGCCTCGGCGATGCGCCGCCGGGACTCGTTCTCGTCGGGCCCCCGGCTCTGGGGACCGCCGAGGGCGCGATGGTGCTTGC
>DASWKG010000013.1:0-10251 GCA_036396755.1 Actinomycetota bacterium
TGATCGGCATGCTCGTGGTATCGGGCGCGCGGGCCCGCCACATCGGCATCCTGGCGCTGGTCGCGATCGTCGCGACGCTCGGCGCCTTCCGCGTGGGGATCGTCCGCGACTATCAGGTGGCGCGGCTCACGGCCTTCATCGATCCCGAGGCCGACCCGCTCCGTGCCGGCTACAACAAGGCGCAGGCGGAGATCGCGATCGGGGCGGGCGGGATCACCGGCCGCGGGTACCTCGACGGCACCCAGACGAACCTCGATTTCGTCCCCGAGCAACACACCGACTTCATCTTCACGGTCGTCGGCGAGGAGCTCGGCTTCGTGGGCGCGATCGTCCTGCTGATGCTCTACGGCCTGGTCTTATGGCGAGGATTCCGCATCGCGATGATGTCCAAGGACCTGTTCGGCACCCTCCTCGCCCTCGGCATCGTCACCATCCTCGCCTTCCAGGTCTTCGTGAACATCGGGATGACGCTCGGGATCATGCCGATCACCGGCATCCCACTGCCGTTCCTCTCCTACGGAGGAAGCTCGATGATCACCAGCTTCCTGGCCGTGGGCCTGCTCCTCAACATCCACATGCGCCGGTTCCAGTAGGAGGACCGAGGCGCCACGGAACCCCCCGGCGCCCTGCTATCCTAGGGACCAGATGTCACATCCCGACCCGGGTTCCCGCACGGGCAGCCCAACATCCAGCGCGTTCGAACCTCGCGCAGCCATGCCCCGGGTCGGTACCAGGCTTGCGGCCGGAGCAGCAGGCGGCGCCGGAGGGTCATCACCCTCCCGGGCGCCCCGCTCCGCGCCCACGGGGAGCTCAGTGCTCCCGGAAAGGACAGGATTGCATGAACGACGAAACCCCGGACGCCCGCCCAGCATCGGGCGAGGAAGCGTCCGACAGGCCCGCCCGTTCCCGTCGCCGGGGACGGCGAGGGGGGCGGTCGCGCCGCCCCAGGACCCCGAACGGGGGAGCTGAGGGCTCGGAGAACGGCGGCACCGGCGGCGCAGAGGGAAGCGCCACGGAAGCGAGCGGCGCGGTCCCTGCCACCGGGGACCCGGCCCCGGCGAGCGACACGAAGCCGAAGAGCGCGTCCACGCGCTCCCGCAGCAGGAGCCGGCCGTCGGGCCGCACCACCACCCGGGAGAAGCCGGAGAGCGCGAGCGAGGCGGGTTCCGAGCCTTCGGCCGACATCCGCGACCCGTCCTCACCCGATGGCACGCCCCGGCGTCCGCGCCGTCGCCGCAGCGCGGCCGGAAGGACGAGTGGCGGCGGAGCGAAGTCCGGCGATACCCAGAACGGCGAGACCCCGGCCGGTGACACGAAGGCGTCCGGCACCGACGGCGAGGCCGGGGAGGCGAAGCCGCGCGCGCCGCGCTCCAGGTCGGGCGCATCCCGGGCGAAGTCCGGCGCCTCCAAGGCTGCGACGACCAGAGCTTCGAGGGGATCCCGAGCCCAGGCGGGCTCCAAGGCCGCCGCGGCACGCCCCGAGGCCGACCCCTCGACGACCGACGCCGACACCGAGGGCGACGGATCGCGTCCGCGCCGTCGCAGGCGCCGGCGCGGCTCGGGCTCCGGAGGCGGAGGCGGCGACGACGCGGCGACCGGGGTGGCCGTCGCCGACGGGAAGCCCGCGAGCGCCGAGCGCACGCGCAGCAGGCGGCGGGGCGTCCCCTCGCGGCGCCGCCGCCGGGACGACGAGGTCCGCGCTCCGAGGCGCACCGACAAGTCGATGCTCATCACCGAGCACGCCGATCGTGTGCAGATCGCGGTGGTCGAGGGCCGCGAGCTGGTCGAGCACTACGTCACCCGCAAGGACGCGGTCTCGATGGTCGGCAACATCTACCTGGGCAAGGTCCAGAACGTCCTTCCGGGGATGGAGGCCGCGTTCATCGACGTCGGCCGCGGCCGGAACGGCGTCCTTTACGCCGGCGAGGTCTCCTACGACGAGGAGACCGACGAGAAGTCTCGCCGCATCGAGCAGGCCCTGAAGCCGGGACAGGCCGTCCTGGTGCAGGTCACGAAGGATCCGATGGGTGGCAAGGGGGCTCGCCTCACCGGGCAGATCAGCCTCCCCGGCCGGTACCTCGTCTACGTGCCCGACGGCAGCGCCTCGGGCATCAGCAAGCGCCTCCCCGACGCCGAGCGCACCCGGCTCAAGGGCATCGTCAAGGAGCTGCAGCCGAAGGCGGGGAGCCTCATCGTCCGCACGGCCGCCGAGGGTGCCCCCGAGGAGAGCCTCAAGGCCGAGGTCGAGCAGCTCAAGAAGTCGTGGGAGTCGATCCGCCGGAAGTCGAAGCGCGGGAAGGCCCCTCGCGTCATCGCCGAGGAGCCCGAGCTGACCGTGCGCGTCGTGCGTGACGTCTTCTCGCCCGGGGAGTTCGAGCGGATCGTCACCGACTCGAAGGAGGTCCACGAGCGGGTGAGCGGGTACCTCGGCGAGGTGTCCCCCGAGCTGCTCGATCGGGTCCAGCTCCACGAGGGAAAGCTCCCCGTCTTCGAGGAGTTCCACGTGGCGGAGCAGATCCACAAGGCGCTCGAACGGAAGGTGTGGCTGCCCTCCGGCGGCTACCTGATCATCGACCGCAGCGAGGCCATGACGATCATCGACGTCAACACCGGCAAGCACGTCGGCAAGTCGAACCTCGAGGAGACGGTCGCCGGGACGAACGTCGAGGCGGCCAAGGAGGTCGCGCGGCAGCTCCGCCTCCGCGACATCGGCGGCATCATCGTGATCGACTTCATCGACATGCTGCTCCAGCAGAACCGGTCGCTGGTGATCCGGACCCTCAAGGAAGCCCTCGCGATGGATCGGACGCGTTCGCAGGTCTTCGACATCACGCCGCTCGGCCTGCTCGAGATGACGCGCAAGCGCGTGTCGGCGGGGCTGGTCGAGGCGTTCTCCGAGACGTGCCCCACCTGCGAGGGACGGGGTATCTTGCTCACCCACGAGATGTGACGACGGGAGGCAGCGAATGTACGCGGTCATCAAGGCAGGTGGGAAGCAGCAGAAGGTGAAGGCCGGTGAGGTGATCGAGGTCGAGTTCATGAAGACCGACCCCGGCACCGTCATCGAGTTCGAGCCGATCCTCATCATGGACGATGACGGTCATCCACACGTGGGGAAGGCCCTCGCCAGCGCCAAGGTCATGGGGAGACCGCTCGGGGACAAGAAGGCCAAGAAGATCAAGGTGTTCAAGTACCGGCCGAAGAGCGGCTACAAGCGGACCCAGGGACACCGGCAGACGATGACGGTCCTCGAGATCGAGGAGATCGCGCTGTCGCCCGGCAAGGTCGAGCGGAAGCCGGAACAGGCCTCTCAGCCGGCTCCGGCGGAGACGGCGACCACGGCCCCCGCGAAGAAGGCTCCCTCGAAGAAGCCGGTCGCGAAGAAGACGACGGCCAAGAAGACCGCCGCGAAGAAGACCACGGCCAAGAAGGCGGCGGGGAAGAAGGCCACCGGGAAGAAGAGCACCGGCCGCAAGCCCTGACGGGCGGCCGGGCTTGTTGGTACCCTGTTCGCCATGGCACACAAGAAGGGCGCATCCGCCTCTCGCAACGGCCGCGATTCCAAGGCCAAGCGGCTCGGCGTGAAGGCGTTCGGCGGCGAGACCATCCCCGCAGGCGCGATCATCATCCGCCAGCGGGGCACCAAGGTGCACCCCGGCACGAACGTGAAGCGCGGAAGCGACGACACTCTGTTCGCCGTCGCGCCGGGTGCCGTGCGGTTCTACTCCTCGCGCGGCCGCAAGTTCGTGGCCGTCGACCCCGCCTGAGCGCGGATCGCGCGCTCCCACTCCTTGACCCGGCCCCGGAGGTCCTTTCCGGCCGTCCGCAGGCGGGTCATCGCGGCGGCCCTGGCGAGGCCGCGGTCGCCGCTCACCCGGTCCCACCCCCGCAGCTTCGGCGCCTCCCCCCGCAGGGACAGCCTCGGTGGCTCGACGAAGTAGAGGAGCAGGACGGCGTCGTCGACCCGAAGGACGATGACGGGGCTGCCTCGGGTTCGGCGAGCGGTGCGGACGCGCGAGAGCGCGATGCGCGCCCGCTCCTCGCCCTCCCCCCGAAGCACCAGGTCGCGGCGCTCGATCGAGAGCGTGCCGCCGACGAACGCCTCCTCGCCTCCGCGGACGAGCCACGCCGAGATGGGGTCGGGAGGGGCGGCATCGGGGTCGGAGCCTGAGGGCACGAATCTATACTCCCAGCACATGTCCGGATTCGTCGATGAGGCGGTGGTGCACGCGAGCGGAGGCCGTGGCGGCAAGGGCTCGGCGTCCTTCCGGCGCCAGCCGTACGAGCCGCGCGGCGGCCCCGACGGCGGCGACGGCGGCCGCGGCGGCAGCGTGATCCTCGAGGTCTCGACCGACGTCTTCGATCTCGCGACCCTGGCACGGAACCCGCATCAGCGGGCGGAGCCGGGAGGGCAGGGGGAGAGCAACAACCGCACCGGGGCCGAGGGCGACGACCTGGTCCTGGCGGTCCCCGACGGCGTCTACGTGGAGGACGAGCGCGGGCCGGTGGCCGACCTGGTCGGTGCCGGCGCCCGGGTGATCGTTGCCGCGGGAGGCCGCGGCGGGCGCGGCAACGCGACGCTCGCGACCCGCAGGAACCGCGCGCCGCGGGTGGCCGAGCAGGGGGAGCCGGGCGAGGAGCGCCGCGTCCGCCTCGAGCTGCGGCTCGTCGCCGACGTGGGGCTCGTCGGGCTTCCGAACGCGGGGAAGTCGACCCTGCTCTCGCGGCTGACCGCGGCGACGCCGAAGATCGCCGACTACCCGTTCACCACGCTGACCCCGAACCTCGGTGTGGCCGAGGACGGCGACCGCCGCTTCGTCCTCGCCGACGTGCCCGGGCTCATCGAGGGCGCGCACACGGGCAAGGGTCTCGGCGACACGTTCCTCCGCCACATCTCCCGGTGTCGTGCGCTGGTGTACGTGGTGGACCTGGCCGGGGACGATCCCGCCACCGACCTCGCGACCGTGCGGGCCGAGGTGCGCGCCTACGACCGGGACCTGGCCGGGCGGCCCTCGATCGTCGCGGCGACGAAGGTGGACCTGCTCGAGGGGGCCGAGGTGCGGGCGCGCCTCGGCCGGCTCGGGGAGGCGGCTGCGCCCGTCTCGGCCCCGACCGGCGCGGGGATGGAGGCGCTCGGGGACCGGATCGCCGAGCTCGCCGCCTCCGCCCCCTCGGGCGCCCGGCGTCCGTTCGTCGTTCTCCGGCCGGGCCGCGAGGCGTTCACGGTTCACCGTTCGGGCACGGGCTACCGGGTCGAGGGGCGCGTCGTCGAGCGTTGGGTGGCGGAGACGGACTTCGACGACGAGGCGGCCGTCGCGAGCCTGCAGAACCGGCTCCGGAGGGAGGGGGTCGAGCGGCGGCTCGCCGAGCTGGGCGCGCGGCGAGGCGACGAGGTCACGATCGGCGGTCGCGCGTTCGAGTTCATCCCGGAGGAGGCGTGAGCCGCGGGGGGCCGGCGGACGCCCCGCGGCCGCTGCCGCCCGTTTCCCGGCTGGTGGTCAAGGTCGGGAGCACCTCGCTCGTCGACAAGGCGGGAGCGCTCTCGCGGCGCCGGCTCGCGAAGGTGGTGGGGGATCTCGCGGCGGTGGCCGACGGTCGATCCTGCGTGCTCGTCTCCTCCGGCGCCATCGCGGCGGGCCTCTCGCAGCTCGGTCTCGAGCGGCGCCCGCGCGACATCCCCAGCCTGCAGGCGGCGGCGGCCGTCGGGCAGGGCCGTCTCGCCGCCGAGTACGCGCGCCTGCTCTCGCGCAAGGGCCTCGTGGCCGCGCAGGTCCTTCTGACGCAGGACGACTTCCTCCGCAGGCGCCACTTCGTCAACGCCCGGAACACGCTCGAGCGGCTGCTCACCGCGGGGGCGGTCCCGGTGGTGAACGAGAACGACACGGTGGCGACCGAGGAGATCACCTTCGGCGACAACGACCGGCTGGCGGCGCTGGTCGCGGTCACCCTGCGCGCGGACCTGCTGATGCTCCTCTCCGACGTCGAGGGCATCCACGACCGTGACCCGCGCCGCGGGAGCGCGCGGCTGCTTCCGGTCGTCGACGATCCGCTGCGCGTCGACGCGACCGGAACGACCAGCGCCATCGGCGCCGGGGGGATGGCCAGCAAGCTCGAGGCCGCCGGCATCGCGTCGTCGGCGGGGATCGGCGTGGTGGTCGCGCCCGCCGCTCGCCGAGACGTGATCGCGCGCGTCCTGGCCGGGGAGCCCATCGGCACGTGGATCCCACCTCGGGGGAGGCGGCGCGGCGGCATGAAGGCGTGGATCGGCTTCGTCCTGCAGCCGCGCGGACGGATCGAGGTCGACGCGGGAGCGGAACGGGCCGTATCGAGCGACGGCCGGAGCCTGCTGGCGGCGGGAGTGGTCGGGGTGGCGGGGGAGTTCGACGCCGGCGACACCGTGGAGGTGACGGGCCCCGATGGCAGCGCGTTCGCGCGCGGCATCGCGAACTATTCGAGCCGGGAGCTGCCCAGGCTGGCCGGGAAGTCGAGCCGCGAGCTCACCTCGCTCCCCGGCGGGCCGTACGATAGGGAGGTCATCCACAGGGACGAGCTGGTGGTGATCGACGCGTGGTAGCGAGGACGGAGCTCACGGATCTCCTGGACGCTGCCCGTGAGGCCGCCCGCCGTCTCTCGGCGATCCCGCCCGAGACCAAGAGCGAGGCCCTTCGCGCGATGGCCGCCGCGCTCGAGGCGCACGCCGCCGAGATCATCCCCGAGAACGAGCGAGACCTGGCGCGGGCCCGCGAGGGCGGCGCCACCGAGGCCGTCCTCGACCGCCTCGCGCTCGACGAGGAGCGCATCCGCGCCATGGCCGAGGCCGTCCGGGACATCGCCGAGCTGCCCGATCCCGTCGGGGACGTGCTGGAGGAGCGAACCGCTCCGAACGGCCTCAGGATCCGCAAGGTCCGCGTGCCGCTCGGCGTGATCGGCGTGATCTACGAGGGGCGTCCCAACGTGACGGTCGACGCGGCCGCGCTTGCGGTGCGGTCGGGCAACGCGGTCGTGCTCCGCGGCTCGAGCATCGCCGAGCGGTCGAACGCGACGCTCGCGTCGATCATCCAGGCGGCCGGCGAGGCGGCCGGGCTTCCCCCGGCGACGATCCAGGCGGTGCCCGCGACGCGCGAGAGCGCCCGCGAGCTGATGCGCGCGCGCGGCCGGATCGACCTCCTGATCCCGCGCGGCGGGAACGACCTCATCCAGACCGTCGTCACCGAGTCGCTCGTGCCGGTGGTCGAGACCGGCATCGGCAACTGCCACGTCTACGTCGACCGGGCGGCCGACCTCGAGAAGGCGCTCCGGATCCTCGTGAACGCCAAGGTGCAGCGGCCCGGGGTGTGCAATGCGGCCGAGTCGTTCCTCGTGCACCGCGACGTCGCCGACGAGTTCCTGCCGAAGGCGCTCGCCGCGCTGCGCGAGCACGGCGTGACGGTGTACGGCGACGAGGCCGTTCGCTCCTTCGGCGACGAGGTCCTCCCCGCGACCGACGAGGAGTACCGGGCCGAGTTCCTCGACCTGCGCATCTCCGGACGGGTGGTCGACTCGCTGGACGAGGCGCTGGCCCACATCCGCGAGTACGGCACCCTGCACACCGAGGCCATCGTCACCGAGGACCACGGGGCGGCGGAGCGATTCGTCGAGGGGGTGGACGCCGCGGCGGTGATGGTGAACGCCTCCACCCGCTTCACCGACGGCGGCGAGTTCGGGATGGGCGCCGAGATCGGCATCTCGACCCAGAAGCTCCACGCCCGCGGCCCGATGGGCCTCCCCGAGCTGACGACGCACCAGTGGGTGGCGTGGGGCGACGGCCAGACCCGCGAGTAGGGCGGAAATCCCCGGGACGCCCGGAACCCCGCCGTAGAATCGATCCGTGAGCCGCCGGCTCGGCATCATGGGAGGGACCTTCGACCCCATCCACCTCGGCCACCTCGTCACCGCGGAGGAGGCCCGATGGCAGTTCGACCTCGACGAGGTGCTGTTCGTCCCGACGGGCCGGCCCTGGATGAAGGAGCACGAGGTCGTCTCCCCAGGCGAGGACCGCTATCTGATGACGATCATCGCGACCGCCAGCAACCCGCGCTTCCGCGTCTCGCGCATCGAGATCGAGCGGGAGGGGAGCACCTACACCGTCGAGACGCTTCGGCGGATCCGGGACGAGTACGGGCCCGACACGGAGCTGTTCTTCGTCACCGGCGCCGACGCGATCCTCGAGATCGTCAACTGGAAGGACGCCGAGGAGGCGCTCGGGCTGGCGCACTTCATCGCCGCGACCCGGCCCGGGTACGACCTGGCACGGTTCGAGGGGGGCGGCGCGGCCAGCCACCCGCGGGTCACGGTGATGAACATCCCGGCCCTCGCGATCTCGTCCACCGACATCCGCGAGCGGGTGCGCAAGGGACAGCCGATCCGCTACCTGGTCCCCGAGGGGGTCCAGATGCACATCGAGAAGGCCGGTCTCTACCGGCAGGAGGCATAGGTGACCGAACGGCTCGACGAGCTGATCCGCGATATCCACCGCGTGTCCGGCGGCACCCCGCCGGAGCCGCCACCCAGGCCGCGGCGATCCCCACAGCCGAGTCGGAACGACCTCCGTCCTCCTGCCCGCGCGCGGAGGAGCCGTCGCGGCTGGTGGATCGCGCTTTCGCTCCTCGTCACGGGGGCGCTCGTCGCCGCCACCGTCGTGCTGGTCGAGACGCAGCGGCCCGAGGGAGGCTCCCCGGAGGCACCGGCCGGCGGGTGGGCGCCCGAGCAGCAGGTCTTCTCGTGGGCGATCTGGGACCCGCAGGCCGAGGAGGTCGGTCTCGCCGTGGTGCTCGCCGACGGTGGGCTTCCGCCGCTGGCGCTGGCGATCCCCTGGTACACGCAGGCGAGCGTGCCCGGCTACGGCCTCGACCTTCTGGGCGAGGCGGTGGACCTGCGGAGCCCCGACGTGGCGGCGGCAACCGTCGAGAACCTGCTCGGGGTGCAGGTCGACGCCTCGGCGGGATCCACACTGGTCGACCTCGCCGGGCTGGTGGACCGGCTGGGCGGCATCGAGGTCGAGAACCACACGGTCCATGGTGAGGCGTTCCTCTCGTACATCCGGCGCACGGTGGGGGACGAGGAGACCGAGGGCGAGCTCCGATTCATCCGCTGGCTGGAGGCGATCGGGGGGATCCTGCAAGCCGCCGAGGGCAACCCGGCCGCCCTCACCGGCCTGCCCCCCGGCGTGGCCGAGGGGCTCGCAGCGGCCGCCGGCACCGATGTCGTGACCTTCCCGGTCGAGTCGATCGGCTCCGGGCTCGCGGCTCCGATGGCCGAGCAGGTGGAGGGGCTCGTGGCGGATCGATTCGTCTCCTCCGCGGAGACGGATGCACGCCTCGTGGTGTTGAATGGGAACGGAAGCCTCGGGGTCGGCGAGCAGGTGGCCCGCCTCCTTGTGCCCGCGGGGTTCGAGCTGGTGTCGTCGCTCAACGCGCCGACGTTCGACGAGGAGGAGACGAAGATCGTGGCGGCCGACGAGGGGTTCCTGGACGAAGCCGAGCTGGCTCGCGAGCTGCTCGGCGTCGGGCAGGTCGTCCTCGGAGAGCAGCCCACGGGGGTGGCGGACGTGACGGTGCTGGTCGGGCAGGACTTCGGGGGTTCATGACCGGTTCGCGCGAGCTGGCCGTCGCCGCGGCGCGAGCCGCCGCCGACAAACAGGCGGAGCACATCGTCATCCTCGACGTCCGCGAGCTGATCGTGATCACCGACCACTTCGTGATCGCCAGCGGCGCCACCGATCGACAGGTGAACGCCATCGTCGACGGGATCGAGGAGGAGCTCCGCGGCCTCGGCGTGAAGCCGGTGCGCCGCGAGGGCCGCCGCGAGGGCCGGTGGGTCCTCCTGGACTTCATCGACATCGTCTGCCACGTCTTCCACGTCGAGGAGCGGGAGTACTACGACCTCGAGCGGCTCTGGAAGGACGCGCCGCGGGTGCCCTGGGAGGAGGGGTCCGAGGAGGCCGCCCCGTCCGAAGCCCGGCCCGCCTCCGGCAGCTGACGGTTCGTTACAATCGGGGCTGCGGGGCTGTGGCGCAGTTGGTAGCGCGCCTCCATGGCATGGAGGAGGTCAGGGGTTCGAATCCCCTCAGCTCCACCAGGAAGGTCTTATCAGAAACACCCCCCTCCCTGACCCCGAAGATCGCTCGAAAAGGCTCGGCGTACCGAGCGTCGACCACCTCCCGGCCCTTGACGGTGATCCGATTGAAGAAGGCCTGGTTCCAGAGTTGCTTGG
>DASWKG010000014.1:0-20162 GCA_036396755.1 Actinomycetota bacterium
TCCCAGGGGATATCCGCTCGCCCGCTCACGGGCGTGATGATCGCCTGGGCCTGCTCCGCGACCGCCTCCGGCAACAGGTCCTGTGAGATCACGACCTCGCGTGCGTGCTCGGTCGGCGGGGGCCCGTCGGATCCGTACACCGGGCCGGTGCTCTCCGGAAGGACGGGCTGGTAGTCGAGAACGGCCGTCGCGGGCGCCGGGACCTCCTGCGGATAGTCCCGGACCTCGTAGGTGCCGGTCACGGGCTCCTTGGGGAGCTTGCAGTCGTGTCCCACGCCCTCCACGGTCACCGTGACGCTCGGTTCGGCCTCGACCACCCAGTAGAAGAGGGGGTCGTAGGGCACACCCGTCACCGGCTCCCGCCACCTTCCCCAGCGGAGCCCCAGGTGCCCGTCGGCACAGGCCTCGGCCCCCGACACGGACGCCGGTGACCTCACGGCCCCGAGCAGCGTCAGGACCACGATGGAGCTTCGGATGGTCCTGCTCACGGCCATGACCCAATCGTAGACACCTCACCCGGAGATTGGCAGGGCCCCCGTAACAGAGAGTTAACCCGCTCGAAACGATGCCCTTACGCCCAGCCGGTAGGCTCTTGCCCGTTCGGGTGAGCGGAACTCGAGGAGAAGGAGGGCGTGGCGTGAGCACACCGAAGGACGTGCTGTCCCTGGCGAAGGACGCCGGCGCGCAGGTCGTCGATTTGCGGTTCTGCGACCTGCCGGGGCTGATGCAGCACTTCTCCGTACCGATCTCGGAGCTGACCGAGGAGAGCTTCGAGGACGGGTTCGGCTTCGACGGGTCCTCCATCCGGGGCTTCCAGGAGATCCAGGAATCCGACATGCTGCTCCTGCCCGACGCCGACTCCGCCTGGATCGACCCCTTCCGCCCGCACTCCACGATCGTCATCAACTGCTTCGTGAAGGACCCGGTCACCGGCGAGATGTACACGCGCGACCCGCGCGGGATCGCACGGAAGGCCGAGCTGTACCTCAAGCAGACCGGCATCGCCGAGACCTCGTTCTGGGGCCCCGAGTGCGAGTTCTACATCTTCGACTCGATCCGCATGGACCAGAACCAATATGAGGGCTACTACCACATCGACGCGATCGAGGGCGTCTGGAACTCGGGGAAGGACGAGCCCGGCGGCAACAAGGGCTACAAGCCCCGGTACAAGGAGGGCTACTTCCCGGTCCCGCCGATGGACCACTACCAGGACCTGCGCTCGGAGATGATGCTCAACCTGCAGAAGGTTGGCCTCAACGTCGAGGTGCACCACCACGAGGTGGGAACCGCGGGGCAGGCCGAGATCGACATCCGCTACGACACGCTGCTGCGCCAGGCCGACGGCGTCATGAAGTACAAGTACGTGGTCAAGAACACGGCGCTCGCGGCCGGCAAGACGGTGACGTTCATGCCCAAGCCGATCTTCATGGACAACGGCTCGGGCATGCACACCCACCAGAGCCTGTGGTCGGGCGGCGAGAACCTCTTCTGGGACGAGATGGGCTATTCGCAGCTCTCCGACATGGCCCGTTGGTACATCGGCGGGCTCCTCGAGCACGCGCCTTCCCTGCTGGCGTTCGCCGCCCCCACGACGAACTCCTACCGGCGGCTCGTGCCGGGCTACGAGGCGCCGATCAACCTCGTCTACTCCGCCAGGAACCGCTCGGCGTGTGTCCGGATCCCGGTCTACTACAAGACCCCGGCGGCGAAGCGCCTCGAGTTCCGCTCCCCCGACCCGTCCTGCAACCCCTACCTGTCGTTCGCCGCGATGCTCCAGGCGGGCCTCGACGGGATCAAGAACAAGACGGAGCCGCCGGAGCCGATCGACAAGGACCTGTACGACCTCCCGCCCGAGGAGGCGGCGCAGGTGAAGCAGGTCCCCGGCTCCCTTGAGGAAGTGATCGACGCCCTCGAGCGCGACCACACCTTCCTCTTGGAGGGCGGCGTGTTCACCCAGGACGTGATCGACACCTGGATCGACTACAAGCGGGACGAGATCGACGAGCTCCGGCTCCGCCCGCACCCCTGGGAGTTCTACAAGCTTTACGACTGCTAGGCACGCACCAAGCCTCATGGAGAGGGCCGACGCAAAGCGCCGGCCCTCTTCGATCTCCGGGCTGAGCGTGCTGTCCGGGGAGACGGGTTCGGGGGGACGCGCTAGGCTAACGGCTAGCCCCCGACAAGGAGAAACCACATGCGGCGCCCCACCCGGTTCCTGGCCCTGCTCACGACGCTCCCCCTGCTTTCGCTCGCCGGCACGGTTTCCCCATCGGGAGCGACGGTCACGTCCGGCGCCCCCGCTCCCCAGCCGGCGCCCGACATCACCAAGATGGACTACACCCCCGTCGGCTTCTACAAGCCCGGTGATCTGATCCCCATGCCCGCCGCGCCGCCCACCGACCCCAATCCGTCCGGGAAATGGGTCGCCTACGACACCAACGTCTTCGAGTCGCTCAACTTCCCCCAGCGCCAGCCTGGCGACACCACCACCAACGACCCGCCGGGCTCGGGCGACCCCCGCTACGGCTTCTGCCCGCCCCCCGAGCACCCGCCCTTCGGCAAGTGCCTGAACCACCAGCTCGAGTACCTCGACTACTTCGAGGAGCAGATGACGGAGATCCTCGGGGACTTCGGCGTGGTCATGAAGCGATACCCGTTCATCTCGGCCGGGAGCGGCCTCCCCGCCGGCGCCCCGCTGTCGGCCCCGGGCGGGACCGCCATCAACATCGCGGCCGTGGTCCCCGGCGCCGACGACCCCGACGAGACCGTGCTGGTCTCGGGGCACTACGACTTCACCGACTCGGGGCCCGCCGCGGCTTGGGACTCGGCGGAGGGCCACACCGAGGTGATGCGGATCGCCAAGATACTGGCGGACTACTGGCGCGCGACCGGAACGCGTCCGTCGGCCACCGTGAAGTTCATCCCGTGGGACTCCGAGGAGTCGGGCACGTTCGGGTCGATCGACTACGTGCAGAACAACATCCCGCCGGGCCAGGAGGAGAAGATCCGCGGGTACTTCAACATGGACCCCTGTGCGGGCGCGTACCCGGCGTACAAGTACGGGAATCCCGCCGACCGGACTCCCGAGGTCCTCCAGCTCACCGATCCCGAGACCTACACCGACCCCAACACCAAGGCCCGGGTGGAGGCGTTCAACGCGCGGGCCGAGACGATCGTGGACGAGGTGTTCGAGCACCTCGACGACACGCTCCAGACCTCGGCCGGCGAGGAGCCCATCTTCGTCGCGGACTCCGAGGCCAGCACGCTGGGCGTCCCCTCCCAGCGCGGCGAGATCGTGACCGCCCTGGGCGGACTGGCGGCGTTCTCCAGCGACTACGCCAACTTCGCGGGCATCGGGGTTCCGATCTTCAACCTCTTCCCGGACTACTTCGGCCCGCACGCCGACGGCACCCCCGGGCAGAACGACGGCATCGCCATCCTCCACACCCCGAATGACAACCTGACCTCGCTGAACCGGCTGACCAGCGCCGAGCCGACCGGGCTCATGGCCTCCGAGGGGTGGATGAAGGGGATGGAGATGTGCGCGCACATGGAGGGCTGGTACATGCTCCAGCCCGAGATGGGCGGTGCCCAGACGGCCAACGACCAGGTCGTCGCCTACTTCGAGGCGCTGCCGAACGAGGCGCTCCAGAACGAGCAGGTGACCTTCGACGCCGGCGGCAGCTATCGGTACTCCGACGAGGCGACCAACACGATCGCCGACGACGCCACGCTGACCTACGAATGGGACTTCGGCGACGGCACCACCGGGACCGGCAAGACCGTGCAGCACGGCTACCCCGAGATCGGGCGCTACAACGCCGAGCTCACGGTGACCGGCGGCGGGTCGAGCGCCACCATGACCGTGCCGATCACGGTGATCGGCTCGGACTTCGCCCCGCCGGTCCTGGACGCGATCCCCGCGGACCCGGCCAAGGACGGGACCTTCGACCTCGGGTGGACGTTCGAGACCGACCGGGAGGGCTTCGACCACTTCTCCGTGGAGGAGTCCAAGGACTTCACCACCCTTCTCGCCGACGACGCCGAGGCTGCGATCGAGGACAAGTGGACCGTGGGCGATCCCACCGCTGCCGGCCTCGAGCCTTGGCAGAAGAGCGACAGCGCCACCGAGAAGTGGATGGGCAACAAGTTCCACTCGGGCGCGGCGAGCTACTGGACCGGGGTGACCCCCCCGAACTCCAACCCGCCCCCGCTGAGCGCCGACTCGGTCCTCACGCTGACCGAGCCGCTCGGCGTCCCCGACACCACCACGGCCGAGCTCCAGTACTGGTCGCTCTTCAAGAGCGAGAGCGACGACCGGGGCCGCGTCGAAGTCGCCATCGAGGACGGGAACGCGGCGACCCCGCTCGAGTTCGAGACCCTCGAGACGCTCGGCGGGCCCAACGACACGTTCTCCCCGGGCGACGACTACGAGCTCACGTTCCGCCGGGTGGATCTGGCCCGGTTCGCGGGAAGGGACATCATCCTTCGGTTCGTGTACAACCTGGGCCCGACCAACCCGGCTCTCTCGCAGCCGGCCGGCTGGTACATCGACGACGTCCGCGCCAGCGCGGGGAACTTCGAGCAGGTTGGGACGCCGGAACAGACTTCCTTCTCGGTGACCGGCAGGTCGAATGGAACCTATGCGTATCGGGTGCTCGGCGTCTTCAACGACGGCATCCCCACGGCCCCGAGCAACGTCGAGCCGGTCGAGGTGACCGAGGGCGGCGCGGGTGGCGCCTGTCCGTCGGGGCAGGGCACGCAGGTGATCGGGACCGACGGCGCCGACATCCTCGTCGGTGAAGCGGGTGCCGACACCCTGTGCGGCCTGGACGGGAACGACGTCCTGCGCGGCAAGGGCGGCCGCGACCTGCTGCTCGGTGGCGATGGCAACGATCGGCTCCGGGGCGGCGCGGGCAACGACGTCGCTCGCGGCTCGAACGGAAAGGACATCGTCTCCGGGGGCAAGGGGAACGACCGCCTCCACGGTGGGAAGGGCAACGACCGCCTCCGCGGAGGCGCGGGCAAGGACCGTCTGAACGGCGCCGGCGGGGACGACGACGTGAACGGCGGGTCCGGGTCCGACTTCTGCAAGGGAGGACCGGGGCGCGACGAGACGAAGGGGTGTGAGAGCGGTTCCGCCTGAAGATCGCAGCCTCGTTCGGCATACCCTGCCGCTCCTCGTGGTGGCCCTCACGCTGGCCTTCCTGCCGGGTGGCCCGGCCACGGCCAACCACACCGAGGACCGGAAGCGCGGGCTGGAGGAGGTCGGGTTCCACGACCTCGGGGGCACGGGGTTCAACAGCGCGATCTGGGGGTGGACGAGGGGCGACAACCTCTACGCCACCTCCGGCACCTGGGGAACGCTCGAGGTGTGCCCGTCCCAGGACGACAACCCCACGGCCCCCACCAAGTCGGGCATCAAGATCGTGGACGCGACGAACCCGAAGAAGCCGGAGATGATCGCGCGCATCGCGAGCATCCCGGGCGCGCAGAACAACGAGGTGCGCATCCTGCGCGTCGACGCCGGCGGCGGGGCCGGCGAGTTCGAGGGCAAGGACCTGCTCATCCACACGCTCGAGCCCTGCGGCGCCGAGGCGGCGGCCGCGCTCGTCCCGGGCTTCAACGACGTCCCGACCGAGCAGACCGGCTTCCAGCTCTACGACGTTACCGACCCGGCGGCCCCGGTCCAGCTCGGCAACCACAACAACGGCGGGGTCGGAACCCACAACCTGCTCCCCTACAACCGGGCCGACCTGCAGAAGGCGTTCGTGGCGGCCGTGTTCAACGACTTCCCGACGCCGATCGACGACCTCCGCGGCGAGATGCAGATCGTCGACATCACCGACCCGAACAACCCGGCGCTGGTCTCGACGTGGGAGCTGATCGACGCGCAGGCGCAGGGCGGGCCCACCTTCGACGAGCTGTGCCGGCCGCGCGGCGCCTTCCTCGCCTCGTGCTACCTGCACGACGTGTGGGTCTCGAGCGACGGCACGACCGCCTACCTCTCGTTCTGGGACGCGGGCCTCATCCTCATCGACATCTCCGACCCCGAGACGCCGACCTTCATCGGGCAGATCCAGTCGGGCGGTCCCGAGGCCGAGGGCAACACGCACGCGGCGATCCCCGTCTCCCGCGGCGGCAAGGACTACGTGGTCGTCGGCGACGAGGACTTCATCGGCGGCGTCGCGCAGGGCTCGAACGGGTACATGGTGCAGGTGAACGCTCCCGCCGCCCTGGCCGACGAGATCCCCGGCCTGCTGTGGGTGAACGAGGCCGGCCCCGATGCGACCGGCGTCACGGGCGACCTCGTGTACGCGGGCACGGGGTGCACGGCGGCGAGCTACGCGCCGATCGCGACCGAGATCGCGGGCAACATCGCCCTCGTCGACGAGTTCCAGGGGACGAACCCGGTCGACCTCTGCCCCACCTACACCTACGCGCAGAAGGTGGAGCTGGCGACGCAGGCCGGCGCGGTCGCGCTCATCCAGATCACCGACGCCACCAACCCCACCGCGGCCGGCTCGGCGATCGGGACCACGATCCCCGCGATCGAGATCGCGAACGCCGAGGGCGTGGCGCTCCGCGACGCCGCGGAGACGGTCAACTCGACCGTGCGCCAGGGCCTGCCGGCCGACCTGCCGATCGACCCGTGGGGCTTCATGCGCGTCTTCGACGTGACGAGCGCCGACCCGGCCGACTGGCGCCAGGTCGCGGAGTTCCGAGGCCCGCACACGACCGACACGGCAGCCGGGCCGCAGAACGTGTTCAGCGCCCACAACCCGCTGCCCGGCCCCGACGGCCGCGTCTACTTCTCGTGGTACACGAGCGGCGTGCGGGTGTTCGACATCGGCGCGGGGGGCGACCCCGATGAGGTGGCGCACTTCGTGCCGCTCCCGAGCGATCACCCGGGCGACAACGACACCGACCCGAACGGCATCCAGGAGGACAACGTCGGCTTCTGGGGCTCCTTCCCCATCCGGCACCCGAACGGCGAACTGCTGGTCCTGAACTCGGACCTCAACCGCGGGCTCTACATCCTCGAAGCGGGCGGCGCGGTCCGCGGATGCCCCTCGCGCGGTGGGGCCTTGGTCGTGGGCAGCGAGGGGAAGGACCTCCTGATCGGCAGCGCGGGCGCCGACACGCTCTGCGGCCTGTCGGGCAACGACGTGCTGCGCGGCAAGGGCGGGAACGATCATCTGCGCGGCGGGCGCGGCAACGACAAGCTCTTCGGCGGCGGCGGCAACGACCGCCTGAACGCGGCAGGAGGGAAGGACGTACTCAACGGCGGCAAGGGAAGCGACCGGTGCCGGGGCGGCCCCGGAGTCGATCGTGAGCAGAACTGCGAGGGCAAGACATGAGAGGAGCGATCCCCATGCGGGCACACGGAAAGGTCCTCATCATCGCGGCGGCCGTCGCCGTCGCCGCCTCGACGGCCGGCATCGCCGTCGCCGAGCCCCCCGACCTGACGGTCACCATCGCGCCGGGGGCCGGCGAGCAGATCTGGGAGGGCAACACGGCAACCGGCGCG
This sequence comes from Actinomycetota bacterium, assembly GCA_036396755.1. Taxonomy (GTDB): domain Bacteria; phylum Actinomycetota; class UBA4738; order UBA4738; family CALAEC01; genus DASWKG01. Next base: position 7,532 of record DASWKG010000014.1, read on the forward strand.
AACATCAACTACGACTTCGCGACCGGAGAGCCGTGCATCGAGGACCAGACGATGCCGACCTCTTACTGCGACCGCACGCTCGTGCACGTCGACCTCTCCGGGGACCCCGACTTCTGGGACGACAAGGCGGGCGGGGTCGAGATCGGCATCGACGCGTTCAGCCCCGCGAACAGCGATTTCGACCTGCAGGTGTGGAACAGCAACGCGAACGGCGACAAGGGCACGCTCGCGGGGTCGGTTGGCGCCGGGCCGGGCGAGGTCGAGTTCACGACGATCGACGAGGCCGACGGCTACTACCTCGTGCAGGTCGCCTACTTCGCCGTCGTCAACGGCACCCACACCGGCCACGTCCGCTTCAAGACCCGGGCGGGGATCCCTCCCGAGGTCGACGCGCCCAAGGGGCTGCAGGAGTTCCTGGCGAGCGACCCGAGCAAGGGCTTCACGTCACACTCGGAGCTCCACATCGCGCAGAACCCCGTGGACCCCGAGATGATGGTCGGGGCCTCGAAGTTCTACAACAAGGACCGCGACGCGCTCGCCGAGTACGAGTTCAAGATCGGGACGTACGTCACGTTCGACGGCGGGGGAACCTGGTTCGACCTCGGACAGGTCGGCGTGTGCCCGGCCGCGCAGGCGCCGCCCGAGAGCTGGCCGACCAACACCTGCTACCCGAACGAGGACCCGAACGTGGGCGGCACCGAGGCCGAGGACGTCGACGATCCCGCGGACGAGACCGACCCGTTCGACGACCGCGGCTCCACCGACTACGGCGAGGAGTACATCGTCTCCGACCCGTGGGTGCAGTGGGACGACGAGGGGAACGCCTACCTGATGGTGCTCGACAGCCCGCCGTTCGAGGGGACCGCGAACGGCTGGGGGATGAGCTACCACCGCTGGGAGAGCGTCTCGAAGCCGGACGTGACATCGGGCGACACCTGGAGCGACCGGATCATCATCAACAACTACGCCGATGCCCAGCAGCAGAACCTCGCCCTCGACGACAAGAACACGTTCGCGGTGAACAACGCGGGGGAGGACGGCGACGGGACCATCGGTACCGCGATCGCGTGCTGGGGCCAGAACTTCCCCGACATCGTCAAGCAGCAGGTCGTGTGCGAGCGCTCCACCGACGGCGGGATGACGTGGCCGGGCACGCCGCAGCCCATCTCGGGCGCGGAGCAGCTCGTGATCGGCGTCCACGTGGTGGGCGACACGCTCGACCCCGACACCTTCTACGCGGTCTGGATGCAGTACGCGACCTCGCTCGGAGGCGCTCCCGACACGATGCAGTTCACGCGGTCGACCGACGGCGGCGTCACCTGGGAGCCGGACCGGCCGATCTCCACCCTGACGCAGATCCCGAGGACCTTCCCCGGGCAGTCGTTCCGGAACCTGTCGATCCCGATCATGGCGGTGGGGCCGGAGGGCGAGATCTACGTCGTCTACCCCGAGTACGCGGCCGCGCCCGACCCCGAGACCGACCTCGACGGCCTGCAGTCCGACATCTCGATCCTGAAGTCCACCGACGGCGGGCTCACGTTCGGCGGGCCCACGAAGGTGAACCAGGACACCGGCAACGCCGACCAGTTCCAGTCGGCGGTGGCCGTGACCGAGTCGGGGCAGGTGAACGTCCTCTACTTCGACCGGCGCCACGACGCCCGCGTGACCCAGGGCGCCGACGTGATCCACCCGGGGAACTACTTCATCGACTCGTACCTCTCGCGGTCGAACGACGGAGGCGAGACCTGGACCGACGTCCGCCTGTCCCACGACATGTGGGACCCGTCGATCAACCCGCCGGTCTCCCCCTCGGGCGAGTTCATCGGCGACTACCAGGGGCTCGTGGCCACCGACTGTCGCGCGGTGCCGTTCGTGAACGACACGCACCTCGCGAACACGGCCTCCCGCGACCCGGAGTTCGACGCCGGGCTCCCCCGCTCGCCGTACCAGGAGGCGTTCTCGTGGTGGGTGCCGAACACCACCGCGTACGGGGGCGCGGCCGCCCAGCTACCCACCGGCTGCAACGAGCCCGAGCCGCCGCCGGCCGGCGGCCGGGGTGAGTGCCCCGGTCGCGACGAGGTGGAGGGCAACTTCATCGAGGGGACCAGCGGCCGCGACATCCTCGTCGGCACCGCCGGCCGCGACGTGATCTGCGGCGGCGACGGCAACGACGTGCTGCGCGGCGGTGGCGGCAACGACCAGCTCTTCGGCGACGGCGGGAACGACGTCGGGCGCGGTGGCGACGGCAACGACATCGTCCGCGGCTGGCGCGGCAGGGACACCCTGCTCGGCGGGAGCGGCGACGACTTCATCCACGGCGGCTTCCACAACGACAAGCTGAAGGGCGGTGGAGGCAACGACCGCCTCGCGGCCGCCGGCGGCAGGGACAAGCTCAACGGCGGCGGAGGCAGGGACACCTGCCGCGGCGGCCCCGGCAAGGACACCGGCGTGGGGTGCGAGTCGGGGAAGATCTAGAGGGGCGGCTAGCAGCGCGCTTCGACGGCGCTCTGGCCCTCGGGGGCCAGGATGCAGCGCACGGCGAGGACGGCGCCGCCGGCCTCGACGGTGAGGACCGTCCAGGGGACCGAAATCACCTGGGCGGCCTCGCCGCCCTTCGCCCGGAGCTTGGCGAACACGGAGAGCACCTCGCCGCCCTCGGTGACGGTGACGTCGGTGACCCGGATCGAGTAGCCGGAGTCGGGCTGGGCGCCGCCGAAGACGGCGATGACCGCGCGCCCGGAGTAGTCGGTCCACGAGCGGATGGCCTCGGCCGCACCGGCTGCCGGGGAGGCCGACGCGGCCGCCTCGCCCGCCTCCGCGTTCCGCGCCAGCGCCATGTAGGGCCGGGTCAGCTCGCCCTCGTCGGGGTCGTTGCCGGAGCGGAGCACCTCGAAGGAGATGGCGGTCGACTCGCCGACGCCGGGGAGCGAGGGCTCGACCTCCGGCGGCGGCTCGTTGCCCCCGACGTCCTCGCCGCCGTCGGTGCCACCGTCGGTTCCGCCGTCGGTGCCGCCGTCGGTCCCGTTCTGGCCGTCCCCCCCGTCGCCGGTGCCGGTGCCGTCGGTCTCCTGACCGATCGGGTCGCCGTCACCGCCGTTCGCGGTGGGGTCGGACGAGCAGGCCGCGGCCAGCAGGGCGAGCAGGGTCAGCAGGACGGCGAGCTTCTTCATCGGTCCTCCCGGTAGAACACGCGCTCCATCGCCTGGCGCGCGCGGCGCGTGATGCGGCGGTAGTCCTCGAGGAAGCCCTGGCGCGCGTACTCCTCGTAGCCGAGCCGCCGCGCGAGCGCGAGCTGGCCCTCGGGAGCCGGAGGGATCGCCTCCGCGGGAACGAGCCGGTCGATCTCCATCGCGTTCTTCACCTCGTTCAGGAATACGTATGCCTCGCCCAGCGCGAGGGCGACGCTTTCTTCGAGGACGCCCGCGGCCGCCTGGGCCTCGAGCGCTTCGAGCGTATGACGGCGCCGCACCTCGGCGTGTTCCCGACCATAGCGCATCTGCCCCAGCTCGACGGCGAACGTCACGTCGGCGAGCCCACCGTAGCCGAGCTTGAAGTGGAAGCGCGCCGCGTCGGGGGGACGCACCCGCTCCTGCTCGATGCGGACCCGCATGCGACGGATCTCGGCGATCCGATCGAGGGTCAGGCTCTCGGGGTACGCGAGGTCCTCGGCGCCCGAGGCGAACCTGCGGCCGAGCCCCTCGTCCCCGGCCACCGGGCGCGCCTTGAGCAGGGCCTGGAACTCCCAGGTCTGCCCCCATCGCTGCCAGTACTCGAGGAAGGAGGCCATCGACCGGGCGAGCGGCCCGTTGCGCCCCTCGGGACGGAGGTCGGCGTCGGCACGGTAGCCGGCCGCGCGAAGTCCCTCGAGCACCGCCTCGGCGGCGCGCTCCGCCTCCTCGAACGCCGCCTGACCCTCCCCCTCGTAGACGAAGACCACGTCGAGGTCGCTGGCGAAGGTCAGCTCCTCGCCGCCGAGCTTGCCCATCCCGATCACCGCGATGGGGAGCGCCGGACCGGCCGCGGCGAGCGCGTCCCCGATCGCCGCGTCGGCGACGCCGGCGAGCGCCCGACCGACTGCCGGCACGGGAGCCTCCCCCGCGACCCAGCGCGCGGCCGCGGCGAGGAACCCCTCCTCGGACGTGGCCGGCTCGCCGCCCTCGAGGAGGCGCAGCGTCCCGGGGTCCCGCGCCAGCACGTCGGAGAGGCGCGACGAGGCCCCCGCGAGGAGCGCGAGGCGCCGGGCGGTCTCCGGGGCCGACGCGAGCCGGTCGGCGGCGGCCGGCTCGTCGCGGAGCCCCTCGGCGATCCGCTGGAAGCGGACGAGGGCCGCGTCGGGGTCGGGAGCGAGGGCGAGCGCCGGGGCGAGGAGCGGGAAGACGTGGGCGAGCACCTTGCCGAGCCTCGACCCCGGGTCGACGAGCGCGTCGAACCGTTCGTAGGCGGCCGGCGGGTCGCCGAACCCGAGGCCGGCCAGCAGCTCCTCGGTCGCCGACCGCTCGGTGCCGGGGCGAGGGGCCCTCGGCCCCGCGAACGCCTCCATCAGCGGGCGGTAGAAGAGGCGCTCGTGCAGGCCACGAACCACGCCGGTGTGCTCGGCGTACGCGCGCTCGAGGCCGGCGGCGTCGCCGAGCCCGAGCGAGCGCGCGATCCGCCGCCGGCTCGCCTCGTCGGGGGGCAGCTCGTGCGTCTGCAGGTCGCGGACGAGCTGGAGCCGATGCTCGAGCGCGCGCAGGAACCGGTACGAGTCGGCGAGCGCCTCGGCGTCGGCCAGCGCCACGTAGCCCTCGTCGGCGAGCGCGCGGAGCGCCGGAAGCGTGCCGGTGAGCCGCAGGCGCGGGTCGCGCCGCCCGTGCACGAGCTGGAGGAGCTGCACCGCGAACTCGACGTCGCGGATCCCGCCGCGGCCGCGCTTCACCTCCACCGCCTGCTTCCCGCGCGCCCGCACGTACTCCTCGAGCCGCACCTTCATGTGGCGGACGTCCTCGATCGCCGCGGGCTCGAGGTGGTCGGGGAACACGATGGGGACAAGCTCGTCGATGAGCGCAGCGCCGGTCTCGAGGTCGCCGGCGACGGGGCGCGCCTTCAGCATCGCCTGCTTCTCCCAGGTCGCCGCGTGGCGGCGGTAGTACTCGACCGTCGCGGGGAGCGAGCGCGAGAGCGCCCCCGCCCGGCCCTCGGGCCGGAGCGCGGCGTCGACCCGCAGGGCCGCCCCCTCGGCGGTGGGCTCGGAGAGGAGCGCGATCAGTCGCGCGGCGTCCCGCGCGGAGCCCTCGGGGTCGTCGCCCCCGTGCACGAAGATCACGTCGACGTCACTCGCATAGTTCAGCTCCTCGCCGCCGAGCTTGCCCATGCCGATCACGGCCAGGCCGGGCGCCTCCTCGGCCGCGACCTCGAGGCACGCCTCGGCGATCCAGGTGATCTCGCGCGTCACCTCCTCGAACGCGGCTCCGTCGAGGTCGCGCGCGGCCACGCGGAAGGTGGCGCGGCGCCGGAACCGGGCGAGGCCGGGCCCCGGCCCGAGGCGCGCGGCATCGTCGCGGGCCTCGGCCAGCAGCCGCTCGCGCGTCCGGGGAGCGAGGTTGGCGAACAAGGACGCCTCGTCCGGGTGGGCGACCAGGAAGTCGGCCGCTGCCGAGGAGAGGCCGAGGAGGCGCGCCGCGGGCTCGAGCGCCTCGGCCAGCGCCTCGCGGGCCCCCGCGTCCTCCCCCACCCGCGACAGCGCGACCCGCGCCAGCTCGGGGTCGGGCGCGGCCGCGAGCGCCCGGCCGAGGAGCTCGGGGCTGCTCACGGGCTACAGGAGGGGGAAGGAGCGCTCGACCTCGAGCGGGGTCACGTACGAGCGGTGCAGCTCCCACTCCTCGCGCTTGTTGCGCACGAACCACTCGAAGAGGTGCTCGCCGAGCGCCTCGGCGACCAGCTCGGAGCGCTCCATCTCGGCGACGGCATCGTGCAGGTTGTCGGGCAGCAGGCGGATGCCGGCGGCGCGGACCTCCTCGGGAGAGAGCCGGTGCAGGTTCTCCAGGACCTCGGCGGGGGGCTCGAGCTGCCGGGTCACGCCGTCGAGGCCCGCCGCGAGGACGACGGCGAAGGCGAGGTAGGGGTTGCAGGCGGGGTCCGCGGCCCGGTACTCGACGCGGCAGGCGCGCTCGTCGTCGGGGCGGTCGGCCGGCACGCGGACGAGCGCCGAGCGGCTGCGCCGCGACCAGCCCACGTGCACCGGGGCCTCGTAGCCCGGGACCAGCCGCTTGTAGGAGTTCACCCACTGGTTGGTAATCGCCGTGATGGCGACGGCGTGCTCGAGCAAGCCCGCGACGAACGAGCGGCCGATCTTGGAGAGGCCGGCGTCGGCGGTCGCGTCGAAGAACGCGTTGCGCTCGCCCTCGAGCAGGCGGAAGTGTGTGTGCATCCCCGAGCCCTGGATGCCGACGGCCGGCTTCGGCATGAAGCTCGCGTGGATGCCGAGGCCCTGCGCCACCTCCTTGACGACCAGGCGGAGCGAGATGAGGTCGTCGGCGACGGCGAGCGCGTCGGCGGGTGGCAGGTCGATCTCGTGCTGGGAGGGCGCGTCCTCGTGGTGGAGCGTCTGCACGGCGATGCCCAGCCGGTCGAGGGCGGGGATGATGCCGCGGCGGAAGCCGTCCTCGCCGGGCGTGAGGTCGAAGTACCCGCCGCGGTCCAGCGGCTCGTAGCGCTCCGCCGACGCCGAGAGGAAGAACTCGACCTCGGGCTCCGCGAGCAGCGAGTAGCCGGCGGCGGCCGCGCGCTCGAGGTTGCGCCGCAGCACCCAGCGGGGGTCGCCGTCGAACGGGGCGCCGTCGGGGTAGGTGATGTCGCAGAGCATCCGCGCGACCGGCTCGGCGTCGCCGCCCTCGAGCACGCGGAGGGTCGAGGGGTCGGGGCGGGCCAGCATGTCGGCCTCCTCGACCCGGGCGAACCCCTCGATGGCCGAGCCGTCGAAGCCGACGCCGTCGCGGAACGCCGTCTCGAGCTCCTCCGACGGGATCGCGAACGATTTCAGGAACCCGAGGACGTCGGTGAACCACAGGCGGACGAAGCGAACCCCCCGCTCCTCGATCTCGGTCAGCGCGCGATCGGGAGATGCGTCCATGTGGTGCCATCCTACCGCCGGGGCTCGGGCGCCTCCGGAGAATTAACGCTCGCGTAACCGACGGCCCCTCCCGGGAGGCTAGGCTCGCATCCGTGACCAGGGAAGCCGATTTCGTCCTGCGAACGGTCGAGGAGCGAGGGATCGAGTTCATCCGGCTCTGGTTCACCGACGTCCTCGGCTTCCTCAAGTCCTTCGCGATCACCCCGCAGGAGCTCGAGACCGCGTTCTCCGAGGGGATGGGCTTCGACGGCTCCTCGATCGAGGGCTTCACCCGCATCCAGGAGTCCGACATGGTCGCGCGGCCCGACCCCTCGACCTTCCAGGTGATCCCGTGGAAGTCCGAGCAGGGGGTGGCCCGGATGTTCTGCGACGTGCTCAACCCCGACGGCACGCCCTTCGACGGCGACCCGCGCTGGGTGCTGAAGCAGCAGCTGCAGCGCGCCGCCGATCGCGGCTTCCGCTTCTACGTGGGGCCCGAGCTCGAGTTCTTCTACTTCCGCGACGACAAGGGGACCGAGTTCCTCGACCGCGGGGGGTACTTCGACCTCACGCCACTCGACGTGGCCACCGACTACCGACGCCGGACGGTCGGCTACCTCGAGGCGATGGGGATCCCGGTCGAGTACGTGCACCACGAGGTGGCGCCGTCGCAGCACGAGATCGACCTGCGCTACACGGACGCGCTGACGATGGCCGACAACGTGATGACCTACCGGCTCACGGTGAAGGAGGCCGCGCAGGAGTTCGGCATCCACGCGACGTTCATGCCGAAGCCGGTGCACGGCGTGAACGGCAGCGGGATGCACACGCACCAGTCGCTGTTCGAGGGCGACCGCAACGCGTTCTTCGACGCGACCGACGAGTACCACCTGTCGAAGACCGCGCGCGGCTACATCGCCGGCATCCTCCGCTACGCGCCCGAGATCACGCTGGTCCTCAACCAGTGGGTCAACTCCTACAAGCGGCTGATCCCCGGGTTCGAGGCGCCCGTGTACATCTGCTGGGCGCGCCGCAACCGCTCGGCGCTCGTGCGCGTGCCGATGTACAAACCCGGGAAGGAGGAGGCGACCCGCATCGAGCTGCGCTCGCCCGACCCCGCGTGCAACCCGTACCTCGCGTTCGCGGCGATGCTCGCGGCGGGCCTTCGCGGCATCGAGGACGAGGAGGAGCTGCCCCCGGAGGCGTCCAACAACATCTACGAGATGACCGACGACGAGCGCCGCGAGGCCGGCATCGCGGCGCTCCCCGAGGACCTGTCCGAGGCGATCAGGATGGCCGAGGGGTCCGAGCTGCTGCGGGAGGCACTCGGCGACCACGTCTTCGAGGAGCTGATCCGCAACAAGCGCGAGGAGTGGGAGCGCTACCGCGCCTACGTCACGCCCTACGAGCTCGAGCGGTACCTGCCGATCCTGTAGCCGCTCGGCCGGGATCCCCGGACTCGCACGCGGTCACCACGTCGACCCCCGGGCCGCCCTGGCACAGGTCGCTCCCCAAGCCGCCGTCGAGCCGGTCGGCCCCCGAGCCGCCGAGCAGCACGTCGTCGCCGTCGAGCCCGCTCACCCGGTCGAAGCCGGCGCCTCCCTCGAGGACGTTCCGGCTCCCGTCGCCGGTGAGGTCGTCGGCGAAGCGGCTCCCCGTGACGTTCTCGATCGCCGCCAGCGAGTCGACCGAACCGTCGCCGTCGCCGGCGGAGCCGAGCGCGAGGTCCACCTCCACGGGGCCAGGCGCTTCCGCGTAGTCGGCGGTGTCGACGCCGTCGCCGCCGTCGAGCCGGTCGGAGCCTCCCCCGCCACGGAGCGTGTCGCTCCCGCCCTCGCCCAGCAGCGTGTCGTCGCCGCCCTCGCCCTCGAGCGTGTCGTCGCCGGCGCCGCCGGAGAGCGCGTTCGGGTCCGCGTCGCCGGTGAGCACGTCGTCGAAGAAGCTCCCCCGCAGGCCCTCGACCGCGCCGAAGGTGTCGGTGCTGCCGTCGCCGTCCTCGAACGCGGTCCCCGCCCCGAGGTCGGCCACCGCCCGGGCGGCGGCACCCGCGTAGGTCGCGGCGTCGGTGCCCGGGCCGCCGGTGAGAGCGTCCCGGCCGGGGCCGCCCGACAGCACGTCGTCGCCGTCGTCGCCGCGGACCTCGTCGATCCCCGCGCCGCCCGAAAGCGTGTCGGCGCCGCCCCCGCCCTCGACCTGGTCGTCGCCGTCGCCGCCGTCGAGGACGTCGTCGCCCTCCCCACCGGACAGGGCATTGGCGGCGAGGCTCCCGCGGAGGCGGTCGCCCGCGTCGGTGCCGGTCACATCCTCGACCGCGTTGACGGCGTCGGCCGAGCCCGTCCCGTCGTCGTGGACGCGCCCCGCCGCGAGGTCGACGTCGACGCCTGCCGTCGCGGCGGCGAAGACCAGCCCGTCGGCGGTCCCCTCGCCGCCCTCCAGCTCGTCGGCGCCGGGCCCGCCGTCGAGCTCGTCGTCGCCGATCCCGCCGTCGAGGCGGTCGCCGCCCTCGCCCCCCTCCAGCCGATCGTCCTCCGATCCTCCTTCGAGGACGTCATCCCCATCGCCGCCGACGAGCCGGTCGGCCCCCTCGCCGCCGTCGATCGTGTCGTCGCCGGCTCCCCCCTCCAGCACGTTGGGCTGGTCATCGCCGGTCAGCTCGTCGTTCGCCGCGGTCCCCCGGACGCGCTCGACGAGGACCACCGCGTCGCTCCCCTCGCCGGCCACCGTTCCCGCCGCGAGGTCGGCGCGGATGCCGCCCTCCGCGCCGGTGTAGTCGGCCGTGTCGAAGCCCTCCCCCCCGTCGAGCTCGTCGTCGCCCGGGCCGCCCGCGAGCGTGTCGTCGCCGGGCCCGCCCCGCAGCACGTCGTCGGAGGCGGAGCCGCGGAGCGTGTCGCCGAAGTCACTCCCCACGATCACCTCGACGCTCGAGACTCGGTCGGCCGAGCCGGCGGCGCCGACCGTGCCCGCGTCGAGGTCGGCCGCCACCGCGACCTGCGAGCCCGAGTAGTCGGCGGTGTCGGTCCCCGTCTCGCCGTCGAGCGTGTCGCCCGAGGCCGTCCCGCGCAGCACGTCGTCGTCTTCGCCACCGAAGAGCGCGTCGGCGCCCGCGCCGCCCTCGAGCACGTCGGCGCCGGTCCCGCCCTCGATGCGGAGGTCCTGCGGGAAACCCGCGGCTCCCACCGCGACGCCGGCCCCCGAGAGCCGGTCGTCGCCCTCGCCGCCGGCGACGGTGATCGCCTCGACGTTCCGAACGGTCACGTCGGCGTCGGAGTCGGCGTTGAGGCCCAGGCCGTCGGGGGTCCCGGTGACGCGGTCCTCCCCGGGGCCTCCCTCCACGAGGAGCTCGTCGTCGCCGTCGCCGAGGTCGACCGTGATCTCGACCTCGGGGAGGCCGTCGGGCTCCTCCGAGACCCCGGGCTCGAACGGCCCGCCGCCGAGGTCGATCACCACCCGCTCGTCCTCGGCGGTCCCGAGTACCTGGATCGCCTCGATCTCGGCGAGGGTCGCGCCGCAGGGAGCGCCGTCGACGAGGATCCCCCCGCCCGCCTCGGTCCCGACCCGCACCTCGTGGCCGGCGATCGTCACGTCCACGACGCCATCGGGCCCGGCGGCGCATCGCGCCGCGTCACCCGCGGGCCCCTCGGGCGCGGCCACGTCGTCGCGGCCCTCCTGGACGAGCGCCACCGCGCTGCCGGCCCCGACCGCGACCACGCCTGCCAGGATCGCCCACCGATACCGCCGCCCCCACCGGTCGATCGCGGAGAGGATGCGGGGCATGGCGCAACGCTACCCCTTCCGAGCGCGCGAGGGGAGGGCCGCCGGCCGCGCTATCGTTGAGCCATGCGCGTGGCGCTGGGCCAGGTGAACACCACCGTCGGCGACCTCGGCGGGAACCTCGACCGGCTCGCCTCGTGGGCCCGCGAGGCCACCGGGCACGGCGCCGACCTCGTCTGCTTCCCCGAGCTGGCCCTCACCGGCTACCCGCCCGAGGACCTCGTCTTCCGCCCCGCCTTCGTCGACGACAACCTGGCGGCCCTCGAGGAGCTGGCGCGGCGGACGGCCGAGGGGTGCGCGGTCCTGGTCGGGTTCGTCGACCGCAGCGAGCGAGGGCTGCACAACGCGGCCGCGCTCCTGCGGGGCGGGCGCGTCGAGGCCCGCTACCACAAGCATCGGCTGCCGAACTACGGCGTGTTCGACGAGGCGCGCTACTTCGTCCCGGGCGAGCGCGGCTGCGCCTTCCGGTTGGCCGGCTCTGCGCTCGGCATCTCCGTGTGCGAGGACGCGTGGCGCCCCGGGCCGCCGTGGGACGGGTACGCGAAGCAGGCGTCCGTCGTCCCCAACCTGAACGCCTCCCCCTACCACCGGGGCAAGGCCGGCGAGCGCCTCGAGATCTGCGCCGCGCGCGCCCGCGAGACCGGCGCGTGGATCGTCTACGTGAACGCCGTCGGCGGACAGGACGAGCTGGTCTTCGACGGCGGCAGCATGGTCGTCGCGCCGAACGGCGAGCGCGCCTGGCACGCGAGCGTCTTCGACGAGGACATGCTCGTGGTGGACCTGCCGGGCGAGGGCGGCGGCGAGAAACCGGCCGCGCCCGACCCCGAGCGCGAACCGTGGCCGGGCGAGGTCGAGCAGGTGTACCGGGCCGTCACGCTCGGCCTCGGCGACTACGTGCGGAAGAACGGGTTCCCCGGCGTGGTGATCGGGCTTTCGGGCGGCATCGATTCGTCGCTCACCGCGACGATCGCGACCGACGCGCTCGGCGCGGAGGCCGTCCGAGGGCTCGCGATGCCGTCGCCGTTCTCCTCGACCGAGAGCGTCGAGGACGCCCGCGAGCTGGCGGGGCTCCTCGGCATCCGGCTCGACGAGATCGGGATCACCGAGCCGTACGAGGCCTACCTCGCCGCGCTGAAGGAGGTGTTCGCCGGAACCGACCCCGGGGTCGCGGAGGAGAACATCCAGGCGCGCATCCGCGGGAACCTCCTGATGGCGGTGTCGAACCGGTTCGGCGTCATGGTGCTCGCGACCGGCAACAAGAGCGAGATGGCGACCGGGTACTCGACGCTCTACGGCGACATGGCCGGCGGGTTCGCGCCGCTGAAGGACGTGCCGAAGACGCTGGTGTTCGAGCTGGCGCGCTGGCGCAACGCGCAGGGCGAGCCGGCCCCGATCCCCCAGCGCGTGCTCGACAAGCCGCCGTCGGCGGAGCTGCGCGCCGGCCAGCTCGACACCGACTCGCTCCCGCCCTACGAGCTGCTCGACCCGATCATCGAGGCGTACGTCGAGGAGGACCGCTCGCCGGAGGAGATCGCCGGAGACTCCGAGCTGGTCGAGCGAGTCGTCGCGATGATCGACCGCACCGAGTACAAGCGCCGCCAGGCTCCCCCCGGCGTGAAGATCACCCCGAAGGCCTTCGGCAGGGACCGCCGGCTCCCCATCACGAATCGGTACCGCCCCGGCGGCTACAATCGCGCGGGGCGTTAGCTCAGCCTGGTTAGAGCAGTGGGCTTTTAACCCATGTGTCACAGGTTCGAATCCTGTACGCCCCAC
>DASWKG010000015.1:0-3259 GCA_036396755.1 Actinomycetota bacterium
CGAAACGACGGAGCGCGAGTGATGCGAGGTTGCGGCCCGCGTTCTCCATCATCTGGGTCAGCTCGATGTGGAGGTCCTCGACCATGATGCGGTCGACCTCGCGCATCTGCTCGGCGGTGACGGCCGGGATGGTCGATGCGGGCAGGACCGGGAACCCCGGGTCCTCGTGTGCGCCGCCCGACGCCATCAGCCGGGCGGCTCGTCGACCGCGAGGATCGCGTCGGCCACGGCCGAGAGATCCGGGCCGGCCAGGTCGGGTGGTCGCCCGAATGCGAACGGCACGTCGGTTCTTGCCACGTATGCTGCCGCACATCCGGCCCGTATCGCGCCCCACACGTCCCAATCATGAGCCGCCACCATCCGCATCTCCGAGGGCGGTACGCCGAGGCGCTCGGCCGCCATCAGGTATGGCTCCGGGGCGGGCTTGTAGCGCCGAACCTCGTCGACGGACAGCACGCGGTCGAAAAGCTCCAGGAGGCCGGCGTGTTCGAGCTGCGCCCGAGCGAGGTCCCCCGAGGAATTCGTGAGGGTGGCCAAAGGGAAGCCGGCCGAACGGAGTCGCTCGAGCGCGTCCGGCACGTCCGGATGCGCCGGAAGACGGCGCATCGTTCCCAGGATCGCGTCGCGATCATCGTCAGGCAGGTCGAGGCCGCGTCGAGCTGCAGCGGCCTCGAGCGCCCTTCGCCCGATCGATGCGAAGTCCTCGTAGGAGTCCGTCAGCGTCGCCACCAACGAGGCATGGAGCAGCCGCGCGAACCATTCGCCGAGCGGGGCGGCATCTCCGAAGGCCCGGGCGAACGGGTCTCGCAGGGCCGCCAGGTCGAGCAACGTCTCGTTCACGTCGAAGACGAGCACCCTGGCCACCGCGGTCTCCCCCGAGCTCGCCGGTCAGTCAACCTTACCCGGTTCGTCTCCTCGGTCAGGCGACGATGCCAAAGTGGTCCGCCACGAGCCGTTGGAGGGTGTCGGCGTTGAGCGCGCCGACCCACACGTCGGCGATCTCGCCGCCGGGCCGGACGAAGATCGTGGTCGGCATTCCGACCCCACCGACGGCGCGGAAGAACTCGCCCCGCTCGTCGATCGCAGTGTCGTACGTGATGCCGGTCTCCCTCGCGAGATCGATGCTCGCCCCCCGAGCGTCGCTCTGGGAAACACCGAGGAACGCCACTCGGTCGCCGAGGAGCCCATGGACGCGCTCGAACTCGGGCATCTCCGCGATGCAGTTCGGACACCACGACGCAAAGAAGTTGATCACCAGAGGGCGATCGGCATAGGCGGCGTACTCGATGGCGCCATCACCTTCGAGCTGCGGAAGTCGGAGCTCCTCGAGCCTCCCGCCGCTCCGCAGGTCGCCGGCGAACGCCACGCCGGACGGCTGTAGGTCGCGGACGAGTCCGAGCGCCAGCGCTACGCCGCCGGCGCCCAGTACGAGAGCGATCGCGGTCACACGGACACGGGTGGCCACCCGCGCACGCCGTGCTCGCCGCTCCCGCTCGGCCTTCGCGGCCGCTCGCCGCCCGCGTTTCGCCTCGGCCCTGGGCTCGGGACCGCGGCCGTTCGCTCTCGCGTCCCGACTGCCGTTCATGAGCTCGAGGGTTCCGAAGGTCCTGCCGGTCCGCCCTCGCTCGTGAACTGCACGGCCGCCCGCACGCGGTCCCGAAGGCCCGCCGAGGCGTGCTCGCGGGCCTCCTCCGCCACGCTCCGTCCGAGCCGGCCCAAGAGCACCTCGCGCCAGCAGTCCTCGCAGTGCAGCAGGTGAGCTTCGAACCACCGGGTCGCGCGCCTCGACAGCTCGCCCGTCACGTACTCGGCGGCGTTGCGTTCGGGGTCGTGCGGCCGGCGCCGGAATCCCCGCCACGCCCAGAGCATCATCGAATGACCTCCTCGATCCGGTCACCGAGGAGCCGGGCGAGCGCGCGCCGGCCCCGGTGGAGCCGGGACAGGACGGTGCCCCGAGGCGTCCCCATCGCCTCGGCGGCCTCATACGTGGAGAACCCGGACAGGTCGACGAGCGTGATCGCCACGCGCTGCTCTTCCGGCAGCTCGCGCATCGCCCGGTACAGCTGCTCGCGCTCGATCTCCTGGACGGCACGTGACTCGGGATCCGCGCTCGATCGACCCTCAACCATCCACTCTTCGAACGGGACCTCCGACGGACGGCGAGCCCGGCTGCGGTAGCGGGACCGAGCCAGGTTCAGACAGATGGTGGCGAGCCACGGCTCCACCTTCTTGGGGCGGCGGTGATCCGTCCACGCCCGGAACGCCTGGAGGAACGTGTCCTGGACCAGGTCCTCGGCGTCCTGGCGCCGATCGGTCAGTCGGCGGGACAGGTTGTACACGAGGTCCACCGCACCCATCGTGGCTCGCAGGAACTCATCCTGTTCGTTGGCCATCGGTCTTCCAGTATGGACGCTGGCGCCGGCCGGGCGATTCCCTGACCCTGTCGTGGGTGTCAGATCGGGGGCTCGAACGAGTTCACCAGGCGTAGCAGCGGCGAGATGACCCGGAGCCAGGCCCCGGTCACGAGCAGCAGGCCGATCCCGACCAGCACCGAGCCCGAGACGCCCGCGATCGCGTGGTAGTGACGCTGAAGGAAGCCGAGCCGGTGCATCAGCCCGCCGATCCCGAGGCCGATCAGCACGAAGGGGACGCCCAGGCCCATGGAGAACGCGAACAGCAGGAGGGCGCTCCTCACCGGGTCCGACTGCGCCGCGGCGAGCGCGAGGATGCCGGCGAGCACCGGTCCGATGCAGGGCGTCCATCCCGCGGCGAACGCCATCCCGAGCGGGAACGCGGTGGCTCCGCCGGGCCGCACCCTGGCAAGGAGCGGACGGCGCTCCCCGTACAACGAGGCCGACCCGACCCGGAAGGCGTACAGGAGCAGGAACACCCCGACGGCGAGGATCACGAGCCCGGCAACCCGCTGGCCGGTCGTCGACCGCACGATCGGAACGAACACGCCGGCGAACGCTCCGAGGGACGTGAAGACGACCGAGAACCCGGCGACGAACATGATCACCGGGAGCGGCTTCGGACGAACCCGATGCGTCGGCGACAGCGCCGGTCCGGGCGAGTGGCCGGCGGCCGTGACGAAGGAGAGATACCCGGGCACGAGGGGCAGCACGCACGGCGAAGCGAACGCCACGATCCCCGCCACGAACGCGAGGAAGGGCGCCCACCACGCCGTGAGATCGAACTCGCCCATCGGCTTCCTCGTCTCATCGGACGCTGCGTTGCTCGCGCGATTCCCGTGGCGGGA
>DASWKG010000016.1:0-7600 GCA_036396755.1 Actinomycetota bacterium
ACCTCGACGCACGAGGTGATCGACATCAACTCGGCGAGCGCGCCCGACGGCACGATCGAGTGGCACATCAACCCGACCACCCGGCCGATGGAGGCCGCCGCGGGGAGGACCGAGCCGCTGCGGGTCACGATCTCCGCGCCGGGCCGCACCCCGATCGTGCGGGACGTCACGCTGGTCCGCGGCGAAGAGCTGGACCTCGGCAGCTTCCCCATCGCCTGATGCGCCGTGCGCTGTCCGTCCTCGCGCTGCTCGCGCTGTCCGCGGGCGGCCTCACGACGACCACCGTCGCCGGCGCCGGTGAGACGACCACGGTGGCCGTCCGCCTCGAGCCGGGCGTGCTGGCTCGGGCCGGTGTGACCGCCTCGTTCTTCGAGCGCTACGGCGCGTTCGATTGGGCGGTCGTCGACAGCGGCGACGTGGGCGTGCTGCGTGCCGCCGGAGCCGAGGTCCACCCGGAGGCCGGCACCCTCGTCCTCCCCTCGACGACCTTCGACCCGCTCCGGGAGCCGCCGGCGGCGCTCGGGTTTGCCTCGGGCAGGCCGTTCCTGCACCTGGTGCAGTTCCACGGGCCGATCAAAGACGCCTGGCTCGACCAGGTGCGCGCGAGCGGCGCCGAGCTGGTGCAGTACGTCGCGCCGTTCTCCTACGTCGTCCTGCTCGACCCGGCCGACCGGCCCGCCATCGCGGCGCTCCGGCCCGTGCGCTGGGTCGGCGCCTTCGCGTCGTCCTACCGCTTCGGCAACCTCGACCTCATGGGCGCGAGCCTGGCCAACGCCCTGCTGATCGACGACGGCCGGGTGGACGCCTCCCTGGGGCTCCTCCGGGCGCTCGGCGTGCCCGTGAAGGTCACCACCACCGAGATGCCGTTCCAGGACGTCACGGCCACCGGCATCCAGGTCCCGGCCTCGGCCCTCGCGGTGAACGCCCTCGTGCGCCTGCCGAACGTCTACTCCATCTCACCCCAGCTCTCGCCCCACCTGCGCGACGAGATGTCGGACCAGATCGTGGCCGGCAACTACAACGCATCGTCCGTCCCACAGACGGGCTTCCGGACGTGGCTCACGGCGCAGGGCGTGACCGGTGCGGGGGTCGTCGTTGCCCACGTTGACTCCGGTGCTGACCTGACGCATCCCGATCTCCAGTTCAGCATGGCGGGATGCAGGGACTACGTGGCCGCCGGTGCACTCTGCACCTTTACCGGCGTCCCCAGTTCCAACGACCGCATCGGGATCAACTCCGACACGCTGGGGCATGGGACGCACACGGCGGGGATCATCGCCGGGCGCGGCCTCGTGCCCGCGACCGACGCGAGCGGCTTCCAGTACGGGCTCGGCGTCGCCCCGGGAGCGAAGCTCTACGTTCAGAACTACGTGTCCCTGGCCGCGCCGTTCGGGCCCAGCGGCCCGGGCCAGTACCAGAGCCTCAACCGCGACTCGGTGCTCGGTGGAGCCACGATCTCGGCGAACTCCTGGGGGCCGGCCGGGACGCCGCAGGGTTACGACGCCGACACGCGCGAGTTCGACATGGCGCCGCGAGATGCGAACCTGACGACGTCCGGCCATGAGCCCCTCGCGTTCGTTCTCTCCATCATGAACGGGAGCGGGGGCACCAGCACCCAGGGGAGCCCCGACGAGGGCAAGAACCTCCTGCGCGTTGGCGGCACCAAGAACTACCGGGCGGGGGGCATCAAGGACCTCTGCACCTGCTCCGCGCACGGGCCCGCGCTCGACGGGCGGCGGCTCCCCGATGTGGTCGCGCCAGGCGAGAACGTCATCTCGACTCGGTCATCGGCAGCGGTGCCCGTCTTCTGCGGAGTCCCGGTGGCGGACGCGGAGGGAGCTCTCTACGCGTCGTGCACGGGGACGTCGATGGCGTCACCGCACGTCAGCGGAGCCTCGGCGCTCTTCACCGAGTGGTACAAGAAACAGTTCGCCACGAACCCGAGCCCGGCCCTCCAGAAGGCGGCATTCGTCAACGGGGCGGTCGACCTCGCCGGGGGGCGGGACGCCGACAATGGCGTCATGGGTCACATCCCCGACAACAAGCAGGGGTGGGGCCGGATGAACCTGTCGAACACCTTCGGCGGGACGCAGAAGGCGTACGTCGACCAGACCGTGGTCTTCCACGACACCGGCGAATCGTGGTCGGGCACGATCGAGCCGGTCGATCCGTCGCAGCCGGTGAAGGTGACGCTCGCCTGGACCGACGCCCCGGGGGCCGGGCTGGGCGGGGCGACCCCCGCCTGGGTGAACGACCTCGACCTGCGGGTGACGAGCGGCGAGGGCGCGGCCGCGGTGACCTACCTCGGCAACGCCTTCGGCTCGCCCAGCACCGGCTGGAGCGTCCCCGGCGGCGCGGCCGACTTCAGGAACAACCTCGAGAACGTCTACCTGCAGTCGGCCTCGGGACCGCTCACGGTCGAGGTGCTCGCCGCGAACATCGCCGGCGACGCGATCTTCGGCGACGGCGACGACACCGACCAGGACTTCGCCCTCGTCATCTCCAACGGCCGCCTCACCTGAACCGGAACTAAATCTCGGGCCCGGACCGTCCGATACAGGCAGTGAGGGTTTGGAAGGAAAGCAGGATTCCCGCCCCTCGACGTAGAACCATTAGGGCAGAGAGACAACCCGGTAGGGATGCCAGGCGGAAGGCGAATCGGGGCCCGGGAAGGGCCCGATGAGCTGAGCAGAGGGCGAACCGGGAACTGAAGACGAAGCCCGTTGACCGGGCGCCGCGCCTTCCTCGCGGCGCCCGCGTTCATGTCCGGGGCCGGATCTCCGCTCCGGCCGCCTCGTGGCCCGCTCCTCGTGCGGTAGCCTTCTCCGAAACCGAAGGACGAAACCGAACCCGAGGAGGACGACGTGGCGCAAGAGCTCGACATGCGACTGGTGGAGAAGGCGGCCGACGTGACGGCGATGGCCTTGCGGGGCGCGATGGGGACCGAGGCCTCGCAGCCTCCGGCCTACGCCGCCGAGCTGTTCCGTGAGGTTTGGGGGGCGCTGAAGGCGGCCGCCGCCGAGCTCCCCGAGCGGACGCAGACCGGCTTCTAGTCAGGTGGACCACGCCGGCGCCGGCCGCGCTTGCTCTGTACGAAGTGTCCGAAAAATGGCATAGTCGCTCATCCGAACGTCCGTCGTCCGCCTCCGGGCCCGTGAGGCGGTGAAGGGAGCGCCCAGCCATGACCGCGACCCCGCTCCGGAAGCTCGGCCCCGCCCTGTCGATCGCCTTCGCGCTCGGCCTCTTGGCCTCCACGGCGGCCTTTGCCGGCCACGACCAGGCCTCGGTCGCCTCCTACTCCGGTTGCCTCACCCCGGGGGGGAAGATCGAGCACGTGGCGGTCGGCGAGGCGCCCGACCGGGAGTGTGGCAAGCACGACCTGCCCATCCACTTCTCCGGCGGGGACATCACATCGGTGAACCTCGCGTCCGGCTCCGGACTCACCGGTGGCGGGACCGAGGGCCCGCTCACCCTCGGGACCGACCCAAGCGTCCTTCAGTCCCGGGTCACCGGCGGGTGCCCGGCGGACAGCTCCTCGATCTCGATCGTCAACCAGGACGGCTCCGTCGTGTGCCACCCCGATGCGGACAGCGGCGACATCACCTCGGTCAACGCCGGCGAGGGGCTCCTCGGCGGGGCGACCTCGGGCGACGCGGACCTGCGCGCCGATTTCACGAAGGTGCAGAGGCGCGTGTCGGAGGAGTGCGACGAGGGCGAGGCGATGCGCGAGATCTTCGCGGCCGGCACCGTCGACTGCGCCCCGACCCTCCCCGACTGGAGCCAGCAGCGCGTCGGCAACACGGGCATCCTCTGCGACACGGAGTTCTGCATCGAGGGGACGCTGTCGGACGTCCCGCCGGGGACGTGGCTCATCCTGGTCGACATGCTGCTCCAGTGCCAGGACCCCGAGGAGTGCCGCGACGACGGGATGATCGTCTTCTGCAATCTCCTGACCGGCCCGTTCACGCAGACCGGGCCCCGGGTGCAGAACCTCGAGCGAGGAAGCCAGGACATCTTCCAGACGCAGATCTCGATGCACGGCGTGTTCGTGTTCCAGGAAGCCCAGGATGTGAGCTTCGCGTGCACGGACTTCGGCGGGGACGAGGCCGACTTCGAGGGGCGGAACCTCAGGATCACGGCCGTCGCGCTCGGGGACTTCATCTTCTAGGCGGACGCCCGCCCCGCCGGCGTTTCGCGGTCAGTCGATCCCGGCGGCCGAGAGGTCGCGGATCGAGACGACGCCCTGGACCCGGTCGCCGTCGAGCACCGGCAGGTGCCGGAAGCCGCCGTCGAGCATCTTGCGGAGGGCCTCGGTGGTGTCGGTGTCGGGCGGGACCGAGACGGGGTCGGCGGTCATCCACTCCGAGACGGCCCGGCCTGCCGCGTCGAAGTCCTGGCCCAGCGCCCGCACGATGTCGCGCTCGGTGAAGATGCCGAGCAGCGTGTCGCCGTCCATCACGAGCGCGGAGCCGACGCGGCGCTCGCCCATCAGCGTCGCCGCCTCGGCCACCGTGGTCGTCAGGGAAACGGTCAGGACGTTCTTCGCCATCACCTCGGATACCGTCGCCATGGCGCCACCTTACCGGCATCCCGGTCGCGCTTCCAACGCGGAGCGCCGCGCGCGAGCCCGATCAGCTCCTCGAGCGCGGCCAGTCGCTGGGCCGGCGTGGCGCTCCGCCACCGCTTCAACTGGTCGCGCCGATGCTCGTCCCACCCATCGCGGGTGTCAGCCATCGTCCTCGAGGATAGCCGTGAGGGCCTCGATGTCGGCCAGGTCGCTCGGCCTGCCGGTCCCACGCTTCAGCTCGATCAGGTCGGGGATCGAGGCGACGCGAACGCGGGTCGACGCCAGCGGCATCACCACCGATCGCGCCCAGAGCCCCTCGAACGCGATGGGCTCCTCCACGAACACGTCCACCGACCTCGTGGCGTCGGCCGGGTCCCAGAACTTCTCGCTGATCCACCGAGATCGCGCGGCCGCGTCCGCCAGCTCGGTGGCGTCGAGGGGGAGTCGGGGAACCAGCCCCAGGCCGGTCAGCGCATCGACCGCCTTGCGAGCCTGCGCCTCCTCGAGATCGACGATCAGGTCCAGGTCGTACGTCGCCCGGATGTGACCGTGCAGGACGACGGCGAGCCCGCCGACCACCACGTAGCGGACGCCGGCCTCGTCGAGTCCCCGGATCGTGTCCTCGAAGAAGCCCACGGCCTCAGGAGCCCTTGAGCGCCGGCAGGACGTGCTCGCCGAAGAGCTCGAGGGCCCGGGAGGCGGTCTCGAAGGGCATGCCCGGGTAGTGGAGGCGGACCACGAGGTGGAACTCCTCGCGGTGGGCGAACGCCTCGACGATCGGCCGCAGGGCCTTGATCACCTCGTGGCGGTCGCCGGCGGGGGTGACGTGGCGCAGCGTGTCGTCGTCGACCGGGGTCACCTCGAACGGGCGGCCGGGGCTGTCCGATCCCTGCCCCCACGCGGGGTAGACGCCGAGCTGGTGTGCGGCCCCGGCACGGACGACCTCCCACGCGTCGCCGTCCTCCCAGACGAAGGTGTTCTGCAGCAGCGCGAACCCGAACGCCGCGGGGTCCTTGCCGGCGTCCCGCGCGGCCTCCTCGGCCCAGCCGAGCGCCCGCTGCGCCTTGTCGAGCGAGGTGCGCGTGGCGATGTAGCCGTCGCCGTGGCGCCCCGCGCGCCGGACGGCCGCCTCGATGGTGCCGCCGAGGTAGATGGGCGGCCCGCCCTCGCGCCCGCCCTCGCGGAAGGGCGCCGGCGTGACGAGCACGTCGTCGTAGGAGAGCACCCGGCCCTCGTGCGTGAACCGCTCGGCGGTCCAGGCCTTCCGCAGCACCTCGACCGTGTCGATCGTTCGCGGGACCCGCTCGCGGACGGGGACGCCGAACATCCGGAACTCCTCCTCGCGCCAGCCGAGGCCGAGCCCGAGGATCAGGCGCCCGCGCGAGAGCAGGTCGACGACGGCCGCGTCCTCGGCCAGCCGCAGCGGGTCGTGGAACGGCGCCAGCATGACGCCCGTGCCGAGGCCCACGCGATCGGTGGCCGTCGCGATGCCCGCGAGCAGCGGGAGGAGGGAGGGCAGGTAGCCGTCGCCGGCGCCGTGGTGCTCGCTCACCCACACCGAGTCGAAGCCGAGCGTCTCGGCCAGCACCGAGAGCTGCACGACGTCGTGGTACTCGTCGGCGAAGGTTCGATCGGAGCCCGGAGGGATCTGGCCGGTGAACAGACCCAGCCCGATGTGGACGGTCACGGGCGGAACGCTATCAGACCGCGCGCGACGCCTCGGGTTCCTCCGGGGCTGGCTCGTCCCTCGCCGGCTCGATCACCCGGTGGGTGACGGGGGACGAGAGGACGATCGAGGTGATGGTCTCGCCGTACGGCATCAGGCGGTCGATGAGGCGCTCGAGGTGCGTGACCGAGCGCAGGACGACCTTGGCGATGAAGGCCTCCTCGCCGGTCACCCGGTGGCACTCGAGAACCTCGGGGAACTCGTGGATGACCCGGGCGAGCGCGGTGCAGAGCTCGCCGGTGGCGGTGATGCGGATGAAGGCGACGACCGGGAGGCCGAGCGCGGCGGGGTCGACCTCGGCGCGGTAGCCGCGGATCACGCCCGCCTCCTCGAGCCGCCGGACCCGATCGGCGACCGCCGGGGGCGTCAGCGCGACGCGCCGTCCCAGCTCGCTGAAGGTGATGCGGGCGTTGCGCTGGAGCTCCTGGAGGATCCGTCGGCCGGTCTCGTCGAAGAGCCGTTCAGAATCGAAAGCCATCTGGCGTTTCTACCTCTCTGTCCAAGACCGATTGCGCGAAATGCCTTCGGTCTACGCCTTACATTTCGGTCATCGCCTTTCTATCATAAGAGCCATGGTTCGTCCAGGCTCGTTCCTGACCTCACCGCAGGACTCCTCCCACGGGGGAGGGGCCGCTCCAACGTGGGCCATCTGGGCGGCCCTCGCCAACGTCTACGTGGTCTGGGGATCGACCTACCTGGCGATCCGGGTGGTGGTGCGGACCATGCCGCCGTTCCTCGCCGGCGGGATCCGGTTCGTGATCGCGGGGGCGCTCCTGTACCCGTTCGCGGCACGCCGGGGCGACCGGGACGGCGACCGGCCCACCTGGCGCCACTGGCGCTCGGCGGCGATCATCGGGGGCGCGCTCCTGCTCGGCGGCAACGGCCTGGTGATGTGGGCCGAGCGGACCGTCCCCTCGGGCATCGCCTCGCTCATCATCGCCACCGTCCCGCTGTGGATGCTGGTGGTCGGCGCGTCCGTGCTTCGCGAGCGCCGCAGCTGGCGCGAGGTGGCCGGGATCGCGATCGGCTTCGGGGGGGTGGCGCTCCTGGTCCGGCCGAGCGGCGGCGGGGGCCTCGACCCGGCCGGGATCGCGATGCTGTTCATGGCGGCGCTCTTCTGGGCGTCCGGTTCGCTGTACGCGCGGCGGGCCTCCCTTCCGTCCCGGCCGCTGGTCGGCACGGCGATGCAGATGCTCGCCGGCGGGGTGATCCTTCTCATCGCCGGGGTCGCCTCCGGCGAGCTGGGCGACCTTCACCCGGCGGAGTTCTCGGGGGAGTCGCTGATCGCGCTCGGCTACCTCGTGGTG
>DASWKG010000017.1:0-1801 GCA_036396755.1 Actinomycetota bacterium
CTGCGCCGTGAGCCGGGCGCCCTTGCCGCCGATCGGGTCCTTCGTGACCTGGACGAGTACCGACTGCCCGCTCTTGAGGACCTGCTCGATCCGCGGCGCCTGCTTGCCCTCGAGGTCTTCGGGCGAGTAGTTGACCTCACCTGCGTACAGGACCGCGTTGCGCCCGCGCCCGACGTCGACGAAGGCCGCCTCCATCCCCGGGAGCACGTTCTGCACGCGCCCGAGGTACACGTTGCCGACCATCGATCGTGCGCCCACGCGGGTGACGTAGTGCTGGACGAGCGTGTTCTCCTCGAGGATCGCGATCTGGTCCCGCTCGCCGTGTTCGGTGATCGCCATGACCTTGTCGGTCACACGCGGCACGACGACCGGGCGCTCGCGACGCCGGCGGGTGGACGTTCCCGAGGTGGTACGGCGCCCGCGTCGCAGCCGCGTCGGGCCGGCCGGTGCCGCTTCCTTCGTCTCGGCGGGTTCTGCGTCCCTCGGCTCGGTCGCCTTCGTTCGGGAAGAGTCGCTCCTCGCGCGGGTCCGGCGCGTCGCTGGCTTGCGTTTGTCCTCGCGCGTCTCCTGGGAGGGCTGCTCCGTGGCGCCCTCGGCAGGGACGGCCGCCGCCTCCTCCTCCTCGGCCTCGGCGGTTCCGGGGGCGGCTGCCTTCGCGGTGCTCGAGCGTCCGCGACCGCCGCGGCCCCTGCCGCCGCGACGGCGCCGGCGCCTGACCGCGCTCTCGGCCGCGTCGGCGGCGTCGCCGACATCGGCGTCGACGCTGGCGTCCACGAGCGCAACCTCGGGACGCGGCTCGGGATCGAGGACCTCGGTCGCGTCGCCCTCGGCATCGACCGCCGCCTCGTCTGGCGTGGGCTTGCTCTGGCTCTGGCGGCCCCTGCCACCCCGGCCCCGGCCGCCGCGCGACCGGCGTCTGGGCTTGACCGCCTCGGGCGAGCCGTCCCCGGTTTCCGGCGCGGCTGCCTCAGCGGTGGGTTCGGGCGGGACCTCACCTGCATCGACCTCACCCCCATCGACCGGTGCGGCGGCCTCTCCGTCCGGCGATCCATCGGGCGAACCGGCTGTGCGTGCGCCGGCGCGCTTCCGCCCACGACCGCCGCGCGTCCCGCGCCGGCGCCTCGTCTTCGGCCTGGGCTCGGCGTCGACCCCGTCGCGTGCCTCGGTCTGCACCGCTTGGGTGGACGACCCCTCGGTCGTCGGGGGTTGGGTGGGGATCTGGACGTCCCCGTCTATGGTGTCCGGCATCCGGCGCGGCTCCTTCCCGCTCGGGAAGCGGCGGGACGCCCGGCCCGGATCAGGAGGCTATGGTCGAAGCAGCGGCCATGGGTCCGGCCGGCCGCGATCGGTTTGAAGCGGGGCTGCGACGAGCGGCGAACCACCGTCGTCGCGAGCATCTCCTCGCGCACACCAACGTCCTGTTCCTGGCGCCGGCATGTCGGTCGCGGCCGCACCGAGCATCGGCTCGGGGCCGCGGGCCGTTGCCACGCCACCTCGTACCTCGCCCGAGTCTCCGGGATCCTCGATCCCGCCGGGCGGGCAAACCTGCTCAAAGGATAGCAACTGCCTGCGCGGACGCACGCACCCCACGGGCTAGGCAGAACGGGCTAGCCGACCATCCCCTCCCGCAGGGATGCGAAACCCGCGGGAGTCTGATAGCCACCGACCGCGGTGCCCTCGACACTTGGCGGATGGGTCCTCCGGGGGTCCTCGACCGTGCGTCCCCGCTTCCTGGCACGCGGACGCGCGTCATGGTCGTCGACGACAACGCGGGCTTCCGGGAGTCGTTGCTCGCGCTCCT
>DASWKG010000018.1:0-1740 GCA_036396755.1 Actinomycetota bacterium
ACCGGCCTCGACGAGCTTCAGCAGCTCATCACGCTGACCGAGGAGGGCGACCATGCTCTGGTCCCCCGGCACCAAGATCTTGACTTGCGTCGTGGCTCTCGCCAAACGGTGCTCTTGGGGTGGGTGCCCCGTTCCTCCTCGAGATGTCCTGGTCGCCGTTCGACCCTTGACCGGAGCCCTCGGCTCCGGAGCATCGGATTCTACCCGCGAGGGGGGTGCGCGATGCGGCATCTCGGCTTCTTCTCGGGCGACCGCGTGCCTGCTCGAACCCTCAGCCGGGTGGCCAGCCCATCGGGCGCCCTCCGAGCAGATGGAAGTGCAGGTGGAACACCGACTGGCCGGCGTCGGGCCCGACGTTCGCGACCAGGCGCCAGCCGCTCTCGTGGATCCCTTCGGTCTCGGCGAGGTGCGCCGCAGCTTTCACGATGTCGACGAGCACCGCCCCGTGCTCGTCGCCGATCTCGGTCAGGTCTTCGATGTGCTCCTTGGGGATCAACAGGATGTGGGCCGGCGCCTGCGGCCGGAGGTCGCGGAACGCGACGACCGTATCGGTCTCGTGCAGCACGTCCGCCGGCGCGCCGCCCGCGACGATGCGGCAGAACGGACAGCTCGTGCTCACGAGGGACCAGCCGGTCCCGGCCGCCGCAGCGAGCTCTTCACCGATGCCTTCTTGCCGGCCGGCTCGCCCCGAAGCGCGGCGAGCTGCTCCAGGAGCTCGCGCTCCTGCTTCGACCCCGGTTTCGGGGTCGCGATGCGGATCGTGAGGAACAGGTCTCCGCGGCCCCGCCGGCCGAGGTTCGGTACTCCCTTGCCGTGCAACCGGAGCGTGGTGCCGGAGGCGGTTCCGGGTTCGACGTCGATGCGCTCGGGACCGTCGAGCGTCTCCACCTCGACCTCGGCCCCGAGTGCGGCCTGCACCATCGGCACCTCGAGGACGGCGAACAGATCCGTGCCGCGGCGCTCGAACACCTCGTCATCGTCGACGTGCAGCGTGAGGTAGAGGTCGCCCGCGGGGCCGCCCGCCCTTCCCGCGTGTCCGGCCCCGGCGATGCGCAGCTCGAGCCCGTCCGAGACTCCGGGCGGTACGTCGAACGGGACCGACGCCTCCACCGCCACGCGGCCGCGGCCCTCGCACCGCTCGCACGGCGTGAGGATCTCCTCCCCCGTTCCCGCACAGGCGGTGCAGGGGTGAGCGGTCATCACCGTTCCGAAGATGCTGCGGCGGACGTCCTGCACCTGCCCGGTGCCCGAACACGTGCGACAGCGCTCGGGCGAGGTTCCGGGCTCGGACCCCGATCCGGCGCATCGATCGCACGGATCGAGCTTGCCCAGCCGAAGGTCCTGCCGGGCCCCGAACACGGCCTCTCGGAACGTGAGTGGAACCTCGCTGAAGAGGTCTTCGCCTTGTTGCGTTCGGCTTCGGCGCGACGTCGTGCGCCGTCTGCCGAACGTTCCCTGTCCGAAGAAGGCCTCGAAGATGTCGGCGACGTCGCCGAAGGGGAAGTCCACCGGCCCGCGGCCCGAGCCGTAGAGGTCGTACTGCTGTCGCCTCTGCGGATCCGACAGGATCTCGTAGGCGGCCGAGATCTCCTTGAAACGATCCTCGGCGCCGGGTTCCGCGTTCACGTCCGGGTGGTGCTCGCGCGCGAGGCGCCGGTACGCCTTCTTGATGTCGTCGTGCGACGCGTCCCGGCCGAGGCCGAGGATCTCGTACAGGTCGCGGATCGTCGCCATGAGCGG
>DASWKG010000019.1:0-27140 GCA_036396755.1 Actinomycetota bacterium
CGCCCGGCCCCCGTCGTCGAGCGTGACCTCGTCGGCGCGGATCTCGGCGTCCGGCGCGGCGCCGAAGAGCACCGTCCGCACGCGGGTCCGCCCAGCGAAGCTGCGCACGACCGGATCGTCGGCGTTCAGCACCGCGGTCCCGCCGGCCGGGAGCGCCTCCACGAGCTCCGCCTTCGCCTCGGCGATCGCCTCTGCCGAGCCGAACAGCTCCATGTGCGCGAGCCCGACGTTCGTCACGACGCCGATCGTGGGGGCGGCCGCGGCGGCGATCAACGCGATGTGACCCGGCCCGCGGCTGCCCATCTCGCACACGACGACCTCGGCATCGGGCGGCGCGCCGAGGAGCGTGAGCGGCACGCCCACCTCGGTGTTGAACGACCGCGGGCTCGCGGCGACGCGGAGTCGCGTCTCGAGCACCGCGGCCGTCATGTCCTTCACCGACGTCTTCCCCGTCGACCCGGTGATCCCCACGACCTGCCAGGGCGCGGCCCGGCGCTCGTCGGCGGCGAGGCCGAGGAGCGCGCGGCCGGTGTCCTCGACGAGCACCGACGACGCCACACCGTCCGTCGCGCGCCGCACCATCGCGCCGACGGCGCCCCGGCCGGCAGCGTCGGCGACGAAGTCGTGCCCGTCGGCCCGCTCGCCCGGCAGGGCCACGTACAGGTCGCCGGCCGCCGCCTCGCGGCTGTCGACGATCACGCGCGTCACCTCGGCATCGGGCCCCGTGAGCCGGCCACTCACCGCGGCGGCGACCGACGAGAGGGAGCGCGGCCTCATCCCGCTCCCCTTCCCAGCGCGGCGAGCTCCTCGCGCGCGACTTCGCGATCGTCGAAGGGGATCGTGCGATCGGCGAGCTCCTGCCCGGTCTCGTGACCCTTTCCGGCGACGATGACGACGTCGCCCGGGTGCGCCTCGGCCAGCACGAGCCGGATCGCGGCGCGCCGGTCCGGCTCCACCACGTAGGCGCCTCCGCCGCGCTTCGCGCCCGGCTCGATCTCGGCGATGATCTCGTCCGGGTCCTCGGACCGGGGGTTGTCGCTCGTCACGACCGTGAGGTCGGCGAGGCGCGTCGCGGCCTCGCCCATGAGGGGGCGCTTCCCGCGGTCGCGGTCGCCGCCGCAGCCGAGCACGACGAGCACGCGGCCCCCATCCGCGAGCGGCCGGGCCGCCCGCAGCACGTTCTCGACGCTGTCGGGCGTGTGCGCGTAGTCGACCACGACGAGGAAGTCCTGCCCTGCCGAGACCGGCTCGAGCCGGCCCGGGACGGCGGCCACCGACGCGAGGCCCCGAGCGGCGTCGTCGAGCCCGATCCCCAGGACGCGGGCCGCGGCGATCGCGGCCAGCGAGTTGAGCACGTTGAAGGCGCCGCGGAGCGGCGAGTGGATCTCGACCCCGTCGACCTCGAACCACACGCCGTCGGCTCCCACGCGCACGCCGGTGGCCCGAAGGTCGGCGCCGTCGCCGAGCCCGTACGTCACCGCGGGGAGGTCGGGCCGCAGGAGCCGCCGTCCCTCGGGGACGTCGGCGTTGACGGCGGCGGCAGCCGAGCGCGCGGGATCGAACAGCATCGCCTTGGCGCGGAAGTACTCCTCGATCGTTCCGTGGAAGTCGAGGTGGTCCTGCGAGAGGTTCGTGAACACGGCGCAGTCGAACCGCACGCCGCCGACGCGGTGCTGCACGAGGCCGTGCGACGACACCTCCATCGCAACCGCCCCGATCCCGGCCTCCACCATCTCGACGAACAGCGCGTGCAGGTCGGGCGCCTCGGGGGTGGTCCTCGACTGCGGGGCGGGGCGGCCGGCGACCCGCACGCCGGTGGTGCCGACGACGCCGGCGGTGAGCCCGGCCGCGGTGAAGATCCCCTCCAGCAGATAGGTGATCGTCGTCTTCCCGTTCGTGCCCGTGATGCCGACGACGCGCAGCGCATCGGCCGGACGGCCATGGAGCTCGGCCGCGATCGGGCCCATCGCCTCGCGCACCGACGGGACGAGCACCTGGGCTACGTTCTCGGGGAGGTCGAGCCACCGCTCCACCACCACCGCCGTGGCGCCCGCGGCGACGGCGTCCCGAGCGAAGTCGTGCCCGTCGTGCCGCCCGCCCGGGACGCAGAAGAACAGCCACCCCGGCGCGACGAGGTCCGCTCGGTAGGCGAGACCGTCGGGACGGGCACCGGCGTCGCCCCGAACCTCGGCGGCGGCGAGCGGCGCGATCAGATCGGTGAGCGTTCGGCGAGCCGCCATGAGTGAGAGCGGGCCCGGCGCAAGCGCTCCGGGCCGACGGGATTCTAGCATCGGGGCTCGCATCACCCTGCCGGGGAGGTGGACGCGCCCGGCACCGCCGAGCTGGTGGGCGGAACGTGCAGGTCGGCGAGCGCGAACCTCGCGACCTCGCGGAAGAGCGGCGCGGCGGCCACGCCTCCGTAGATCGTCTCGGGCTCGTCGAGTATGGCGGCGATCACCAGTCGCGGGTCGTCCGCCGGGGCGATCCCGATGAAGGAGGCCACGTAGCGGTCGCTGTAGCCGAGCGCGTTCTCGAGGGGCTTGCGTGCCGTCCCGGTCTTCCCCGCCACGCGGTAGCCGGGCACCGCGGCGAGCTCCCCGGTCCCCTCCTCGACCGCCCGCACGAGCATCTGGATGAGCCGTTCGGCCGTCTCCGCGCTGACGATCCGATGGCCCGTGCGCACCCGCTCGGGCACCAGAGCGCCCCCCGCGTCGAGCACGCCGCGCACGAGGCGAGGCCGCATCCGGACGCCCTCGTTCGCGAGGGTCGCGTAGACACCGGCCATCTGCAGCGGGGTGACCGCGATGCCCTGGCCCATCGGGATCGTCCCCATGCTCGTCGTCCACCAGTCGTCGCGGTCGAGAAGGATGCCCTCGGCCTCGCCGGGGAAGTCGATCCCGGTCTTGCGTCCGAAGCCGAAGCTGCGGAGGTAGTCGGCGAGCCCGTCCTTCCCGAGTCGCTCGGCGACCCGGATGATCCCCACGTTGCTCGACTGCGCGATGATCTCCGACAGGTCCATCGGGACGATGCCGTGCAGGTGGACGTCGGAGAACACCTTGTCACCGACCTGGTAGGTCGGGGGAACGGTCAGCGTCTCCTCGAGACCGATCACACCCTCCTCCAGCGCCGCCGCCGCGGTGATCACCTTGTTCACCGACCCCGGCTCGTAGACGTCGGTCACCGAGCGGTTCCGCAGGACGTCGGGCGACGCCTCCGTGAACCGGTTGGGGTCGAACCAGGGCGCGGTCGCCATCGCGAGGACGTCGCCGCTCGACGGATCCAGGATGAGGACCGAGCCGCCCTTCGCGCCGTTCTCGCGCACCGCCGCCTCCAGCGCGCGCTGTGCCTGGTACTGGAGGTCGCGGTCGATCGTGAGCACGAGGTCCTCGCCCGGGGACGGCTCTCGCTCACGGTGGATCCCCTGCGGGATCGGCGTGCCCTGCGCCGCCTGCTCGATGATCACCTTGCCGGGCCGGCCGGCGAGCACCCGCTCGTACTGCAGCTCGAGGCCGGCGAGCCCCGTGCCGTCGACGCCCACGAAGCCGAGCACCTGGGAGGCGAGGTCGCCCGCCGGGTAGTGCCGCTTGCTCTCGTCGAGGAACCCGATGCCGGGCAGCGCCATCGCCTCGATCCGCCTCGCGACCGGCAGGTCGACGCGGCGGGCGAGGTAGACGAAGGTGGCGTCCTGCCGGAGGGCGTCGGAGAGGTCGCCTCGCGGCAGCTCGAGGAGCGGCGCGAGGCGCTCGGCCACGCGGCCGGACTGGCGGACGAGGCGGGGATCGGCGTAGACGGCCTTCGAGGGCAGCGAGATGGCGAGCGCGTTGCCGTCGCGGTCGTAGATGCTGCCGCGCGGCGCGGGGATGTCGAGCACCCGAACGCGCTGGTCGCGGGCCATCGCCTCGTACTGCTCGCCGTCGACCACCTGCAGGAACGCGATGCGCGTGCCCACGCCGGCGAAGCCGAGCGTCAGCAGCGCGAAGAGCCCGGTCATGCGGCGCGCCGGGGGGCGCCGCGTCATCCCGCTCCCCCGGGCTCGTCCTTCAGCGCGAAGGTGGCCTCGGGGAGAGTGGGGGGTCGGGGGGATCTCGCGCCGCGGACCGCCAGGATCTCGACCTCGTCGGGGATCACGAGGCCGGCCTTCCGGGCGGCGCGGGTGACGCGCTCGGGTGAGGAGAGCCGCGCCGCGGCGAGCCGCAGACGGCCGTGCTCCTCCTCGAGCGCCTGGGTCTGCCGCGCGAGCTCGGCCTGCCGGAACGAGCCCTGGGCGACCAGCGCCTGGGCGCTGGCGAGCGCGACCACCATGGCCGCGACCACGAGGAGCGCGAACGCGAGGAAGGGAACGCGCCGCGCGCGCCGCGCGGGGGCCCTCCGCCGGGCGTCGCGGGTCGAGGCGGCTCGCGGAGTCGATCGCGGGGTCGGCCGGACCGCACGGGGCCGGAGACGGGGTGCCCGCTCGAGCCTCCTCGCCGGGACCGCCATCAGACGCTCCTCGTCACCCGAGCGTCGAGCATCAGGCCGCCCGCCCGCTCGTCTCGTCGGCGCCCGCCTCGGCGGCCGCGATCTTCTCGGCCGCACGGAGCTTCGCGCTTCGCGCCCGCCGGTTCCGCGCCACCTCGCGCTCCCCCGGCGTGACCGGCCTCTTGGTGAGCACGCGGAGCCGCTCCTCACCCAGCAGGAACCGCTTCACGATGCGGTCCTCGGCCGACTGGTAGGCGATCACGACCAGGCGGCCGCCGGGAGCGAGGAGGTCGACCGCCTGGGGAAGGGAGGCGGTCAGCTCCTCGAGCTCCCGGTTGACCTCGATCCGGAGGGCCTGGAAGGTGCGGCGGGCCGGGTGCGGCCCCTGCCGGCGCCGGGGCACGGCGCCGGCCACGACCGCCGCGAGCTCGCCGGTCGTCTCGATCGGCGAGCGCTGGCGTGCCCGGACGATCGCGGCCGCGATCCGCCGCGACATCCGCTCCCCGCCGAGCTCGAAGATGACGCGCGCCAGCTCCTCCTCCGGGTAGCCGTTCACGACGTCGGCCGCGGTGGGGCCCTCGCGGCTCATCCGCATGTCGAGTGGCCCGTCATCGCGGTACGAGAAGCCGCGCTCCGGGCGGTCGAGGTGGAGGGAGGAGACACCGAGATCGAACAGGGTGCCTTCGACCGCCCGGACCCCGGCCTCCGCCGCGATCCGGCCAAGCTCGGAGAAGCTCCCGGCGACCGCGCGGAAGCGGTCGCCGAAGCGGGCCAGGCGCGCACGCGCGAGCGCGAGCGCCTCGGGGTCGCGGTCGACACCGACGACCGTCCCCACCCCCGACTCGAGGAGGGCCTCCGAATGCCCTCCCGGCCCCAATGTCAGATCCATCACCACGTGCGCCTCCGTGAAGAGCTGCACCACTTCGTCCACGAGGACCGGCTCATGGGCCTCGCTAGTCAAACCGCCCGGCCAGGACGCTCAGCCCGAACGTCGCGGCGCCGATGAGCGCCACGAGCGCCAGCAGGTAGAGCGACTGGCCCGTCTCCCGTCGCAGCGTGTTCCGCCCCGTCGTCATCTCCGGCTCCTCCCCGCGGGCCTCGCGAGTGCGGCGCTGCGCGCCGCACTCTCATCGCGAGGGCCGAAGGCCCCCCGACGTGTAGGCGGCCTCGTGCGGGGCCATGTAGCGCACGTAGGCCTCCCGGTCCCAGATCTCCAGCCTGTCCGAGACGCCGACCACCGTGACGTCGCGGCGGAGGCGGGCCTTCTCCCTGAGCTGGCGCGGGATGACGAGCCGTCCCTGGACGTCGAGGGCCGCCTCCTGGGCAAGCCCGAAGAACAGGCGGCCGTACGCTCGGCTCTCGGCGTCGGAGAGGGCCGGCTCCCTGGCCTCGGCGCTCCGGCGCTCCCACTCGTCCCGAGGGAAGGCCCAGAGACACCCGTCCTGGCCCAGCGTGATGAAGACCCCCTCTCCGAAGACGTCTCGGAACTTGCCGGGCAGGGAGATCCTGCCCTTGGGGTCCATCTGATACGGGTGCTCCCCCAGGAGCTCCGCCACACGCCCTCCCCTTTCCTCCACCAGCCCCCACGTTTATGCCACTGACACTCCACCAGGTCAAGATGCTGAGGCGAATTACAGTGATGGAAGTTCCAACTGGGGCTGGTGTGACTGGAGGGGAAAAGGGCGGCCCGGGGCGCCGGGGTGCCCCTGCCCGGGGATCAGGTCAGGTAGGGCTCCCATTCGGGCTCGAGGCGCCCGATCGAGAGGCGGAGCCCGTCGCGCGGGACGAACGGCTGGCGGCGGAGGCGGAGACCGACCTCATCGTGGAGGCGGTTCTCCTTGCGGGAGTTGCAGCGGCGGCAGGCCGCCACCACGTTCTCCCAGGCGTGCTCGCCGCCTTTCGAGCGCGGGATCACGTGGTCGACGTTCTCGGCCGCCTTCCCGCAGTACTGGCAGGTCCAGTTGTCGCGGGCGAACACGGCGCGCCTGGTGAGGGAGGCGCGGGCGCGGTACGGGACCTTCACGAAGTAGTTGAGCCGGACCACCGAGGGAGCCTCGATGCTGGTGTGCTCGGAGCGGAAGATCATGCCGTTGGTGGCGACGACCTTCGCCTTCTCCTTGAGGACGAGCACGACCGCCCGCCTCGCCGCCACCACGGCGAGGGGCGCATGCGAGGCGTTCAGTACCAGCGCTCTCCCCACGTTCTGGGCCCGGGCCCTGGGTCCCGAGTGAGGCCATTATAGGGTGCCGTTCGCGCCTGAGCGTGCCCCTGCGCCCCCGACCTACTTGACGGGAGGCGGATTACATGGTTGTAATTCACCCTGGAGGCGGCGCGGGATCGCTCCCGAGTGACGATGGACGCCCACCAGGGGCCGCGCGGGGCGTTACTGAGGATCACGGGGCTCCCGTGCCGCCTCCTTCTCGGGCGGCTCGGGCCGCTCCCCATCGCTGAACCTGCGCAGGCCCGCCGCCATCTCCTCCCCCGCGGCCGCCGAGCCCCGCTTCCCCTCCGCCTCGAGGGCTTCCACCGAGGGCAGGTCCCAGGCCGCCAGCGCGCCGGCCCGATCGGCCACCACGCCCGGCCAGGGCGACGCGGCGATCAGGTCGGCGAGCTCGAGCGCCCGCTCCAGGGCGCGGCCGCGCTCCACCACCTCCTGCACGAGGCCCATCGCGGCGGCGCGCTCGGCACCGATGCGCGCGCCGGTCTCGATCAGGTAGAGCGCGTTGCCCTGCCCGACGATCCGCGGCAGGCGGACCGTCCCTCCATCGACGAGCGGGACGCCCCAGCGGCGGTTGAGGACGCCGAACCGCGCGCCGGCGCCCGCGATGCGGATGTCGCACCAGCACGCGAGCTCGAGGCCGCCCGCGTAGCAGTGGCCCTCGACCGCGGCGATCGTCGGCTTGCCGGAGTCGAGGCGGGCGAACCCGAGCGGCCCCGTCCGCTCCACCCCGGGGCGCCGCAAGAGTCCGTCCAGCGCCCGCAGGTCGGCGCCGGAGGAGAACGCCGCGCCACCGGCCCCGGTCACGACGAGGACCCGGGCGTCGTCGTCGGCGGCGAACGACTCGATCGCGGCGGCGAGGAGGCCGGCCGTCCCCGGGTCGATGCAGTTGTGGACCTCGGGCCGGTTCAGCGTCACGATGACGACCGCCGCGCGTCGTTCCACCTCGACCGTGGCCATCGGCGAATCATACGGTCGCACCGTAAGATGGAGCACCCCGGCGGCCCCAGGGCTCGGACCGCACGGCGGAGAGGAGGCGGTGTGGCGAAGGGCAACTGGGACCGGTTCCGCGAGGCGTTCGGCGAGATCCAGGAGAACATCGAGCGCGTCATCCAGGGCAAGCCCGACGAGGTCCGCCTCGCCCTGGTCGCGCTCGTCGCCGAGGGTCACCTCCTGATCGAGGACGTACCCGGCGTCGGCAAGACGATGCTCGCGAAGTCCCTTGCCCGTTCGATCGACTGCTCGTTCCGGCGCATCCAGTTCACGCCCGACCTGCTCCCCACCGACATCACCGGCGTCAACGTCTACAACCAGGACCAGCGCGACTTCGAGTTCCGCCCGGGCGCGATCTTCGCCAACATCGTGCTGGGCGACGAGATCAACCGCGCGAGCCCGAAGACGCAGTCGGCGCTGCTCGAGAGCATGGAGGAGCGCCAGGTCACGGTCGACGGCGTCACCTACGAGCTCGGGGTCCCGTTCATGGTGCTCGCGACGCAGAACCCGATCGAGCACGAGGGCACCTACGCGCTCCCCGAGGCCCAGGTCGACCGGTTCATGATCCGCCTCGCCCTCGGCTACCCCGGGCCCGAGGCCGAGGCGCAGATCCTCGAGACGCACGGCCAGGGCTCGGCGCTCCTCGAGATCGGGCCGGTGACCGACTCGGCCGGCGTCGCCGCCCTCATCGAGATCGCGCGGGGCGTGCACGTGAGCGACGGGATCCGCCGCTACGTCGTCGAGATCGCCGAGGCGACCCGCTCCCACCCCGACATCTACCTGGGCGCCAGCCCGCGTGCGTCGCTCATGTTGCTGCGCGCGGCGCGCGCGCTCGCCGCGTCGGAGGCGCGCGACTTCGTGCTGCCCGATGACGTGAAGGCGCTCGTCGCGCCCGTGCTGACGCACCGGCTCATCGTCTCGGCCGACGCCGCGATGGGCGGCCACACCGGCGAGTCGCTCCTCGCCTCCCTGCTCGACGAGGTCCCGGTCCCGGTGAAGGGCTAGCGTGCTCACCGGCCGCGCGTTCGCCGTGCTGGCGGCCGGGCTCCTGCTCTGGATCGGCTCGCGCGTGGCGGGCTCCCCCGGCCTGCACATCGTCGCCCTCGGGCTCGTGCTGCTCGTCCCGCTCTCGTGGATCACGATGCGCACCGGGAAGCACCGGCTCGTCGCGACCCGGCGGTTCACCACGCGGCGAGCACACGCCGGCGCCCGCGTCCGGGTGAGCCTGGAGGTGGAGAACCCGACGCGCAGCCGGACGCCGCTGCTCATGCTCGAGGACCGCCTCCCCCCCGCCCTTGGCCGCGGCGCACGGGCCGTCCTCGGCGGGATCCCGGCGGGGGAGCGCCAGTCGATCTCCTACGTGATGACCTGCTCGCGCCGAGGCCGGTACCGGGTGGGGCCGCTCACCGCGACGCTCACCGATCCGCTCGGCCTCGCCAAGGTGCAGCTCCCCTTCCCCGAGCGGCACGAGCTGGTGGTCTACCCCGAGGTCGAGGACCTCCGCGATCGCGCGACGGCTCGGTCGACGGGCGGCGCCGGAGAGACCACCGCCCGCCAGCTCTACCGGACGGGTGAGGACTTCTACACCATGCGCGAGTACGAGATGGGCGATGACCTGCGGCGGATCCACTGGCGGTCGACCGCCCGAACCGGCACGCTCATGATCCGCCAGGACGAGGCGGCTCGGCGCGCGTCGGTGACCGTCGTCCTCGACACGAGGGCGGAAGCGTTCGGCGGGTCGCTGGAGGCGTTCGAGCGCGGGGTCTCGGCGGCGGCGTCGATCGGGACGATGTACCTCCGGCAGGGCACGACCGTCCGACTCGCGACGTCGGACAGCGCGCCGCGTCGCGTGACGACCGACGGGCTGCTCGAGGCCCTGGCGGTCGTGGGGCGCGCGACGACGCTCGCGGCAACGCCGCTGACCCCGCGCGACGCCGCCCCGGGAGGGTCCTCGCTCGTGCTGGTGACCGGGCCACCGAGCGCCGGGGAGGTGCCCGGGCTTCTCCGAGGGGCCGCCCCCTACCCGCACCGCCTCGCGATCCTGATCACGCACCGCACACGGAAGGACGGCGACCCGGCGCGGGCCACCACGACCACGCTGCAGCGAGCCGGGTGGGAGGTGCTCATCCTCCCGCCCGGCGGAAGCCTGAGGGACGCATGGAACGGGATCGGCAGCAGGGCGATCACGACGGCCGCGCGCTCCTGACCCTCGCCCTCGCCGCGCTGGTGGGGGTGACGGCCGCCGCGTTCGGCCGCATCTTCCAGGGCAGCGGCGTCACGATGCAGCTCATCCTCGCGGGCGTCGTGGCGGTGAGCGTCGCCGCGCTGCTCGAGCGCCGGTCGCTCGCGCTGTCCCTCGTCGTCTCGGCCGCCGCGCTCGCGCTGCTCCTCGGCCTCATCCTCTTCCCGCGGACCACCTGGGTGATCTTCCCGACCGGCGCCACGTTCGAGGCCCTGGCCCGCGCGCTCGGGAACCTGGGCCGGCAGGCCGTCGAGCAGCCGGCGCCGGCGCCGGCGATCCCCTCGCTCCTGTCGGCGTCCCTCATCGCCGTGTGGTCGGCGGCCTACGCCTCCCATGCGCTCGCCGCCCGGGCCGGGAGCCCGATCCTCGCGCTCGCGCCCGCCGCCACGCTCCTCGCCTTCGCCGAGGTGGTGATGGAGGACGGCCCGCGCCCCGGCTACGCGGCCGCCTTCCTCGTCGCCGGGGTGCTGGTGCTCTTCTCGGCCGGCATCCGTGGGCTGCGCGGGTGGGGGCCGCTCCTCCCCCGTCGCACGTTCGGCTCGACCCGTCTCGCCACGGGCCCCATCGGGCGCGGCGCCCAGACGATGGGCATCGCCGCCACCGCCGCGGCCCTGCTGGCCCCGGGGATCCTGCCGGGGTTCCGGGCCGACCCGCTGCTCGAGATCGGCAGCGGGAGTACCCGCATCGCGATCAGCCCGCTGGTCGACATCCGGCCGAACCTCCATCGCGACGAACCGGTCGAGCTCTTCCGCGTGCGCTCGCTCACCGGCTCCTACTGGCGCCTGCTGTCCCTCGACCGCTACAGCGGGCGGGTGTGGAGCGCCTCCGACCCGCAGGCCGAGCAGGGCGCGGCGGTCTCGGGCGCGGCAGCGCTCCCGGTCGCGAGCGTCGGCGGGCAGGCCCTGGACCAGCAGTTCGAGCTGACCAACCTCGGCGGCACCTGGCTCCCCGCGGCCTACCAGCCGCTGGCCGTCGACGTCCCCGCGGCCCTCCGCTTCGACCCCGATGCGATCACGCTCGTCACGCCCGACGGCATCCCCGGCGACCTCCGCTACTCGGTGCGCTCAGAGCTCGTCGTCCCCACCCAGGAGCAGCTCGACCGGCCGGTCGACTACGCGGTCTCGGGCGTGCCGGACAAGTACTTCGAGCTTCCGGCCGAGACACCGCCCGAGATCCACGACTTCGCCGTCGAGATCACGGCCGGCGCCCAGACGCCGTTCCGGGAGGCGCTCGCGATCCAGAACTACTTCCGGGGCTTCACCTACGACCAGGAGGCGCCGCCGGGGCACGGCATCGACGACCTCCGGTACTTCCTGCGCAGCAAGCGCGGCTACTGCGAACAGTTCGCCGGGGCGATGGCGGTCTTCCTGCGCTCGCTCGGCTTC
Organism: Actinomycetota bacterium; assembly: GCA_036396755.1. Lineage (GTDB taxonomy): Bacteria > Actinomycetota > UBA4738 > UBA4738 > CALAEC01 > DASWKG01. Next base: position 11,297 of record DASWKG010000019.1, read on the forward strand.
CCGTCGCGCGTGGTGGTCGGGTTCACCGAGGGCGTGCGTCGGCCGGACGGCCTGTGGCACGTGACCACCGAGGATGCCCACGCCTGGGTCGAGATGTACTTCCCGGGATTCGGCTGGCTGGCGTTCGAGCCCACGCCCAGCCGGGTCAACCCGGTGAGCGCCCCCTATCTCGCCTCGACCGCGGGCACGGTCGGAAGCACGCGCGATCTCAGCGAGGCCGCGATCGTGGGCCGCCGCAACGCCGCCGCCGAGCTCGACATCCGCCTCGGGCGGATCGAGCGGCAGCTCGGCGGCTTCCCCGAGCCGATCAACCGCCCGGAGCGGCGCGCGTGGCCCATCGCGATCGGCGTCGGCGCCGGGCTTCTCGCCGTCGCGCTCGCCCTTCGCCCGGTCGGTCGAGCGCTGAGCCGCCGCCGAAGATTGCGACGCGCGACGGGCCCGCGCGAGCGCGTGCTCGCCGCGTACGAGGTGTTCGAGGCGCGAGCCGGCGACCTGGGCCTGGGGAGGAGCCCCGCGGAGACACCGGCGGAGTATCGCGAGCGGCTGCGCGCGGCCGTCACGATGAGCAGCGACGACCTGGAGCGCCTGACCGAGATCGCGACGCGCGCTCTCTACACCCCGACGCTCCCGGGCCGGGCCGACGCCGATGCGGCGACGGTCGCGATGTCGGGAGCCGGGGCCGACCTCCGTCGGCACGTCGGGCTGCGCCGGGCGTTGGTGGCGTGGGTCCGGCCGGCGGCGCCCCCGCGGCGCGCGCGTGGGAGCCGTCAGCCCGTCAGTTGACGGCTTCGGCGTTCACGTGCCGGGCCGCCTGCTTCAGGGCCCGCACGAACCGGTCGCGGTCGGTCTGGAACTCGGAGACCTCGGCGTCGACCGAGCGCACGATCTGGTCGATGGCCACGAAGAACGCCATCTGACCCTCCCGGAGCGCGTCGAGGATCTCCCCCTCACGCCGGCAGACCTTGAAGATGCTCTGGCCGTCGGTGATGAGCTTGACCTCGGAGAGGTGCCCTTCCATCTCGGCGTTGCGGCGCAGGAACTGGTAGGCCCGGCGGACCCGCTGGAGGGACATGCCGCCGTCGAGGAGCGAGGTCACGACGCGGAGGGCCACCAGGTCGCGGAAGGAGTAGAGCCTCGGCACGCCGGGGCGCCCCCCGGTCCCCTGCACCGACGGTCTGACGAGCCCGATCTTGTCCCAGTAGCGGAGCTGGCGCGGTGTGCAGCCGGTGAGACGAGATGCCTGGTGTGACGTGAACCCTTCCATCGGACTCCGACTCCTATCGATCATCGCGAGGGCGCGCGATGGAGCCCCCGGGGGAAGGAACAGGGATACGTTGTACGTCAAACGCACGGCCAAGACAAGTGTGCGAAATGACTTTCTCGCGACGGTTACTCGCCCGGGGTGCCGCGGGGCTCACCCGGGGTGCCGCGGTGGCGGAACCGCTCGGTGAGGCGCGCGAGGAAGGCCGCCGGCGACAGCCGCGGACCGCGCCCGGCCTCGCGGAGCTGGTCGCGGCCCATGCTCTTGAGGAGCTGGTAGACGAACAGCGCGGCCGACAGCATCAGGCCGAACCCCACGATCGCGATCCAGATCGAGAGGGGGAAGAGCATCAGCATGACGAAGCCCGCGACGAAGGCCAGGGCGCCCAGGCGGATGCGCCGCACGGCGTGCGTGTAGGGAGACGCCCGGGAGACCGCGTCGGCGAGGCGAGGGTCCTCCTCGCGCAGCTTCTTCTCGATCTCCTGGAGGATGCGCTGTTCGTGATCTGAGAGCGGCATCGGTCTCCTTCTCGAGGAGCTCAATTATAGGAACCTTCCCCGTCCTTGGGTACGGTCCGCCTCAGGAGAGGGCCGTCGGCGGGTCGCCCGGGTCGAGCAGGGCGGCCGGGAGCGCCGCCCCCCGCCCGAAGCGGGCCTCGATGCGATCGAGCGCCCGCTCGGCGTCCTCCCATCGGCCCGCGCGCACCAGCGCCAGCTGCTCGGCGCCCGCCGGGACCAGGCCGGACGCCCCGACCCCGAGCAGCCGGATCCGGAAGCTCCCGGAACGCTCGGCGCGCGCGCCGGGGAGGCTCCGCGCAAGCTCCCCGACGATCCGGTACAGGTCCGAGGCGAGGTCGGTGGGATCGCGGAGGGTCCGCGAGCGGGTCAGGGTGGTGAAGCTCGCCAGGCGGGCCTTCAGCACCACCGTTCGGGCCCGGTAGCCGTCCTTCCGCAGCCGCGCGGCCACGCGGTGGGACAGCCGGAGCAGCTCGCGGAGCACGTCCTCCTCGGCCACCAGGTCGTGCTCGAAGGTCTCCTCGTGGCTGACGGACTTCGGCGCCTCGTAGGGCACCACCGACCGGTCGTCGCGGCCGGCGGCGAGCTCGCACAGGTGCCGCGCGTTCTGCTCCCCCAGCACCCGGGCGAGCACGCGCTCGGACGAGGCGGCCAGATCGGCGACGGTGCGGATGCCGAGGCGGGCGAGCGTCTCGTGGGTCCTCTCCCCCACCCCCCAGAGCGCGTCGACCGGCAGGGGGTGAAGGAAGGCCGTCACGCCGGTCGCCGGCACGACGAGCAGCCCGTCGGGCTTCGAGCGCGTCGACGCCATCTTGGCGAGGAACTTGTTCGGCGCCACGCCGACCGAACAGGTGAGCGAGAGCTCCTCGGTCACCTTGGCCCGCACCCGCCGGGCGATGAGCGCCGGCTCGCCGAAGAGCCGGGTGGCGCCCGACACGTCGAGGAACGCCTCGTCGAGCGAGAGCGGCTCGACGAGCGGCGTGAACGAGAGGAGCACCTCCCGCAGACGGGTCGCGTAGGCCCGGTAGGCGGCGAAGTCGGGTCGCACGAACACCAGCTCCTGGCAGAGGCGCCGGGCTCGCGCCGCCGGCATCGCCGACCGCACCCCGTACTTCCGGGCCGCGTACGACGCCGACATCACAACTCCGCGCGTGCCCGACCCGCCGACCGCGACGGGCCTGCCCGCGAGCGTGGGGTCCTTCAGCTCCTCGACCGACGCGTAGAACGCGTCCATGTCGACGTGCAGGATCGGCTCGGGCGGCCTCGGAAGCGCGGTCACGGCGGGAGGTCCTGTGCGTCGTCGGTCACCAGCCCGCGGAACCTCCACTCGAATGCCACAGCTTCCGGGGGGGCGCCTCCGCGGGCTCGGCGCGATCGGCGCCCTCCGCGAGCGCCTCCGCGAGCCTCCCCTCCCTGCGGGCGCCGTCGAGGACGGCGAGGTCCCAGACCTCCTCGGCGATGATACTCGCGCCCCGCACGCCGGTTCGCCGCAGGCGCCCCCAGACGGCCAGCATGGAGGAGTGGAAGACGGTCCGGGCGACCCGCTCCTGGACCCGCTCGAAGACCGTCACCTCGATGGGGCCGGTGGCGTCGTCGAGCGTGAGGAAGATGATCCGCTGGCCGCTCCGGACGGCCGGGGTCTGCGAGGAGACCTTCACCCCCGCCACCATGACCCACGAGTCGCCGCGCCGCTTGGAGAGGTCCCGCGACCGCGTGACACCGAGGTCGGCCATGAGCGGTTCGTAGAACGAGATGAGATGCCGCGACGCGTCGAGCCCCATCACCTCCAGCTCCGCCCGCACCACCTCCGGCGGCGTGTAGTCCCGCAGCCCTGCCGCCGACGGCTCCCCCTCCAGCGACAGCGCCAACTGCTCCCCGGGCCGGTGGGCATCGGTCGTCATCGCGAGGTACAACCGATCGCGCCGGTTCCCGTCTTGTTGCAACGACTCGAAGCCGCCCGCGTGCGCCAGGGCCTCCACGGTGGGCCGCGACACACCGGTTCGCCGCAGGAAGTCCCCGACGCTGGTGAACGGGTGCCCGGCACGAGCGTCGAGGATCGAGGCGATCTCCGCCTCGGAGATCCCATCCACGTCCTTGAGCGCCAGCCGGATCCCGAAGGTGGCGTCCGCCGGCTCCACCATGTACGCACGCTCGCTCGCGTTCACGTCCAGCGGCAGGATCGGCACCCCGTGGCGCCTCGCGTCGTCGAGGATCAACCGGCGCGGGTACATGCCGGGGTCGTGGGTGAGGACGCCGGCGAGGAAGTGGGCCGGGTGGTTCGCCTTCAGCCAGGCCGACTGGTAGGTGGGGACGGCGAAGGCGGCGGCGTGGGCCTTGCAGAAGCCGAAGGAGGCGAAGGCGGCGACCTCGGTCCAGACGCGCTCGGCGTCCTTCGGCGAGAAGCCACGGTCCACCGCGCGGGCCAGGAAGTCCTCGCGGAGGTCGTCGACCTCGAGGTCGTCGTCGAGGTGGCGGCGGATGCGATCGGCCTCGGCGAGGTCGTAGCCGGCGGCTGCCGACAGGACCCGCATGACCTGCTCGTGGAAGACGATCACGCCGTGCGACTCTCGGAGGGCGGGCTTCAGCGAGTCGTGGGCGTAGGCCGGCGCCTCCAGGTCGTGGCGGCGGCGGAGGAACGGGGTGACCATGTCGGACTTCACGGGGCCGGGGCGGAACAGCGAGATGTCGATGATGAGGTCCTCGAACCGGAGGGGCTGGTACTTCTGGAGCAGCTCGCGCTGGCCGGGGCTCTCGATCTGGAAGCAGCCGACGGTGTCGGAGGCGCGGATCAGCTCCCAGGTGGCGGGGTCGCCCCGGGAGATGGCGTCGAGGTCGAGGCGCTCGCCGGTGGTGCGCTCGATCTCGTCCTGGGCGTGGCGGATCGACGAGAGCATCCGGACCCCGAGCACGTCGAGCTTGAGGAGGCCCAGCGCCTCGACGTCGTCCTTGTTCGCCTGGACCATGCGGTGGCCGAGGAACGAGCGCTCCATCGGCACGCGGTCGGGCAGGTCGGAGCCGGACAGCACGATCCCCGAGGGGTGGAGCGCGATGTGGCGCGGGAAGCCGTTCAGCCGCTCGGCCACGCGGAACAGCAGCTCGAGCTGACCGGCGTCGAGGTTCGAGCCGCGGAGCTCGGGAAGGCCCGCGAGCGCCTCGCGGATCCGGCCCGCGCCGATGCGCGGGAACGCCTTGGCCGCGCGGTCGATCTCGTCGCCGGGGTAGCCGAGCGCCTTGCCGACCTCGCGGATCGCCGCGCGCGCCCGGTAGGTGTCGACCATGCAGACGCAGGCGCACCGCTCGTCGCCGTAGCGCGCGAGGATGCGGTCGTACACCTCCTCCCGGCGCGCCGACTCGACGTCGACGTCGATGTCGGGCAGCTCGTCGCGGAGCGGGTTGAGGAACCGCTCGAACAGGAGCCCGTGCCGCACCGCGTCGACCTCGGAGATGCCGGTGAGGTAGCAGACGAGCGAGCCGGCGGCCGAGCCGCGGGCGGCGATGCGGATGCCCATCTGTTTCACCTCGGCGGCGATGTCGGCGACGGTGAGGAAGTACGGCGCGTAGCCCATGCGGCGGATCTGATCGAGCTCGGCGTCGAGCCGCTCGCGGTACCCGGGGCCTCGCGCGCGCCGCTCGCGCATCCCCCGGTGGCACCGCTCGGCGAGCAACGAGATCGCGGTCCGCCCGGCCGGCGTCGGGAAGTCGGGGAAGTGCACGCTCCCGATCCCGATGTCGACGTCGCAGGCCTCTGCGATGCGCAGGGTCGCGTCGCACACGTCGGGCCTGCCGGCGAAGAGGCCGCGCATCGCCGGCGCCGGCTTCAGGAACCCCTCGGCGTTCAGCCGCGAGACGTGGCGCTCCGAGACCGGCCGCAGCTCGCGCATGCACTCGAGCGCGTCGGCCAGGAAGGCATCCTCGGCGGTGAGGTGCCGGACGGCGTTCGTCGCCGCCGCCGGCACCTCCGCCTCGTCGGCCAGTCGCAGGAGGTGGCGCACCTCTGCAACGCTCCCGGGCTCGAGGAGATTCCGAACCTCCACGAAGCACCACGATCCGAACGCCTCCCGCCACGGCCGGAGCCGCTCCCGGGCTGCGCCGGGGCGGCCCGCGAGCGCCAGCCGCCCCGGGGGCGACTCCGGGCCCAGCAGCGCCACCAGCCCGCCGGCGCGGCGCAGGATCTCGCCCGCGGTGAGCTCCGGCTCTCCCCGATCGTTCCCCATATGGGACGACGTGAGCAGACGGCAGAGGTTGGCGTAGCCGTCGTTGGTCCGGGCGATCAGGAGCATCCGCGACGGCGGGTCTCCGGCCAGCGTGACCTGGGCGCCCAGGATCGGCTTGACGCCCACCTGGTCGCATGCCGTGACGAACCGCACCGCGCCGTAGAGCCCGTCGCGGTCGGTCATGGCCACCGCCGGCATCCCCAGCTCGGCGGCCCGGAGCGCCAGGTCCTCGGGCGAGAACGCCCCGTCCTTCAGGGAGAAGTACGACCGGCAGTGGAGGTGGGCGAACACCTCATGCCGGGGCGAGATCGAGCGGATCGAAGCGCGTCACGCCGGCGACCTTGTCGAATCCCCTGTCGGTGGCGACGATGCCCTCCAGCCCATGGGTCAACGTCACGGCCGCATGGACCGAGTCTCGAGCCGAGAGCTGGGGATAGGTCCTGAATATGCGGGCACCCTCCTCGATCTCGCGCCGGGTGATGGGAAGGGGATCCGGGAACGCCACGAGCGCCTCTTCGACAGCATGCACCCCGAACTCGCGGTCGCCACGTCTCCCGTAGACGTAGAGCAGCTCCTGGAGCGCCTCGCTGTCTACGACATAGGCCTCCGGCTGGGCCCGGGCCTCGGCCAGAACCGCGAGACATGGCTCTCGATACCGGTGCGGACGGCCCTGGGCGTACAGGAACACCGCTGTGTCGAGCAGCTTCATGGGAACTGTTCGAGCTCCTCATCGGTGAAGGGACCGATCAGCTTCTTCGCCTCCTCCCACGGGCCGACGTCGACCGGAGCGGGGGACATCAGGAAGTCGAACGCCTTGCGGCGTCGCTCGGCCGACGGCAGGAGGTAGGTGCGCCGGGCCGCGTCACGGATGAGCTCGCCGAACGACACCCCCCGCCTGGCGGCCTCGCGCTTGAGATCCTCGTACTCGTCCTGCGGAAACAGCACCTCGACCCTTCGATCCATCGCCACGGCTCACCTCCGGATATATCCGGAGCATTATCCTCCGGGTGTATCCGGATGTCTAGTCGAACACCTGTTCGATTCTACCCTCGACCTCGGGTCGGGGTCAAGGGCCTGGAGGATCAGGTGCCCTCGAGGCAGCCGAGCGCTTCGGCGGGGAGGCCGGGGAAGTCGAAGGCGTCGCCGCCGGTGACGAAGTCGTAGGGGTCGCCGGCGTACTTGCCCGAGAGGCCCTCGTAGGTCTTCCTCCCCCGCCCGCCCCCGGGATCCTCGAAGCCCATCCAGTCGGGCGAGCGGAACTCGTTCGAGTCGTGGGGCGAGGCCGCGACCACGCCGGCACCGAAGTACCGCTCCTCCACCAGCCACCGCCCTTGGAACGTGGGGTCGTCGGCCAGGCTCGCCCTCACGTACCAACGCTTCACGACCTTGAGGTAGCCGACCTCGGAGGGCGGCGACTCCGGGCCCTCGAAGTACCGCATGTCCTCGACGGCGAGCTCGCTCCGAACCCGCAGGTAGCGGCGGAGCACGCCGAGCGGCTTGCGGTACCGGGTGGTCCCCGGCTCGGGCTCGGACCAGCCGCTCACGCAGTCGGGCGCGACGCCCTGTGTGCCGGCCGACGGGCTGGTCGGGGGCGGCGTCACCCCGTCCTCGGGCCCGTCGCCGGTGCATGCCACGAGCAGGACGGCGAGCAGCATCGCTCCGGCGACCACTCTCCTCACGCGCTTCCTCCGGGATCCAGGGGGCGGCCCGTCCGCACGGACGGGCCTTGCTGCGGCGGTTGAGTAGGATATCCGACCGTGCCACGGAAGCTGACCCGGCGACAGTTCATCCAGACCGCGAGCGCATCGGCGAGCGCCGCGCTCCTCACGTCGTTCTCCCGCGGCATCACGCCGGTGCGCGCTGCGCGCCCCATCCTCGGGCAGGCGCCCGCCGCGATCGACACCCGGTGGCCCATCAAGCGCGTCGTCTATGTGATGCTCGAGAACCGCTCGTTCGACGCGATGTTCGGGAGGTTCCCCGGGGCCAACGGCGCCACCACCGGTGTGAAGTTCGGCGAGGAGGTGCCGCTCGTCCACCTCCCCGAGTGGCTGCCCGGCGACCTCCCCCACGACCGCTTCTCCCACATCGCCCAATACAACGACGGCAAGCTCGACGGCTTCGCGCTCGGCAAGTACGGCGAGCTGTACGGCTACTCCCAGCTCGACGAGGCCGACATCCCGAACTACTACCACTGGGCGCGCGAGTTCGTGCTGTGCGACAACCTGTTCGCGTCGGTCGCGGGGCCGTCGCACCCGAACCACCTGGCGTTCATCGCCGGCACGGGGGCCGGGGCGATCGACAACCCGGAGAACATCGCGGTCGGGCAGGTCGACGGCGAGCAGGTCAAGAGCTGGGGCATCGACGCCTACGGCGAGGGCGTGTTCGTGCTGGTCGAGGACGAGCGGGGGAACCTCACGAAGCACTCCACCCGCTTCGACATCCCGACCGTCGGCGAGCAGCTCACCGACCTCGGCGTCGACTGGGTCTCCTACGCGCCCGAGCCGAGCCAGGCCGGCTACATCTGGAACTCCTACACCGCGATCCCGAACGTCTTCGAGACCGAGCTGTACCAGGCGCACTCGGCCTTCGTCGACGACCTGTTCACCGACATCAGGGCGGGCGCCCTGCCGCCGGTGACGTGGGTCGTGCCGCGGTTCCAGCTCTCGGACCACCCGCCGTTCAGCACGTGCTTCGCCCACAACTGGGTCACCGGCATCGTGAACGGCATCATGAAGAGCCCGATGTGGAAGGAGACCGCGATCTTCATCACCTGGGACGAGTGGGGCGGCTTCTACGACCACGTGCCGCCGCCGGTGAAAGGGAAGCGCGAGCTGGGGTTCCGCGTCCCGATGCTCGTGATCTCGCCGTACGCGAAGCGCGGCTACGTCGACGACGTGGAGGGCGAGTTCACCTCGCCGCTGAAGTTCATCTCCGACAACTGGGGCCTCGACTACCTGACGCCCGAGATCGCCGAGACCCACAACTTCGAGCAGGCCTTCGACTTCACGCAGTCCCCGCGGCCGCCCGACCCGCGGCCCCTGAAGCGCGACTGCTTCGGCGACGCGTACCAGTTCCCCACCGACTACCCCGAGTGGCCCGAGGGCCTCGAGATCAGCCCGCCGAACGTGGGCTGACAAGGCGCCCCCTCGCCCCCGCTTCCGACGCGCTCTTCGTTACCTACCGTGGCGGTAGGTGGGTGAGAGCCCGTGCTCGTCGCTGGGCGAGAACTCGCGGATGGCTTCGACGTAGCGGAGGCCGAGGCCCTGGGCGGGGGTGCCCATGTGGGCGCCGACGTCCGTGAGGCTTCGGGCCCATCGGGAGAGCGGGTCCCGGGCGGGGTCTCGGAGCAACGCGATCGTGGCGGCGACGGCCCGGTCGTGTGCCTCGACGTCGTCTTCGGCCGCGACGAAGAGCGGGGTGCGGCAGCCGAAGGCGCGAAAGAAGACATGGTCGTCCTCGGTGGGCAGGACCACGCCCCGCGAGCACCTGGCGATGTGCGCCGCCCACGGCGTGCGCCGCGGCTCCTCGAGACCCGGCATCGCTCGCTCCGATACCGGCTGGGCGAGGCGGGCCTCCCTTCTCGCGCGGACCCCGTTCGGGTCACCCTCGTGGAGGAGGCTTCGTACCAGGCCGTCGAGGACCGGCTCGTGGAGGACCGCGAGCCCGGGGAGGATCGAGGCCATCTCGTAGACGTCGTGGTAGGCGCGGCCGTTGGCGAGGTGATAGACGGTGAGCGCGGACCGGCGGAACAGGTTGGCGGCGTGGACCTTGTTCTCGAGGGGCCAGAGGTGCTCGACGTCGTCGCCGCGGGCCCGCCAGGCCTCGGTGAGCGCTGCCGCCGCTCGTCCCGCGGGACCTCCCTCATCGGCGCCCGGCCCGATCACCAGGACCCCGGTCGGGCGGGGCTTCACCACGGAAGTCTCGTCGGTGTCGGCTCGCGGGCGTCCATCAGCTCAGGAGGCGGGAGACGACCTCGGGCCACTGGGGGACGCTCCGGTCGAGCACGGCGCGGCCGGCCTCCCCCATGCGAGCCGCCTCGTCGCGGTCGCCGTACAGGCGATCGAGCGACGCGGCGATCGCCTCCGGCTCGGCGTCGACCACGATCCCGCTCTCGCCGTCGCGGACGAACTCCAGCGGCCCTCCGCTGTCGCGCGGGACGACCAGCGGCCGCCGCGCCGCCATCGCCTCGAGCGTCACGTAGCCGAAGTCCTCGTCGAACGGGCCGTAGTACACGCCCAGCGCCTCCCGGTACAGCCCGCTCAGGCGGTCGTCGGAGACGCCGCCCTCGAGCGTCACCCGGTCGTCGAGGCGGGCCTCGGCGATCTGCCGGCGAAGGGCGGCCTCGTCGAACCCTCCCCCGACCAGCACCAGGCGCACCGGGGTGCGCACCATCCGCATCGCCTCGATCACCAGGCGCTGGCGCTTGATCGGCTCGAGACGGCTCGGGTAGAGGACGTACGGGCCCGGCGGCGATGACTCCTCCTCGAGGAGCCGCTCGGTCATCTGGGACCGGTGGTAGAGGGGCTCGGCGGGGATCCCCAGCGTGGCGTCGAGGCGGTCCCGGACGTTGCCCGAGTTGGTGAAGATCCGCTTCGCCTCGCCGAGGCCGACCCGGTCGGCCTGCCAGATCATGTCGCGGACGACCGCGCCGTCCTCGTGGCGCGACAGGTCGGCGAACTGCGGGTGGTCCCACAGCTCGTAGGCGGTGCGATGCTGGTGGATCAGCCACACCACCTTCCGCTCGTGCTTCACGAGGTAGGCGGGGAACCGGAGCGCGATCACCATGTCGATCGACCGGCCGCCCGCCTCGGAGAGGTCGAGGCTCCGCCAGAGCCCCATCTGGTGCACCAGCTCCGACGGCGGATACCACTTCCACGGGATCGACACGATCTCGGTCTCGTGGCCGGCATCGCGCAGCGCGCGCGCCAGGCTGTCGGTGTGCATCTCGGCTCCGCCGCGCGTGAACGGCGTGTGCGGGTGGCAGACGGCGATGCGGAGGCTGCGCTCGGAACCGCTCATGCCGTCCGTGCCACCAGCGCGAAGTCCCGCGGGGCGCCCTGCTCGTCCTCGTTGAGGTACATGAGGTCGGCCGTCGCGAAGCCGGCGTGGAGCGCCATGAGCCGAAGCGTCTCGGGGTGCGGCGGCCAGGTGTGGGTCACGTCGGCGATGAACGCTCCGCTCAGCGCCTCGAACACAAGGGGGTTGATCGTCTCGACGATGAGCGCGCCGCCCTCGGCCAGCGCGCGACGGGTGGCCCGGAAGAACGCGAGCCACGTGTCCTTCGGCAGGTGCTCGATCACCTGGATCGCGCTGATCATCACCGGCGGCTCGCCGTCGTAGTCGCGCAGGTACTCGAACACGTCGGCCTGGGCCGCGTCGATGCCGCGGGCCAGCGACGCCTCGATGGCCCCGGGCGAGACGTCGATGCCGAGCGCCCGCCAGCCCCATCCCTGGACCAGCTCGCCGAACTCGCCGCGGCCGCAGCCGACGTCGAGCCAGAGCGGCTCCCCCTCGACGCCGGGCGCCTTCGCCCGGACGTCGCCGGCGATGCCCTCGTACTGGGCGAGGCGGGCCACGATCGACTCGGGCTCGCCGCGCATCCGGGCCTCGTAGCGCCAGTAGTACGAATCCTGGAACTCCGGCGGGAGCTCAACGGGCCTCGGCGCCGGCAGCCCCCGGCGGGCCTCGGTGAGACCGGCCTCCAGGCGGCGGATGTCGGCCTCGGCGCGCCGCACGCGCTCCGCCAGGGCCGAGGTGAGCGAGGCGAGGTCGCCGGTGACCCGGTCGTACCGCCGGCTCACCGGGCGAAGGATCCTGGCCAGCATCCCCTTGAGCTTCCGCTTCCACCTCGGGCCCCGGTCGGCCTCCCACTCGGGCGGCGGCTCGGGCCGGGTCAGGCTAGCGCGAAGGTCGCGCTCCAGCGCCTTCAGCGTCGCGCTCAGCTCCTCGGCGGTCCGCACCGGGCGGCCGGGCTCGCCCAGCTGTGCCCAGTACAGCTCGCGCTCGAGCTCCTCTCTGGCGGTGTCCTGGCTCATCGAAGCAGTCCTCCGGAGGTTGGCGGCCCACATTCTCGCCTATCCGGCCGGCTCGGGACCGGGGCCCCAGATCCCCGACGACTTGGTACCCTACGTGGCCATGCCTCGGAACCGGACCCTCGTCGCCATGCTCGGATCCCTGCTCCTGGCGGCCGCATGCTCGAGCGGCGGCGAGCCGGACGGCGGGAAGGCGTCGGCCACCCCATCGCGGCAGAGCCCGAGCCCCGAGGTGTCGATCAGCCCCGCGCCCACCAGCCGCTTCGAGCGGATCGCGTGCAACCTGCCCGAGGAGTTCCTCGTGCGCATCTACAACGGCTGGGACGAGGAGCGGAACGGCGAGATCCAGATGCTTCCCCGCCGCCCGAACTTCATGGGCGCCGGGCTCCCGCACGCGGGGCCGTGGGACTTCCTCCAGGACGTGCCGATGTTCTGGTACGGGCCCGGGCAGGTCCCCGCGCTCGGGTCCGTGCGCGGCAAGGTGACGGCGGCGGACATCGCGCCGACGATGGGCAAGCTCGTCGGGTTCGACTTCGACGCGCCCGACGGCGAGCCGCTCCCCGAGGTCCTCTCGGAGCCGGGCGCTGCGCCGCCGCGCCTCGTCGTCCTCCTCATCTGGGACGGGGCGGGGAGGAACGTGCTGGCGGAGTGGGCCGACGACTGGCCGAACCTCCAGCGGCTCCGCAGCCAGGGGATCTGGTACGAGGACGCGACGGTCGACTCCTCGCCGTCGAGCTCGGCCCAGATCCACGCCACCTTCGGGACGGGCGCGTTCCCCCACAACCACAAGGTGACCGGCCACTACCTGCGCATCGACGGCGAGATCGTGAAGGCGTGGCGCACCGGCCCCGACATCCTCGAGCTGCCCACCCTGGCCGACGCCTACGACAAGGCCCTCGGCAACGAGCCGGTCGTCGGCGCCATCGGGACCGTGGCGATCCAGCTCGGGATGCTCGGCCACGGGGCCCAGCTCCGCGGGGGCGACGAGGACCTCGCGGTGCTCAGGGAGCTCGGTGGCACGGACGCGGGCGTCGGGGCGGAGGGGTCGACCTGGGCGCTCCCGTCGCACCTCAAGGACATCTACGACTTCCCCGGGTACGTCAACGACCTCCCCCCGCTCGAGACGTACTTCCCCGAGGTCGACCGGCTCGACGGCGCGGCGGACGGGACGTGGCGCGGCCACTCCTTCGACGAGGACAACATCCTGCAGGGGTTCACCAGCCCGGCGCGGGTTCCCTTCCAGACCCGCCTGATCGACGAGGTGCTGAAGCGTGAGCCCTTCGGCCGGGACGCCGTGTCCGACCTGCTGTTCATCAACTTCAAGCTGATCGACGAGATCGGCCACCGCTTCACGCTCAACAACCCCGAGATGAAGGACTCGATCCGCGCGCAGGACCGGTACCTGCCGGTGCTGATCGACCTCCTGAACGAGCGCGTGGGCGAGGGGCAGTGGGTCCTGGCGCTCACCTCCGACCACGGATCGACGCCGGACCCCGACGTCAGCGGCGCCTTCCGCATCTCCCAGAGCGCCGTCCAGTCGGGCCTGCAGGGCACGTTCGACCTCGACGACGACGAGACGCGGGTGGTCGAGCTCACGAAGCAGACGGAGGCGTTCATCAACATGGAGGAGCTGGAGCAGCACGGCTTCACACTCGAGCAGATCTCCGCCTACCTGATGGGGCTCAAGCAGCAGGACACGGCGATCGCGGGCGAGCCGGTCCCCGACCCCAACCAGCCCATCTTCCAGGCCGCATTCCCCTCCGCGATCATGAACGACCTTCCCTGCCTCGAGGCGGCCCTCGCCGAGGACGGCTAGGAAGGAGGTTTCGCGATGGCTGAGAAGAAGCCTGCACGGAAGCCCACGAGGAAGTCCGCCAAGAGCACCACCGCGATCGGCAAGACGTCCAAGGGATGGACCGCCGAAGAACGAGCCGCGGCGAAAGCGTATGCCCAAGAGCTGAAGGCGGAGGCGCGCGGCGCGAATGACGAACGGGCCGCTCTGGCGGCGATCGCCGCGATGCCGAGATCGGATCGGACCATGGCCGAGCGGATCCACGCGATCATCAGGAGCAGCGCGCCCGACCTCTCCCCGAAGACCTGGTACGGGATGCCCGCGTATGCCAAGGACGGCAAGGTCGTCTGCTTCTTCCAGAGCGCGCAGAAGTTCAAGTCGAGGTACGCGACGTTCGGCTTCAGCGACGAGGCGAAGCTCGACGAAGGCTCCCTGTGGCCGACCGCCTTCGCGCTGAAGAAGTTGACCCCCGCCGAAGAGACGAAGATCGCCGCGCTCGTGAAGAAGGCGGTCCGCTGAGGACCGAGCTGGACATGTCCTAGCCCTCCCAGCGGACGAGGATCGGCCGACGGAGGCCGGGGAGCGGCAGGGACTCCGCCTCCGCCTCGACCGCCGCCCGTGCCGCTCGCGAGAGCCGGCGCCAGGTCTGGATCGTCACCACCTCGTTCGCGCGCCGCCACGTCCCGGCGATCTCCCCCCCGACGAGGACGGCACCCGGCCAAACACGCGAGGTCCAGAGCGCGCCGCGGCGATCGGCGTCGGGGACCAGGAGCTCGCGATCGGCTCCCTGGAGGAGGAAGTAGGCGTCGCCGCCCGGGAGGAGCCGCGCGGGCGCCGTGGGTCCGAGAGCAGTGCGGAACGCCGGCTCGTCGCGGGCGAGGATCCACGCGTCGCCGATCGGCGTCCCAACCGGCGTCAGCGACCTGCGGAGCGCGTCGAACGCCGTGACGCCCGCTCGCGTCGAGATCCCCGCCCACTCGGCGAACGACTCGGGCGTGGTCGGGCCGAAGACGTGCAGGTACCGGCGCGCGAGCTCGAGTCGGGCCTCGCGCGGCTCGACCTCGGGTCGCGGAACCGTCCAGACGGTCGGCGCCCGGGCTCCTTCCCAGCGGATCACGACGGTGCCGGTCGTCGCGGCGTACCGGATCCGGTTGCCGATGTTGCCGAGCGCCTTCCCCGCCTCCCGGTCGGTCATCCTCGCGCCGCCCAGGCGGGCGTGAAGGCGCTCGGCCAGGTCCTCCGCGACCCCGCGTCCCCGAGCGTCGTCCGGCATCCTCCCGAGCGAGAACACCGCGAGATCGCGTGCCGGTACGACGTACATGCTGTACCGCGGCCCCCAGAGCTGGAGGAGCGACGGGTCCTCCCAGGTGGACGGCTCGGTCCCCTCGACGCGCGCGTGGATCGACAGGAGTGCCGCCCGAGGCATGCTGTCCTGCAAGCCGGCCCACGCGGCCAGCCGGAGCGAGCGGCGTCCGCGTGGGAGCCGCTCGTCGAGCGCGCCGACATGACGCCGGAACGCGAGGATCTGCGCGCGAGTGAGTTTCAGCCGGGACGTGGTCACTTCCCGCTCGACGATAGAGCGTTGCGACGCCGTGACGATATGGTCCCGGCATGCGCCTGCCCGTGATGCCTCCCGTCAAGCCGATGCTCGCGAAGCCGGTCGCCGAGATCCCGAATGGCGACTTCTCGTACGAGCCGAAGTGGGACGGGTTCCGTTCGATCGTGTTCCGCGACGGCGACCAGGTCGAGATCGGCAGCCGGAACGAGCGGCCGATGACGCGCTACTTCCCCGAGGTCGTCGAGGCGGTCCGGGCGAACCTGCCCGAGCGAGCCGTCGTCGACGGCGAGATCGTCGTGCCGGATGAGGCCGGGACCCGGCTCGAGTTCGAGACGCTCCAGCAGCGGATCCACCCGGCCGACAGCCGCGTGCGGCTCCTGGCCGAGCAGACGCCTGCGCACTTCGTGGCCTTCGATCTGCTGGCCCTCGACGACCGGAACCTCATGAAAGAGCCCTTCGCCGAGCGGCGCCG
>DASWKG010000020.1:0-8644 GCA_036396755.1 Actinomycetota bacterium
CCGCCGCCGGTCCTCGAGCTCCCGGAGGAGGAGGTCGCCGAGGGCGAGGTCGCCGAGGGCGAGGAGGCCGCCGAGGGCGAGGGCGAGGCCGCCCCGGCCGAGGGCGGCGAGAGCTCCGAGGAAGCGTCCTCCGAGGGATAGCTCGTGCCCGCCTGGCTGGTGGTCGGGCTGGGCAACCCCGGGGATCGGTACGCCGACACGCGCCACAACATCGGCGCGTGGGTGGTCGACCGGCTGGCCGACCGCCTCGATGCCCGGCTCCGCAAGGTGCGCTTCCACGCGGTCGATGCCGCCGAGGCCCGCGTCGACGGCGAGACGCTCTACCTGGTACGAACGCAGTCGTTCATGAACGAGTCGGGGCCGCCGACGGCGGGCTTCGCGGGCAAACGCGGGATCGAGGTCGAGAACGTGATCGCTTGCCACGACGAGATCGACCTGCCGTTCGGCGCGCTGAAGGTGAAGCAGGGCGGCAGCACCGCGGGTCACCACGGCCTTGACTCGCTCACCCGGGCGTTCCGGTCCCCGGGCTTCCACCGGGTGCGGCTCGGTGTGGGGCGTCCCTCGGGCCGGAAGGACCCCGCCGCCTTCGTGCTGGAGCCGTTCGCCAAGGCCGAGCGCGAGGAGGCCGCTTTCCTCGCCGACGACGGCGCCGACGCGGTCCTCACGCTGGTCCGGGAAGGGCTGGCGGCCGCCCAGGAGCGCTTCAACCGCCGCGCGCCCCAGGGCAGATGAGGCCGCCCGGGCGCATCGAGCGGGTCGTCCTCGGAACACTCATGGCCGCCGCGGCGTTCTTGATAGAGCGAAGGCTTCGCAAGATCCTGGAGAAGCGAGGAGGGATGCGATGAACCCCAAGGTCCAGAAGACCGACGAGGAGTGGCGGCGCGAGCTGACCCCCGAGCAGTACGCGGTGCTCCGCCAGCAGGCCACGGAGGCCCCGTTCACCGGGCACCTCGTCCACAACGAGGACGACGGCATCTACCGGTGCGCCGGCTGCGGCGCCGAGCTGTTCCGCTCCGACACGAAGTTCGAGTCGGGGACCGGCTGGCCCAGCTTCTTCGACCCGATGGACTCCGACGCGGTCGAGCTTCGGAAGGACATGAGCCACGGGATGCTGCGCACCGAGGTCGTCTGCGCGAGCTGCGGCGGGCACCTGGGCCACGTCTTCGACGACGGCCCGACGCCCACCGGCCAGCGCTACTGCATCAACTCCTGCGCGCTCGACTTCGACAAGTCCGAGTAGCGCGGATCGGGCACGATCGGCCCCGGGGGTCCCGGGGCCTTTGTGCACCTGCACGAAGGGACGCCGCGGTGCCGTGGCGAAGCCCCTCCCGACCCCTCAGGAGGACGTGTCCATGCGCTCGAGGCTCACCACCGTCATGCTCCCCGGCCTGCTGCTTCTCGCCGGCATCATCCCGCCCGCCGCAGCCCGCACCTCGGCAACGTCGGACGCCATCCCCTGTCCCGCCGGCGCGGTCTCCGCGAACGTGGAGTGCATCGCGACGATCTCGGACCTCCGAGGCGCGATCGCGGTGAACTTCATCGGCGACACGATGTTCGTGTCCCGTCAGATCGGGCTGTCCGCCTACGACATCTCCGACCCCTCGACGCCCGAGCTCCTCGGGGTCCTCCCCATGTACCTGTGGGAGAACGAGGACATGGACGTGGACCCCGTCCGCAAGCGCGTCTTCCTCAGCCGCGACCCCCGCGGCTTCACGACCTCGGCGACCTCCGGCGCCACGTTCCCCTACGGCGCGGTGCACATCATCGACGCCAGCAACCCCCACGCCCTCGTGCAGGTCGGCTTCTTCCTCGTCCCGGCCGGGCACACCTCGACGTGCATCAACAGCTGCGACTTCCTTTGGACCGGCGGCCCCTACGCCAACGCGCAGACCCAGCCCGGCTACACCGGCCGTCCGATCTACGCGACGGACGTCCGCGACCCCGCGAACCCGGTGGCGTGCCCGCAGCCGATCGACCTCGGCCGCGACGACGGCGTGACGAACTACGCGCACGACGTGCAGGTCGACGCCGACGGCATCGCCTGGGTCTCCGGCGACGGCGGCGTGCGCGGCTACTGGACCACCGGGACGCACCGGAACCCGCTCACCGGCGAGATGGCGACCGCGACCGGCTGCTCGCCGATCCCCTACGGGGGCGGCGGGACCCCGTACGCGGGCGAGGGCGCCTCCGGCGGCACCTATTCGAAGTTCATGCACAACGCGTGGCGCAACCCGAGCGCGAACATCCCCGACGAGGACGACCCCGAGACGCCCGAGGACGAGACGCTCGGCCACGTCCTGTACGGCACCGAGGAGAACATCACCTCGAACTGCGCGCAGTCGGGCCGGTTCGCCACCTACGACCTCCGCGGCTCCTACGAGGGCGAGGGATGGAGGAGCACGCCCACCGCGAAGTTCCGCATGCGGGTGCTCGACACCTGGACGCCGCAGGGCGCCGAGGGCTCGACCGGATGCGCGTCGGCCCACTACATGGCCGATCGCGGCGACGGCGTGCTCGCCTACGCCTTCTACGGGCAGGGAACGCGCTTCCTCGACGTGTCGAACCCCAAGGACATCACGCAGATCGGCTACTACCGGCCGAACGGCGCGAGCACCTGGGCGCCGTACTGGCACAACGGCGAGGTCTACATCGCCGATAACTCGCGCGGCGTCGACATCATCCGCTTCACCGGCGAGGCGGGGGACCCCGCCTCGTCCGCGCCGCTGATCCCGGCCTCGCAGGTCGCCCAGCCGTTCGAGATGTCGAAGACGTTCGCGTACCTCTGCCCGGTGGCGGCCGAGGGCCTCCGGATCGGTTAGCCCCGCGACCCGCGCAGGAGGTCGGCGATCAGGCCGGCCGCGAGCACGCCCCCGGTGACCCCGAGGGTGACCGGGATCCATCCGGCGACGTCCGCCGACGCGGTGACCGCGGTCCCGACGAGCGCGGAGCCCGAGGCGATCGCGAGCGAGAGGCGCCGGCCCGTCTGGCGCACGGTCCGCTCGAGCCGCTCGGTCCCGCGGAAGTCGATCTGCAGGTTCGGCCCCGGTCGCGCCCCGGCGAGCCGTTCGACCGACTCGATCAGCCGCGTCGCGCGGAGCTTGAGCTTCTGGCCCTCGTAGAACAGCCGCTTGGGGTCTCCCCCGAGCACGCGGTCGGTCATGCTCTTCATGAAGTAGCCGCCGGCAACCGAGAACGGGTCGAGCTCGGGGTCCATCTGCGCCACGACGAGCTGTACCTGCGCCAGCGCCTTCCCGGTGAGGGCGAGCGACGCCGGCACGCGCACGCGGTGCCGGACCGCGATGTCCGTCATCTCCTGCAGCAGCGGGCCGAGCTGGATCTCCTGGAGCGACGACCCGCTCAGCCGGTCGACCATGCCGCCGAGCTCTCGGCGGAACCCCTCGACGTCGATGTCGTCGCGCTGGTCGTCGCCGGTCAGCATGAGCACCAGCTCGGAGAGGAACGCGACGTCCCGCTGCCAGAACGCGAGGATGATGAGCAGCAGGATCCCGCGCACCTCGGGGCCCACCTCGCCGGTCATCCCCGCATCGAGGAACCAGACCTTCCCGTCCGCCCACAGGAGGTTCCCCGGGTGAGGGTCCGCGTGGAAGAAGCCCTCGCCGAGGATCTGCCGATAGTACGACTCGAGGAGCTGGCGCGCGGCCTCCCTGCGCTCGACGCTCTCGGGCGCCTGCGCCAGGCGGACGCCGCGGATCGCGTCCATCACGATGAGGCGGTCGGTGCAGTAGTCCTTGTGCGTCCGCGGCACGTCGAGGCGCGGGAACGGGGACAGGACCTCGCGCAGGCGGTCCCCGTTGGCCACCTCGATCCGGGAGTCCAGCTCTTCCATCAGCGCCCGCGAGAGCTCGTCGACGATCCCCGGCATGTCGATGATGCCGCGCACGGTCGGCTTGTCGCCGATCTTGTCGGCGAACATCCGGAGCAGCTCGAGGTCCCGGAGGATGTCGTGCCGCGCCGTGGGCCGCTGCACCTTCACGACGACCTCGGTGCCGTCCATCAGCCGCGCGGCGTGCACCTGCGCCATCGTGCCGGCCGCGATCGGCTCGGGCTCGATGTGGGCGAACACGTCCTCCCACGGGACCCGCAGCTCCTGCTCCATCACCCGCACGGCCTCGGCCTCGGTGAGCGGCGCCACGCGGCTGTGGAGCGTCGAGAGCTCCTCGATCACGACCTGCGGCAGGAGGTCGGGCCGGGTGGAGAGCACCTGTCCGAGCTTGCCGAACGTCGGGCCCAGCTCCTCGAGCGCGGCCCGCAGCGAGCGCGCGTACTCGCGCAGCTCGTCGTCGGGGAGATCGGGGCGCAGCATCTGCCGAAGGCCGCTCGTGCGCAGCACCTTGCCGATGTGGGTGGCCCGGCCGAGCAGGGAGCTCTTCGGCTCCTGCGCCGGCTCGCCCGGGTGGACGGTCGTGCGCGCTCCCTCCTCGCGCGTGTCGGCGATGATCACCGCGCACGGGGCGGTGTGGGTCACGCGGTTCGACACGTTGCCGAGCAGGAACTCCGTTCGTCCGCTCATGCCGCGGTTCCCGACGACGATCGCGTCGACGCTCTCCTCGGCGGCCACCCGCACGATGGCCGCGGCGGGGTCCTCATCGACCTCCACGCGGGCCTTCGCGCCCGGGCCGGCGAGCTCGGTCGCGGTTTGCCCCAGCGAGTCGACGGCCACGCGGACCCGGGCTGCGGGCGCCTGCGCGTCGGGCTCGAGCACCTGCAGCACCAACAGCTCGGCGCCGAGGCGGGCGGCCAGGTCGGCCGCCCAGGCGAGGGCTCGCTCCGCGGTCTCGGACCGATCGGTGGTGGCGAGGATGCGCTTCATCGCGAGGAGCCGCCGCGCGCAGCCGGCCCGGCATCGGCCCGTTCGCCCCACATGTCGCGATGATACGCTCCGGCGTTCGGAGGATGGTGGGGGGTGGACGGAGTGAGCGGAGCGGCGAGGCGTGAGCGGCTCGTCACCCCTGCGTTCCTGCTGATCGCGTTCGCGACCCTCGGCTACTTCATCGCCGAGGGAGCCCTGCTCCCCTCGGTTCCCCTGTACGTCAAGGGGCCGCTCGGCGGTGGCGAGGCGGTCGTCGGGCTCGTCGTCGGGGCCTTCAGCGTCTCGGCGCTGCTGCTGCGGCCGCTGATCGGGCGGCTCGCCGACCTCCGCGGCCGGCGAACGGTGATGCTGATCGGCGCCGCGCTGTTCGGGCTCTCGGTCGCGGGCTACATCCTGTCGGAGACGGTGTGGCTCCTCATCGTGATGCGGCTCGCGACCGGCGCGGGGGCCGCGTTCTTCTTCGTCGGAGCGGCGACGGCGATCAACGACCTCGCGCCGGAGGGGAGGCGCGGCGAGGCCGTGTCGTTCTTCTCGCTCGCGCTCTACGCGGGGATCGGGATCGGGCCGCTGATCGGGGAGGCGCTGCTCGGTGAGAGCCCGGTGCGGGCGGGCGACTTCACCCCGGTCTGGCTGCTCACCGCGGCGGCGGCGGCGATGGCGCTCGTGCTCTCGCTGCGGGTGCCGGAGACACGTCCGGCCGTCCGCGATCACGGGCGGCTTCGCCTCGTGCACCCGGCCGCGATCCTTCCGGGCTCCGTGATCCTCGCGGCGATCATGGGGATGGCGGGGTTCTTCGCCTTCACACCGCTCTTCACGCGTGCTCGCGACCTCGGGGACTCCCGGTACGTCTTCCTCACCTTCTCGGTCGTCGTGATCCTCATCCGAGGGTTCGGGGCGCGGCTCCCCGACAAGCTCGGCCCCGGGCGGGCCGCCAGGGCCGCGCTGGCGATCTCGGCCGCCGGCCTGCTCACCATCGGGGCCTGGCCCGGGAACGCCGGGCTCTTCGGGGGAACGATCGTGCTCGGGGTGGGGTCGGCGCTCGCGTTCCCGGCGCTCATGACGCTCGCCGTCTCGGGCGCGCCGCCGGGGGAGCGCGGCGCCGCGATCGGGACCTTCACCGCGTTCGTCGACCTCGCCTTCGGCCTCGGCCCCGTCTCGCTCGGCGTGGTGGCCGACGTCGCCGGCCTGCGAGCCGTCTACTTCGCCGCGGCGATCGTGGCGCTGACGGGCCTCGCGCTCCTGCTCCTGCGGGGCCAGCGCCAGCGACGCCGGGCCCGCGCCCCCGAAACACCTGTCCCGGAGGTCCCCTTTTGACCGGTTCATCCCCGTCAGACTGTGCACCTGCACGAAGGGTTCGGCCGCCCCCGCGGTGAAGCAACCTCCGAACCCGCCCGAACGGAGGTAGACGGATGAAGCGCCCGCTGATCGTGCCCATCGTGTTCATCGTCGGCATCGCCGCAGGTCTCGCGCCCGCCGGCGCCGAGGGCGTGAGCACGCCCGTGTCCACGCAGGAGAACGTGCGTCATCTCACGACGGTCCCCGGGAGCACCGGCGGCCACGTGGTGGTCGAGGGGAACCGCCTCTACATGGGCAACTACGGGACCGGGCTGACCGCCTACGACATCACCAACCCGCGTGCCCCCGTCAAGATCGGGCAGTACCTCCCCGGGCCGTCCAACACCGACGGGGCCGACCCCGGCGTTCGGGCGGACGCGGTGCCCGACGCGGCCGTGTGGAACGGACGGCACATCGTGAGCCTCGGCGGCACCTCGCGCGCCTCCACCACGACGCAGACCGAGTTCCTCGACTTCACGAACCCCGCGGCTCCGCAGCTCCTGTGGCGTACGCGCGGGGGCACCGACGGCGAGGCACACAACGGCGACATCGTCGACGCGCGCAAGCTGTGGCTCCCCTCGGGCGGGGGCAGCGGCAACGGGCTGCGCATCTACGACCTGAACCCGCTCCTCAACACGCCGGCGGCGGCCCCGACCAAGCTGTTCGCGGGCAACCCGCACACGCTGTGGCTGAACTCGCCGTACCGCGACTACTACGCGAAGCCGGCCGGTGGCGTGTTCAACCACACGCACGACATCGAGATCTACGTCGACCGCACGATCCTGCTCCCCGAGTGGGAGTGGGAGGACCTCGATGGCGACGGCATCCCTGACCCGACGTACGGCCAGCGCGACATCGCGCTCCTCGCGGCCGCGGGCGGCGGCAACACGAGCGGGGCGGTGTACGTCATCGACATCAGCGACCCCCGGGACCCGGTCGTGATCAGCAAGTGGCAGAACCCGACCGGCGCCGGCCACAACGCGATCGGCTACCTGCACGAGGCGCAGTTCCTCGACGGCGACCCCAACACCATCTTCGTGGCCGACGAGGACCTCACGAACGGCTGCAACGAGGGACGCCTCTACACGGTGAACATCTCCGACGACCTGATCCACGCGACCAAGCTCGGCGAGTGGGCGATCGGGGCGGGCACGCAGGACGCGCCGGTGTGCGCGGGCTCGCACGTGTTCAGCTCGCACGATCGCCACGTGTTCATGGGCGCGTACGTCGCGGGCCTGCAGGTGGTCGACCTCCGCGACCCGGCACAGCCGAAGCGCGCCGGTCGCTACATCGCCGAGGGCATGAACTCCTGGACGGCCCTCTACCACGCCGGCGTCGTCTACGTCGGCGACCTCGGCGGCCGGGGCCTCGACGTGTTCGAGTTCATCCAGGACCCGGTGGCGAAGGCGCTCGTCAAGGCGCCGAACCCCGCGACGAGGACCACCGGCGGCATCGCGGAGAACGGCTGCCGGCAGGGCGACCCGTACGGGCCGACGAACGGCACCGACGGGATCATCGTCCCCATCCCCCCGGAGGCGGCCGACGGCACGCACAAGCTCAAGGCGATCGGCAGCTCCCAGGGCCCCTACGACCTCGACATCTGGTTCCACACGGGCCCAAGCTGCACCAGCATGAGCTTCGCGGGCGGCAACGACAGCCGGGACGCCGTGGAGACGATCCCCGAGGGCGCCGAGATGGCCTCGATCGACCTCTACACGGGCTCGGCCCAGTGGGTCTACGCCCAGATCGTGCCGGGATAGCAGCCGAGGTCGGCCGTCG
The DNA here is from genome assembly GCA_036396755.1 of Actinomycetota bacterium. Taxonomy (GTDB): domain Bacteria; phylum Actinomycetota; class UBA4738; order UBA4738; family CALAEC01; genus DASWKG01. Next base: position 7,946 of record DASWKG010000020.1, read on the forward strand.
CTTGAACATGTGCTCCGCATGTGACATGCTGAGCACATGTCGAAGATGATCCAGGTGCGGGACGTGCCCGACCGGCTCCATCGCGAGCTCGTCCGGCGCGCGAGGGCACGCGGACAGACCCTGACCGACTTCGTTCAGGACGTCCTTGAGCGAGAGGTGGCCAGGCCGCCCGCGGAGGAGGTCTTCGAGCGGGTGTCGGGCCGGGCACCCGTCGAGCTGGGGGCATCGGCCGCCGAGCTGATCCGGGAGGAGCGAGCGGGCCGGGAGGCTTCCTGAGGGTCGTCGTCGCCGACGCGTCGGCCCTCGTCGAGTACCTGCTGAGGACGGAGCGGGCGGCGTCGGTGGAAGCGGTCGTCCGGGCGTCGGACGCGGACCTCCACGTCCCGGCCCTCTGCGACGTCGAGGTGGCCGCGGGACTTCGCCGCGGGATGCTGCGGGGTGTGCTCTCCGAAGAGCGCACGGCCGAGGCGATCGAGGACTACCTGGACCTTCCCCTCACCCGTCACGGGCACCAGCGGCTGCTCCCGCGCATCCTGAGCTTGCGGGACAACTTCTCCGCGTACGACGCCACGTACGTCGCGCTCGCCGAGCGGCTCGATGGAGAGCTGCTGACCGCCGACGAGCGACTCGCCCGAGCGGCTCGCAGGCACACGAGGCTCGCGACGCCCGGTCGCTGATCTACCCGCCGACGTAGCGCTG
>DASWKG010000021.1:0-7103 GCA_036396755.1 Actinomycetota bacterium
CCGCTCGTACGTGCTCCAGCCCTACCAGATGGTGAAGGACCACCGCACGAACCTCGAGATCGGCGCCGTCGACCGCGTCCTCGACGGCGACCTCGACCGCCTGATCGAGGAGTACCTGCGCAAGCGCGCCACGGGCGAGGCCGGGTCGGCCGAGTAGCCCCACTCCCACGCGCTCTGCGTTACCCACGCCAGCGGTAGGTAGCCGAGAGCGCGTCGAGCAGGTTGCGGTCCGCCTGGGCTCCGGCGATAGACTCCGGTCATGACCACTCCCGACACCGCCACCGACGCCCACCGCTCGGCCCTCGTCTCGCGCCTCGAGGGCATCGCGCGGGAGCTTCGGATCACCGACATCGAGATGCTGACCGAGGCCGGCTCGGGCCACCCGGGCGGCACGCTGTCGGCGGCCGACGTGGTGGCCGCGCTGTTCTTCCACAAGCTGCGGCTCAAGCCGGAGGAGCCCGACTGGGCCGGCCGGGACCGCTTCGTGCTCTCCAAGGGCCACTGCATCCCGATCGTGTACGCGGCGATGGCGAAGCTCGGCTTCTTCCCCGAGGACGAGCTGAAGACGCTCCGCAAGCTCGGGACGCGCCTCCAGGGCCACCCCGACCGCACAAGGCTCCCGGGGATCGAGGCCTCCACCGGCTCGCTGGGCCAGGGGCTGTCGGTCGCGGTGGGCATGGCGCTCGCCTCGAAGCTCGACCGCGCCGACTGGCGGGTCTACTGCATGCTCGGCGACGGCGAGTCGCAGGCGGGACAGGTGTGGGAGGCGGCGATGCTCGCGCCGCGCCACGGCCTCGACAACCTGTGCGCGATCCTCGATCAGAACCAGGTGCAGCAGACCGGCAAGGTCGCCGAGACGCTCGACATCGAGCCGGTCGTCGCCAAGTGGCGCGCGTTCGACTGGCACGTCCGCGAGATCGACGGCCACGACATGGAGCAGGTCGTCGACGCGCTCGACGAGGCCGAGATGGTGACGGGCCGGCCGACGATGATCGTGTCGCACACGATCAAGGGCAAGGGCGTCTCGTTCATGGAGCTGAACCCCGCGTGGCACGGCAAGGCGCCGAACGCCGAGGAGGCGGAGCGAGCGCTCGCCGAGCTGCGAGGGGGGGCCTGATGGGCGCCGCCACGCGTGACGCGTTCGGCGAGGCGATCCTCGAGGCCGGCGGCGACGAGCGCATCGTCGTCCTCACCGGCGACCTGAAGGACTCGACGCGCGTCGAGGCCTTCGCCGAGAGGTACCCCGAGCGGTTCGTCGAGTGCGGCATCGCCGAGAGCAACATGCTCGGCGTCGCCGCCGGGCTCGCGCTGTCGGGCAAGGTCCCGTGGGCGTGCTCGTTCTCGACGTTCGTGGCGGGCCGCTTCGAGACGATCCGCGTGTCGATCGCGTTCCAGGAGGCGAACGCGCGCATCGTGGGGACCCACTCGGGCATCGGGGTGGGGGAGGACGGCTACTCGCAGATGGCGTTCGAGGACATGGGCGCGCTCCGCACGCTGCCGAACATGGCGATCCTCAACCCCGCCGACGCCGAGGAGACCCGCCAGGTGGTCCGGTACCTCGTCGACCACGAGGGGCCGGCGTTCCTGCGGCTCACCCGCCAGGGCGTCCAGGACGTATCCCCGGAGGGCTACCGCTTCGAGTTCGGGAAGGCCGTGCGCTACCGCGACGGCACCGACGTGGCGATCCTCGGCACCGGGGCGACCGTGGGCGAGGCGATGAAGGCGGCCGGCCTCCTCGCCGCCGACGGCGTGGAGGCGCGCGTGATCGGGGTGCCGACCCTCAAGCCCTTCGACGAGGAGACGGTGATCGCCGCGGCCGCCGACTGCGGGGCGCTCGTCACGGTCGAGGACCACAGCGCGTTCTGCGGGCTCGGGAGCGCGACCGCCGAGACGCTCGCGGCGCACGGCTCCGGCGTTCCGCTTCGCGTGATCGGGCTGCGCACGTTCGGCGAGTCGGGCACGCCCGCCGAGCTGTACGAGAAGTACGGGCTGACGGGCGACCGCGTCGCGGCCGAGGTGGGGGAGTTCCTGGCGTCCATCGGCTGACGGGGTAAACGTCGCGAATCGGACGAAGGTGTTTCCGTTCGGTTCTGGGGTCTGCTAGCATGCGCGGCGGTTCCTCCTCATGATCAAGACCGATCACGTCTCCAAGATCTACAAGGACTCCGTCGTCGCCCTCGAGGACGTCTCCGTCGAGGTCGGCAAGGGCGAGTTCGTCTTCGTCGTGGGCCCGTCGGGCTCCGGCAAGTCCACGCTGATCCGCCTCCTGCTGAAGGAGGAGGAGCCGACGAAGGGCACGATCTACGTGGCGGGCAAGAACGTGGGCACGCTCTCGTCCTGGAAGGTGCCGTACCTGCGCCGCAACATCGGGACCATCTTCCAGGACTTCAAGCTGCTCCCCGACAAGACGGTCTTCGAGAACGTCGCGTTCGCGCTCGAGGTGATCGGCAAGCAGCGCCACGTGATCGCGAAGCGCGTTCCGGAGATCCTCGAGCTGGTCGGTCTGGGCTCGAAGCTCGAGAACTACCCGAACGAGCTCTCCGGCGGCGAGCAGCAGCGCGTCTCGATCGCGCGCGCGTTCGTCAACCGGCCGCTGATCCTGCTCGCCGACGAGCCCACGGGGAACCTCGACCCCACGACCTCGGTCGAGATCATGAAGCTCCTCGACCGCATCAACCGAACCGGCACCACCGTCATCATGGCCACCCACGACAACGCGATCGTCGACGCGATGCGCCGCCGCGTGGTCGAGCTGGAGGAGGGCAAGGTCGTTCGCGACCAGGCCCGAGGGGTGTACGGCTATGGGACGTAGGTTCGGCTACTTCTTCCGCGAGACGCTGACCGCGCTCCGGCGCAACGCCCTCGTCACGTTCGCCGCCATCTCCACGGTGTTCATCTCCCTGTTCCTGCTCGGCGGCTCGCTGCTCGTCCAGCGGCAGGTCGGCCTCATGGCCGGCGACTGGGCCAGCCGGGTCGAGGTCTCGGTGTTCCTCCGCGAGGGGGTCTCCACCGACGAGATCACCGCGCTCGGCGACAAGATCACCGCGATGCCCGAGGTCGACGCGGTGGAGTTCGAGTCGAAGGACGACGCCTACAAGCGGTTCATCGAGCTCTTCAAGGACTCGCCCGAGATCGTCGAGAACGTGACCGCCGATGCCCTGCCCGAGTCCTTCCGCGTGAAGCTGAAGGACCCCGAGCAGTTCTCCGTGATCGCCGCGCGCCTCTCGGGCGAGCCCGCGATCGACGAGGTGAAGGACGAGCGCGCGGTGCTGAACAAGCTCCTCGCGGTCACCGGCATCCTCCGCACGGGCGCGATGGCGGTCGCCGCGATCATGCTGATCTCCGCGGCCGGCCTCATCGGCAACACCGTGCGCATGGCGGTGTTCGCGCGTCGCCGCGAGATCCAGATCATGAAGCTCGTCGGCGCGACCAACTGGTTCATCCGCGTGCCGTTCCTCATCGAGGGGACCGTCCAGGGGCTGCTCGGCGCGGCGATGGCCGTCCTCGGCCTGTTCGTGATGAAGGTGCTGTTCATCGACCCCCTCCGCAGCCAGTCGCTCTTCGGGTTCATCCCGTGGTTCGGGACGAGCCACGTGCTCTTCACGGTGCCCATCCTGCTGGCGACCGGTGTGGTCATCGCCGCGGCGGCGAGCCTGCTCGCGATGCGGCGCTTCCTCGAGGTCTGACGCCGGACGTTGAAACCGTCCCGAACCTGACATACGATGCTCTTCCCCCCGTACGAGAGACCATGATGAGGCGCGCCTCACTCGCGATCACGTGCGCGCTCGCGGTGCTCATCCCCGCGGGGCTGCCGGCGCACGTCGCCGCCACGGGCCCGGACGACGAGCTGGAGCAGATCGAGAAGAAGATCGACCGCCGCCGCGAGAAGATCCGCGAGGCGGGGGAGCAGCGGCGCGGCCTGCTCGACGCGCTCGAGGAGTCCGACCGCCAGCGCGTCGAGCTCACCGGCACGATCGAGGAGCTCGAGGCCGCGCTCGCCGAGTCGAACGCCCGGCTCACGGACGTCCGCGGCCTCCTCGCGCTGACCCGTGGCGAGCTCCGCATCTGGACCCGCCGCCTCGACGAGACCCAGGCCGAGCTCGATCGGCGTCAGGCCATCCTCGACGCGCACGCTGCCGCTGCCTACAAGCTGGGCCCGGTGGGGCTGCTCGGCATGGTCCTCGAGTCCGACGACCTCCGCTCGCTCACCGACCGCGTCTCGTTCATGGAGAGCGTCATCGGGTCGGACGCGTTCGTCGTGCGCGGCGTCACGGAGTCGCGCGACCAGGTGGGGCTCCAGCAGGGACAGATCGACGACTTCGAAGGCGACGTGACCACCCGCCGCAACGAGATCCGGGAGCAGCTGCGCCGCATCGCGCGCCTGAAGGCCGAGAAGGAGGCGATCCGCCTCGAGGTCGAGGCCGCGATCGCCGAGCGGGAGGCGACGCTCGAGGACGTCGAGTCGACGCGCGCCCGGTACGTGCGGGCGGTCGAGGAGCTCGAGGCCGAGTCGGCGCGGATCTCGGGGGCCATCCAGGCCGGCGGCTCCAGCGGCTCGGGCAGCTACGACGGCGAGCTCTTCTACCCGACCGCGGGGCCGATCGTGTCCGGCTTCGGCTGGCGCATCCACCCGATCTACGGCACCCCCCGGTTCCACTCCGGGGTGGACATCGACGGCGAGTGCGACCAGCCGATCTGGGCGGCCGAGGACGGCACGGTGATCTCGGCCGGCTGGAACGGCGGCTACGGCCAGGCGACCGTGATCGACCACGGCAACGGGCTCTCGACCCTGTACGCGCACCAGGACGCGTTCGCGGTCTCGAGTGGCGAGAGCGTCCGCCGGGGCGAGGTCATCGGCTACGTTGGGACGACCGGCTGGTCCACCGGCTGTCACCTCCACTTCGAGGTCAGGATCAACGGCGAGCCCGTCGATCCCGAGCCGTACCTCACCTGAGACCGTGGCGCCCGGCTCCGGGTACCCTGGACGCATGCAGCGACTCCTGAACACCGTCCTGGCGCTCGCGATCGCGGTCACGCTGGCGACGGCGAGCTTCATGGCGGGGTTCCGCCTGTCGAGCGATCGCGGGCTGGATGGGTTCGAGGCGGTGCTCCAGACCGCGCGGGACCTGCGCGAGGGGTCGGCCGCCGGCCTCACCGAGGAGGAGCTTGCCCGGGCGGCCATCCGGGGCATGCTCGAGGCGCTCGAGGATCCCTACGCGGCCTACCTGAGCCCGGAGCAGAAGGACCAGGTCGACGGGCTCCTCGGCGGCTCCATCGTCGGGATCGGGGTGTGGCTCGAGCAGGACGACGCCGGGCTGCGCGTGACCTCGGTCGTCGAGGGCACGCCCGCGGAGGAGAGCGGGCTCCGGCCCGGCGACCTCCTCGTCGAGGCGGCCGGCCACACCCTTGCCGGGCTGACCCTCGACGAAGCCTCCGGTTTCATCCGCGGGCCCGAGGGCAGCGCGATCGACCTGGTCGTGCACCGGGACGGGCGCTCGTTCGAGCTCTCGGTCGAGCGCGCGCGCATCCAGTCGAGCGACGTGCAGGGCAGGCTCCTCGATGGGAACGTGGCGTACGTACGGCTGAGCCAGTTCGGCTCGGGCGCAGCCGACGAGCTCGGCACGAAGATCCGCGGCCTGCTCGGCGACGGCGCCCGACAGGTCGTGCTGGATCTCCGGCGTAACGCCGGCGGGCTCGCATCGGAGGCCTTCGAGGTGGCCGGCCTGTTCATCGAGGACGGGGTCGTCGCGCACATCCGCGAGCCCGGGAGCCCCGAGGAGGACGTCGAGGCCGAGGGGGACGCGCTCCCGTCGTTCCCGCTCGCGCTCTTGGTCGACGGCGGGACGGCGAGCGCCTCCGAGCTGGTCGCCGGCGCGCTCCAGGACCGCGACCGCGCGACCCTCGTCGGGACGCGCACCTACGGGAAGGGCTCGGTGCTGACCGTGACCGACGTGGCCGATGAGACCTCGATCCAGTACACGACCGCGTTCTTCTACACGCCCGACGGCCACCAGATCGAGGGCCGGGGCATCGAGCCCGACGTCACCGTGCTCCCCGGCGGCGTCGGCGACGCGCAGCTCCGCCGGGCGCTCGAGATCCTGCTCGCCGCCGCGTGATGGCGGGGGAGAAGGCGACCGAGGAGAAGACGGTCGCGACCAACCGCCGCGCGCGGTTCGACTACGAGATCGAGGAGACCTACGAGGCCGGGATCGTCCTGGTGGGGTCCGAGGTGAAATCGCTGCGGGCGGGCAAGGCGTCGCTGAACGAGGCCTACGCCCGGGTTGCGAACAACGAGGTTTGGCTCGAGCAGCTCCACATCCCGCCGTACGCCCAGGCCAGCACCCACGTGGAGGTCGACCCGCTCCGGACCCGAAAGCTGCTGCTTCACCGCGACGAGATCGGGCGCCTCATCGGGAAGACTCAGGAGCGGGGGCTCACCCTGGTCCCGATGAAGCTGTACTTCAAGCGGGGCAGGGCCAAGGTCCTGCTCGGCCTGGGCAAGGGGAAGCGGCGCCACGAGAAGCGCCAGGCGATCGCCGAGCGCGAGCACGCTCGGGAGGTCCAGCGCGAGCTGGCCCGCCGGGGAAGGCGATAGGCGCCGCTATACTTGATGCAACTGAATATTGGGGGTGACTTGGTTTCGACTTGGGTGGTAACCACCTGGGAGAAGCGGGCCGAGGTCCCCGGATGCCTCGTTAAAGAGCCGGGAACAAACTAAGCGCCGATAACCTCGCGCTTGCTGCCTGATTAGGTAGCCGTCCCCCGCGGACCGCCTGTGGCCGCGGATCGGGCGTCACTCAGCAGGCTCACCGGGCCGGTTGCGCCTCACGGCCGGCCCGGGACAACGCAGTGAGGCTGGTCCGGCGGTGCTCCGCCTGTGGGAGCCGCCGGATGAGACTTCCCGCAGGCTGCGCCCGGAGAAGACCCAGATGGACACTCGAGGACAGGGGTTCGAATCCCCTCACCTCCACCAGGAGGAAGTATGCTAATTGGGAGTCCCGAAGATGGGACTCCCAACGTTGGGACTTAAATGGTAGGATCATCCCCCTCATGGCTGAGAGATTCATCGGGCGCCGGGAGCAGCTTCGGAAGCTCTCCTCGGA
>DASWKG010000022.1:0-14646 GCA_036396755.1 Actinomycetota bacterium
TGCGGCCAGATCGACCGCCGCGGTCACGTCGCGGCTTCCGGGATCGGTGAGGACGTCGGTGGTGACGCGGTGATCGCGGTAGGCGTGCACCGGGCCGGCCCCCTCGCCCGCGACGAACCCGTAGTCGAAGAAGAACGCGTACCCGGGGGAGAGGGCCTTCGCCACGTCCTCGACGAGCGAGAGCGCCGCCGGCGAGACCGGGCGCTCCTCGCCTTCGGCCAGGTCCGCTCGTTCTTCCGTCGCTGAGCCACCCTGAGCGTGGCCGGATGACGAAAGAACCGCCGGGACGTGCCGGAGGGGCTCGGCCTCGACCTCGACGAGCCGCTCGTCCTCGGCCCCGACCATCACCTCGACCACGTGCCCCTCGCGCATGCGGAGCCGGTGGAACGGCAGATTGTCGAGCAGCTCGTTCGCGATCACCACGTGGGCCGGGCCGTCGAGGGCTTCCCGGGGGTCGAGGCCGGCCACGGCCAGGGCCTGCCGCGCGGCGGGGCTTCGCTCGACGGCCGAGTAGCGGATCGCCTCCGAGAGGTCGGGCACCGCTTGCACGCTCTCGAGGATGCCCCGCGCGAGGGTCCCGTCGCCGGCCCCCAGCTCGGTGACGACGAAGGGCCGAGGCTTCCCCAGCAGCTCCCAGCACTCGCCGACCTGCCGGGCCACCAGGTCGGCGAAGGCGCCGGACACGTGGGGGCTGGTCACGAAGTGCGCGTCGGGACCGACCGGGAGGCCCGCGTAGAAGCCGTCCTCGGGGTCGTAGAGGGCGGCCTCCATGAACTCGGCGAAGGTGATGGGGCCGTTCGCACGGATACGGGCGATCAGCCGTCGTTCCAGGGGGGGTTCTGTGGGTCGATCCATGCCGCTCCCTCCGGGGAAGGCCGAGGGTAGCAGGAGGTATGCAACCGGGCGGCGTCGAACCTGTAGGTATGAGCCACGGATCGCTCCACCTCGTGGCCCGCGTTTCTCTCCTCCTCGCCCTCATCGCGACGACGCTCAGCGTGCCTGCGGCCGCCGCGATGGCAGAGGACTCCATCGTCAAATCGGACAACATCGAGCTGCTCGGGACGCTGCCGAGCCCGGGCGTCTTCGGGGCGCGGTTCCGCGGCGAGGTGATGTACGTGACCGGCGCGACCGGCCTCACCACCTACGACGTCTCCGACCCCCGAAGCCCCCAGCTCCTCGGGGCCCTGCCGCTCCCGCACTTCGAGAACGAGGACGTGGACCTGGGCGGCGACATCCTTCTGATCAGCAACGACGCCGCCGAGTCGGCCGGCATCCTGTACGTGATCGACATCTCCGATCCCGCCAACCCCCAGCTCCTTGCGGCGCACGACATGGGTGGCAATGTGGCCACCGCGCAGGTCTTCGGCGGGCCCGGGCACACCGCGAGCTGCGTGCTCGGGTGCACGTTCGCCTGGGTCACCGACGGCTCGGCCATCCGGGTGATCGACCTGCGGAACCCGGCGGCTCCGGTGAACCTCGGCACGTTCCCCACCCCCGCCGGCGGCGGCATCGTGACCCACGACGTGCAGGTCGACGGTAACGGCCTCGTGTGGGTGACGGGCTTCGGCGGCACGTTCGCCTATCGCCTTCCCGAGGGCTACACGGGCGCCGGGCTCGGCGACCTGGTCGCGAAGACGAACGCCGACGGCTCGAGTACCTACATCACCGAGCTCGGGGCGGGCGACGGCTCGAAGTACAACGACTACATCCACCACAATTCCCGCCGGCTCGCCGGCTCCGACGTGGTGTACGTGACCGAGGAGGACTACAACCGGCCGGGCTGCCGCGGGGCCGGCTCGTTCCAGGCCTGGCGCCTGCCGCTCGATCCCGTCACCGGACAGCCGACCGGCGTCGACCTGACCCCGATCTCTCAATGGACCACCGAGCTCCTCGCCGACACGGGGAACGCCGCCGCGGTGTGCTCGGCTCACTACTTCGACGTGCGTCACAACGTGGTCGCGCAGGGCTGGTACGAGCAGGGCGTGCGGCTGCTCGACGTGAGCGACCCGGCGAACATCCGGCAGATCGGCTATCTCTACACGCCCCAGACCGCCACCTGGGCGGCCCACTTCCCGCCCACCGACCCCACCGGCCGGGTGATCTATTCGCTCGACGCCTCCCACGGCATCGACGTGCTGGAGTGGGACCGGCCCACCGAGGGGCTGCTGTCGGTGCCGAAGGAACCCGACCCCGACCCCGACCCCGATCCCGATCCCGATCCCGATCCGAAGTGCAAGGACAAGGACAAGGACAAGGACAAGGGGAAGGGCAACGACAAGGGGAACGGGAACGGTCACGACAAGAAGTGTGAGAAGGAGGAGGAGGGCAACGCGCGGTCGATGCGCAGCTCCTCGAACGGCGCGCCCACGGTGGTGGCCCCGATCCTTCCCCAGTGGCGCACCGGCTCGCCCCTGGGCCTGCCGGACCGTCGCTTCGGCTACGCCTGCCGCATCGTGCTGTCGGCCTGACCCTGCCGTTCTGAGAGAATCGCGGCGTGATCGACCCTGTTCCGCCGCGCCCGGCCGCCACCGTCATCGTCGCCCGCCAGGGCGATGGGCGCGTGGAGGTGCTCACCCTTCGCCGGGCGCCCGGGAGCCGCTTCGCACCGGGCTTCGTGGTATTCCCCGGCGGGACGGTCGACGCCGACGACGCCGCGCTCGCCGTCCGCCTGTTCGCCGACGAGGACGAGGCCGCCCGGGCCTGCGCCGTCCGCGAGCTGTACGAGGAGACGGGGCTGCTGCTCACGGCCGACGGCCTCGCGGAGGCGCCGCCCGGGGGGCCCTTCGAGGGCCTCGGCTTCCGGCCGCCGATGCCCTCCCGGCTGGTCGAGGTCTCGCGCTGGGTGGCGCCCGAGTTCCTCGAGGTTCGTTTCGACGCGCGGTTCTTCGCCGTGGCCGCGCCCGCGGGGCTCCGGCTGGTCCCCGACGGGGTCGAGATCGCGGAGGCGCGCTGGGTCGGCCCGGCCTCGGTGCTCTCGGAGAACGCCGCGGGCGAGGCGCCGCTGATGTGGCCGACCCTCGTGATGCTCGAGGCGCTCGCGCGCTGCCGGACGGTCGAGGAGGTGCTGGCGCTCGAGGTGCGGCAGGTCGCCCCCCCGATCGCGACCACCCGGCGGCGGGTGGGCTTCCCCGAGGGCGTCCGGGGCGCCTCGTCGTCGTGACCCGCGTCCGGCGCGTCCTCGCCCCGAACCCCGGCCCCTTCACGCTCGAGGGGACGAACACCTGGGTGATCGGCGACCGGCCGTCGATCGTGATCGACCCCGGGCCCGACGATCCCGGCCACCTCCTCTCGGTGGTCGACGAGGGAGAGCCGGTCGGCGCGATCCTCCTGACCCACCGGCACCCCGACCACGCGCCCGGCGCGGCCCGGCTGGCCGAGGCGACCGCGGCCCCGGTCTACGCGTTCCGACCCGAGGGCGACGAGCGCCCGATCCGGCACAATCAGGTGCTCGAGGTGGGGGGAGCCTCGGTCCGGGCCGTGCACACGCCCGGGCACACCGCGGATCACCTCGCCTTCTTCCTGGAGGAAGACCGCGCGCTCTTCACCGGCGACGCGGTGCTGGGTCGGGGGACGAGCGTCGTCGACCCGCCCGACGGCGACATGATCGCCTACCTCCACTCGCTGAACGAGATGCGGGGGCTCGGTCCGCGGACCATCTACCCCGGCCACGGCCCGGCGGTGTTCGACGCGGTCGCGAAGCTCGACCAGTACGCGGCGCATCGCCTGCGGCGCGAGGAGCAGGTGATCGAGGCGCTGGCGGGCGGGAAGGGGACCGCCGCCGAGATGGTGCCGGGCATCTACGGCGAGGAGGTGACCGGCCCGATGCAGCCGGTCGCGGCGCGGTCGGTGCTCGCGCACTTGCTCAAGCTCGAGCGTGAGGGGAAGGTGGCGCGCAGCGGCGCGGTCGACCACTTCGTCCTCGTGGAGCAGAAGCCGTGCGCGCGCTGCGGGCGGCTGGCCGCGCCCCGCAGCCGCTACTGCCGGCAGTGCAGCATGGACATGCTCCAGGAGGGGCCGAGGCGGGGCGAGGAGACCGGCCCCGCCGTTCGCTGAGGTATCCTGCGCCCCGTGCGCGCCGAGCTGACCCGCCCAGACGACCCCGGCCGCATCGTCGGCGCCGCCGAGTGGGACGGCGTGCGCGCCCGGGTGACCGAGGCCGAGGACGACCAGGTCCGGGCCGCGTTCGAGCGCATCTTCCGGGTGTCACCGGTCGCGATCGACGACCCCTCCCGCCGGCGAGCGGGCACGAGCGGTCCTGTCCTCGCGGAGCCCGGCGACCTCGACTGGTTCATGGCCGCCGCCGAGGTCCGCGGCGCCGCCGAGGGCTTCAGCGTTCGGTTCGCCCCCGAGCGCCCCGGCGGCTGGGACCCCGCCGCCTCCTACCGCCCGCTCCGCACCTGGGTGGCGGAGCGCGAGCGCCCCGCGGGCTGAGCCCCTCCCGCTACGGCGGGCAGTTCATGGTGCAGGGGACGTCGGGGGGCACGTCGCCGCCCACGCGGAACCCGGTGCCGATCGGGGTGGCGTCGACCACGATCCGCCCCTGGTCGGCCCCCGCGGCGCTCGTCGCCTCGGTCGCCTGAAGGACCGCGCCCGGCCCGAGGAGCGACAGGCCGTCCTCTCCGAGCGTCTCGAAGGGTGCCTCGACGACCAGTCCCTGATCGGTGACCGTCACCGTCCACCCGGCCGGTGTCGACACCCCGGGCGAGGGACACCCTTCCTCTTGTTCCCACCAGATGGACTGCCCCGGCAGCCCGACGCGCACGGTGCTCCGGCACCCGCCGCTCGAGGCCGACACCGCCCACGACAGGGGCGCCCAGTCGGAGGCGGGCCGGGCGGCGGTCCCGATCTCGATCACCAGCGACTCGGGCTCGTGGTCGACCCCGTCGTCGCCGACCGGGGTCGACACGTAGGTGGTCTCGTACCGGGCCGAGTGGAGGTCGGCCACGTCGAGCGAGGCGGGACGGGAGTCCCGACCCAGGCCGGTGGCGTTGGCGTCGCCGGCCGCGTCGAGGAGGTGCGGCCCGTCCTGGGCCCGGAGCTTCGCCCCGCCCCGATAGGCCACGGTGGTGTAGTCGCGGGTGGCAGGCCCGCCGCCCGGGGCTTCGCTGTAGCCGGCCACGAACGCGAGCGAGCCGTCCGGGGTCACGGCGCCGTACGAGGCGAAGTCCGCGGCCCCGTTGTCGTAGACCGACTCCCACACGCGGAGGCCGGTCGGCGCGTCCAGCGCCAGCAGCACGTAGTTGTTGGCGCCCGGGGAGGACTGGCTGGTCCCGGTGGCGTAGAGCAGCTCGCGCGAGGCGTCGAGCGACAGCGACATCCCCACGTCGTACAGCCCGCCGTCGTAGCGGGTGGCCCACCGGAGGCCGCCGTCCTCGGCGTCGTAGGCCACCACCGCCATGTCCGTGGTGGCTCCCGACACGTCACCCGAGACGTAGACGAGGCGCCCGTCGGTGGCCAGGGCCCGCCCGACGTCGATCCCCGAGGCGGGCCCGTCGTACCGGGACGCCCACACCTCGTCGCCGGTCGTGGCGTCGTAGGCGAGCGTGACGAAGTCGGAGCCCACTCCCGGGCTCCCGCCGTCGCCGGTCACGAAGACGAGCGAGCCGTCGGGGTGCACCGCCAGGGCCGAGGGCTGTTCCGATCCCCGCGCGTCGTGGCGGGCCAGCCACTCCTGCTCCCCGGTGGCCGCGTCGTAGGCGAGCGTGACGATGTCGAAGAAGGAGACCACCCCCGAGCTCAGCCCGGTGGCGAACACCCGCTCGCCGTCGGGGCTCACGGCGACCCGCAGGGCGTTGTCGGCGAACTGGAGCTGGTCGTAGTGCGCTTTCCACAGCATGGCTCCGGTGGCGGCGTCGAGGGCCAGCAACGTGAAGTCGGTGCTGGTGCCCTGGACCGCGGGACGGACGCTGGTCCCGGCCACGAAGAGCCGGGAGCCGTCGGGCGACACCGCGATGTCGAACACGGAGTCGTCGCCGCCCTCGTCGAACACCTCTTCCCATCGACGCTGCCCGGTCGCGGCATCGTAGGCGACGGTGGCGATGTCGAGGTCGCTGCGGCGACCGGTCACGAACAGGGTCTCGCCGTCGGGGGAGGGGATCATGGCCTCCGGGAAGTCACTGGCCTGCGGCGGCCCGCCGTACTGGTCCCACCAGAGCGGGGTGCCGCTCTGGGCTTCGTAGGCCACCGTGGCCCAGTCGAAGGGGCTGGAGGGGTTGCTCTGCCGGACGTACCCGGTCACGAACACCCGCCCCGCCGTGGCCGCGACGTCCTTCACGGTGTCGATGTCCCCGTGGGGGCCCGCCCACCGGGCCACCCACGCCCGGCAGCCGGGCGGGCACCCGGGGGCCTCCGGTGTGGCGGCCACCGGCACGAGCGGGGCGAGGAGGGCGATGAGCAGACCGAGGATCGCCGCCCTCGCGCCGCTGCCGGTGATGGGGGTCATCTCGTCTCAGCCCCGGGCCGCGGGTAGGCCGAGGCCGGTGTCACCGCAAGCAGGGTCGCTACCAGCGCTCCGCCCACGGCGCGAGCCGCACGCGCAGCCCGCCGGCTCGGGGCGGCTGGGTTGGACATCCTCGATCCTCTCTCGGAGGTGGCGAACGCCACGACGTGGTATTCGCGGTAGAGCCCCCCGATCCATTTGTGCACGTGCTCAGAGCCGAGCGCCCGGTATCGCCCCGTTGAGGTGGGCAGCCCGGGCCGGTGGCAGGATTCCGCGGGCCCGGCGGAGAAGTAGGTCTCACCCGACGAAGGAGAGTCGCCCATGGCCCGCCTGTCCCGCATCGCCCCCGTTCTGACCGCCCTGATCGTGGCCGCCTCGCTCGGCTCGGCCGCGGCTTCCACCCCCACACCCGGCTGCGCGCCGGGCTCGGCCGCCTCGGCGGCCCGGCGGCTCGTCCACCCGGGCGCGGAGCTCGTGTCCGTCGAGCGGGTGGCCGGCTTCCAGAGCGCGCTCGTCCTCGAGCCGGTGATCTACCCCGGGGTCCGGCACCGCCTGGTCCTCGCGGGAGACCAGTGGTGCGAGGCCTCGGCGCTGAACGAGGCCTGGCGCCTGTCCGGCCGCTCGGCGGACCCGATGGCCATGGCCCGGGCGTTCGCCAGCCTGGCGGGCGCGGCGCACTTCGACGGGGTCACCGTGCGCGACGCGCGGGAGCTCGCCACCGGGCTCTACTCGGTGGAGACCCACGCCCGGACCAACGGCATCCTGGCGCGATGGACGATCCGGGCCGACGCCCTCGGCGTCCGGAGCGCCCGTTGGACCGCGACCGCCCTGGCCGTCCGGCCGTTCGAGGCGGAGTGGGAGGGCATCGGCGCGCTGCCGGGTCTGACCCGGACCTACCAGCTGACGTCCGTCGGGACCGTCGAGCAGGTGGAGCCGCTGCTCCCCGAGCTCGACGCGGTTCCCGAGCCGGTCACCGAGGGCCGGGGCACCGACGGCTTCACCATCCGCATCAGCACCGGCGGCACCCAGTTCAGCCCGAACGCCGGCCAGGACACCGGCGTGCACGACGTCGACTTCACCCGCCGGGTGCGCGACGTCGCGGTCGAGAACTACAACGAGTTTCTCCAGTGGGGCTTCGTGAAGGGATGGGACTCCGAGATCGGCACGATCTACATCGACGACTCGTCGGCGGCGTCGTGCTGGGCCTGCGTGTCACGGAGCGCGATCTTCAACATCCACATCACGAATCGGATCGAGCAGATCCTCCTCGCCCTCGGCTGGGAGTACCCCGATCAGCGCGACGCGCTCTCGACCGTGATCGGTCACGAGATGTACCACAACTGGCAGAACGCCTACGGCAAGCCGAACTTCAACGACCGGACCAGCTCGTTCTCCGAGGGGACGGCCCGGATGCAGGAGACCGCCCACGAGTACTCCGCGGTGTCGCATCAGCCCAACAGCCTCGTGTACAGCACCGGGCGGGCCGTGCCCGGCAACGCCGTGAGCGTGGCTTCGAACAGCTGCAACGGCTGGGACGGCGCCGACATCCACGCGGCCTTCGCCAACGGGCCGTTCACCGGCAAGACCTACAACGCCTGCTACTTCTGGCTCACCTGGTTCGGCACCCACGGCACCGACGGCCAGGTGGCCCTGCTCACCGCGATGAAGGTGCACCAGTCGAACGGGGCCGAGTGGGCCGACAACAAGGGCGCCATCCAGGAGGTCGTCGGCGGGTCGATCCTGCCGGACCTCGTCGCGTTCGCATCGGCGGCGCTGACGAGCCACGGCTACACGTGGGGCGACATCGCGGGGAAGCAGGCGCCGCTCGATTGGAGCACGTACCTGGACCGCTGGACGGTCGCCACGCTCGAGCCGGGCGGCACCGCCTCGGCGACCCTGCGCGACGGCGGCGTCATGGCTCGCAAGGTCGAGGTCGGCGGCTACCCGTCGCTCTCGTCCAACCGCGCCGACACCGGCATCGCCCAGGTCCGGTCCACCGCGGAGGGCGCGACCTACGAGATCCTCGAGCCCGACGCCTGCATCGAGCCGCCGGCCGAGGGCGAGTCGATCTGGCTGGTCGCCGCCTACCCCGGCAATGGCACGGCCTCGGCCACCATCGGCCACACCGCCCTCGACCCGGGCCTCACCGAGTGCCCCAAGGACGAGGACGGCGGGTAGCCGCGGAGCGTAGCCGGCCCCTCCCACGCTCTCTCAGTTGCCCACCGCCACGGTAGGTAGCGGAGAGAGGGTGGATGGCGGGAGGTTCATGTCGGACCCCCTCGCTACGATGAGCGCCATGGACTGGGATGCGGATCAGCAGCGCGTGCTCGAGCACGGCTCCGGGCCCATGCTCGTCACGGGGCCGCCGGGGTCGGGGAAGACCGCGCTCCTGCGCGAGCGCTTCGCCCGGCTGATCGACCAGGGCGCCGACCCCGAGCGGGTGGTCCTGCTCGTTCTCTCGCGCCGGGCCGCTCGCGACGCACGGGAGCAGATCATGCGCCGGTTCGCGCGGTCGCTCTCCGATCTCCCCGTCATGACCGTCCACGGGTTCGCGTTCCGGGTGTTGGGGGAGCGGTTCGAGGACCTCGGCTACGCGGCCCCGCCACAGGTGCTCTCGGCGCCCGAGCAGTACGCGTTCGTCCGCGAGCTGCTGACCGGGGAGGCATCCGAGGAGTGGCCGTCGTTCGGCCACCTTCTCGGGGCGGCCGGGTTCGCGCGCGAGCTGGCCGACCTCTGCCTGCGCGCGCAGGAGCGGCTGCTCTCGCCCGAGGACCTCGAGGCGCTCGTGCAGGTCTCCGGGCGCGAGGACTACCGGGAGGTGGCCGGGTTCTACCGGCGCTACCTCGACGCGCTCGGCTCGGCCGGACGGGCCGACTTCGCCGGCCTGCTCTCGCAGACGGCGGCCGTGCTCGAGCGAGACCCCTCCCCGGGCTTCGACCACGTGCTCGTCGACGACTACCAGGACGCGACGCCGGCGACGGAGGCGATCGTCCGCGCGCTGGTCGCGAGGGCGACGAGCCTCGTGGTGGCCGCCGACCCGCTCGGCCACGTCTTCACCTACAAGGGCGGGAGCCTCGAGCCGCTGCGGCGCATCGGATCGACCTTCCCGGCGCTGGCCAGCGTCGAGCTGCCGCGGAGCCATCGCGTCGACGCGTCGATGCTGGCGCCGCTCGAGCACGGCGAGCCGCTCGCCGAGGCGCCGCCCGCGCCCCCGGGCGTCGAGACGCGCCTGCTCGTCCACCCCGGCGAGGAGGTCGAGGCGGTCGCCGAAGAGCTGCTGCGAGCCCGCGTCGACGACGACGTGCCGTGGGACCGCATGGCGGTGATCGTCCGGCGCTACGGCTCGTACCTTCCCCTGCTCCGCCACGCGCTGGGGCGGCACCGCGTCCCGTTCGTGGTGGTCGCCGAGGCCGCGGCGGTCGCCTCCGAGCCGGCGAACCGCCCGATCATCGACGCATTCCGCTACGTGTGGCGGCCCGAGCGGCGCGACGAGCTGCTGGAGCCGCTGCTCGTCTCGCCGGTCGGCGGCCTCGATCCCCACGCGCTTCGTCGGCTGCGTCGCGAGGCGCGCCGCCGCGACGTCTCCCTCCGAGAGCTGGTCGAATCAGGTCCGCTCCCTCGCGACGACGACCTTCGAGCCGCGGTCGAGCGGTTCCGCGAGGTGCTCGGGGAGCTTCCGAAGCACGACTCGCCCGAGCGCGCCTTCTATTGGCTCTGGTCCCACCTGCCCGCCTTCGGCGAGCTGGTCGAGTCGGGCGAGCGCCAGCGGGACCTCGACGCGCTCGCCGCGATGGCCGACGTGCTCGGCCGGTTCGCCGAGCGGCCGATGGGCGGCTCGGTCGCCGACTACCTCACGACGCTCGACGCGGCCGAGTTCGGCCCCGACCCCTGGATCCCCCCCGAGGAGCGCCGCCCCGGAGCCGTCCGCGTGCTCTCCGCGCACCTCGCGCAGGGCGCCGAGTTCGACGTGGTGATGGTGGCCGGCTGTCTCGAGGGGGAGTTCCCGAGCCTGGGCCACCGCGAGCCGGTCGTCGACCTCGGCCGCCTGCTCGAGGTGAAGACCGGGGCCGACCGGTTCCGCGACCTGCTGGTCGAGGAGCGGGCGCTGTTCCGGTTGGCGATCTCCCGCGCGCCGAGGACGGTCCTGTTCGCGAGCGAGTCGGCCAGCGCGCGCAACCCTCGCACGCCGTCGCGGTTCGCCGAGCGTCTCGGCCTCACCTGGGCGGGGCCCTCCGGGGCGAGCGCGGGGCTCGCGGCATCGCTCGGCGCGATGGAAGCTTCGCTGCGACGTTCGCTCGCCGACCCGGCGGTCCCTGCGGCCGACCGGCTTGCGGCCCTCGCCGCGCTCCCCGACGCGGGCGCGAGCCCGGCCGAGTGGTGGGGCGGCCGCGACTGGACCGACCCCGGGATCCCGCTCCACCCCGCCGACCGCGAGATCCACACGTCGTACTCTCGCCTGTCGAGCCTGCAGAACTGCGGCCTGCAGTACCTCTACCAGGCCGAGCTCGGCCTCGACCCGGAGTCCACCCACCAGATGTGGCTCGGCAGCCTCGTGCACCGGCTCATCGAGCGGGTGCAGAAGGGTGAGCTCGCGCGCGACCGCGATGCCGTGCTGGCGGCGCTCGACGACGCCTGGGAGCCGGCGCGCTTCCCGAGCCATGCGATCGAGCGCCAGCGCTACCGCGACGCGCGCACGATGCTTGGCAACTGGCTGAAGGGCGAGAAGCGCGCGCCCGACCGGTTCGAGGAGGCGTTCAACATCCCGATCGACGGCGCCCGGCTTCGCGGCCGCATCGATGCGATCTTCATCGGCGAGAACGGCCACGCGCGCGTCGTCGACTACAAGACCTCGCGCTACGCGATCTCGCAGGAGGCGGCCGACGACGACCTCCAGCTCGCCGCGTACTACCTCGCCATGAAGCGTGCCGAGAACCTGCGCGACCTCGGCGATCCTCGCCTCCTCGAGCTGCACTACATCTTCAAGTCGCATCAGCGCGAGGCGTACGCCCAGCGGCGGGTCATCCCGGCCAACCAGGAGGGCTACGAGGAGCGAGCCGAGTCCACGATCAAGGACCTGCTCGCCAAGGTCCGCGAGGAGGACTTCGCGCCGAGCCCCGAGGCCGACTGCCAGTGGTGCCGGTTCAAGAGCATCTGCCCGCTGTGGCCCGAGGGCGCCGAGGTGAAGACGTGACCCCCTCCCCGCATCCCGACGAGCAGCCGTTCGCCGGCGCGCCCCCCGAGGTCGTCTCGGCCATGGGAGGCCGGGAGCCGACGGTCCAGCAGTGGCGGGCGATCAGCCATCCGCTGTCGCCGTGCGTCGTCGTCGCCGGGGCCGGGTCGGGGAAGACCGCCGTGATGGCGGCGCGCGTCGTGTACCTCTCGCTCGTCGGGCTCGGCCGCATCGAGGCCGACCACCGCGGCGCCTCGCCGTCGGAGATCCTCTGCCTGACCTTCACGAACAAGGCCGCCGAGGAGCTGTCCCGCCGGGTCCGCGCGGCCACCGAGGGCCTCGGGCTTCCCGAGGGCGAGGAGGCGACCGTCCTCACCTACCATGCGTTCGCCGCGCGGCTGCTCCACGACTACGGCCTCCACCTGGGGCTCGAGCCCCAGCAGCGTCTGCTCACCGAGGCACAGCGGTGGCAGCTCGCCACCGCGCTCCTCGACGACATGGAGTTCGAGCACGTCGAGGTCCGGTCCGACTACGTGGTCGGGCAGGCGCTCGCCATGGCCGACCAGTGCTCGAACCACCTCGTCGAGCCGCGCGACGTCATCGCCTACGACGAGGCGCTGCTCGCCCGGGGCGAGATCAAGGGCGCGAAGGGCGACGATCGCAAGGTGCTGCAGACGGCACAGCAGCGGATCGAGATCTGCCGGCTGGCACAGGCGTTCCAGGACCGCAAGCGGCAGATCGGCGCGATGGACTACGGCGACCAGATCGCCGAGGCGTGCCGGCTCATCGAGTCGCACCCCGACGTGGCCGAGGAGTTCCGCGCGCGCTACCCGGTCGTTCTGCTCGACGAGTACCAGGACACGAACGTCGCACAGGCACGGCTGCTGCAGGCGCTCTGTGGCCGCGGCTACCCGGTGTTCGCGGTGGGTGACCCGGACCAGAACATCTACGCCTGGCGCGGCGCGAGCCTCGGGAATCTCCTGCGCTTCCTCGAGGACTTCGGCCAATCGGGACCGGGGCCGCAGCTTCCCCTGTACGTGAACTTCCGCTCGGGGTCGCGCATCCTCGACGTCGCCAACGAGGTGATCGGCCCCGTCCCCGCCGAGCGCCGGGCCGCCGACAAGGAGCTCCGGCCGCACGCCTCGAGGGGCGAGGGACGCGTCCGGTCGTTCGTCGCGTCCGACTCCCACGCGGAGGGCCGCCAGATCGCGGCGCTCATCAAGGAGGAGGTCGCGGGCGGCGAGGGGGCACCGGTCTGGAAGGACTTCGCCATCCTGTGCCGGAAGAGCCGGCTGTTCGATCCCATCGCCGAGGCGCTAAGCGAGGCGGAGATCCCGGTCGAGATCGTCGACCTGGGGGGCCTCCTGCAGATGCCCGAGGTCGTCGACGCGGTGGCCTGGCTGCGCCTGCTCAACGACCCGGGTCACAACGTCAGCCTCGCTCGCATCCTGCAGGGTCCGCGCTGGCGGATCGGGTATCGGGACCTCGGCGCGATCGCCCGCTGGTCCGCGGCGCGCACCTGGAAGCTCCGCAACGAGCTCCCCGGCGAGGACGACATGCCCGGCGACGTGGTCTTCGCCCTCGTCGAAGGGCTCGACGCGCTGGAAAGGGAGGAGATCGAGGGCCTCTCGGCGGATGCGCGCGAGCGGCTCGGCGAGTTCGCCCGGGTGCTCGAGCGGGTTCGCTCCAGGGCGGCCGGCACGCTCGGAGACCTGGTCTCGGCCATCCTCGAGGAGTCGGGGTTGATGGCGGAGCTGGAGGCCTCGGCGCACCTCACCGCCGTCGGCTCCCGTCGGAACCTCCTCAACTTCGTCCAGCACGTCTCGGCCTTCTCGCCCGTCGAGGGCGAGGCGTCGCTGCCCGCGCTGATCCGCTACCTCGACACCGCGGAGGAGCGCGAGGGCGAGCTGGAACGCGCGCAGCCGTCCGAGGAGAACACCGTGAAGATGCTCACCATCCACAAAGCCAAGGGGCTCGAGTGGGACGTGGTCTTCGTCCCGGGGCTGGTCGAGCATCGCCTCGGGACGTCGGCGATCTTCCCCGACGTGTCACGTCAGGCCAACCCCGCGATGCAGAAGCAGACGATGCCCTTCGAGCTGCGCGGCGACCGCGACATCCTCCCCGCCTACGCGGGCGACATCGGCCGGTTCCGCCAGGATCTCCAGGACCGGGGCCTCGAGGAGGAGCGCCGCCTCTGCTACGTGGCCTCCACCCGGGCGCGCGAAACGCTCGTCGCCTCGGCGGCCCACTGGTACGAGGGGCCGTCCGCGCCGCACGCGCCCGGGGCGTTCTACCGTGCGGTGGCGGACTACCCGGAGACCGAGGTGCTGGCCGAGGCAACGTGCCCCGAGGAGAGCCCGCTCCTCGAGATCCGGGCCGCCCGAGCGGCCACCTGGCCGGGGGCGGGCAAGGCCGACGATACCGACGCGCTGTTCCCCGAGGGGTGGCACGAGGCCGCCACGGCCGGCGCGGCGGACCCGGCGTGGGCCCGGGCTCGTGCCGAGGGCCTCGGCGCCTCCGCGCTCGGGGAGTTCGGCAAGCGGCTCGAGGCACACCGCGAGCGCGCGGCGCTCATCAAGGAGCGGACCGCGGGGGAGGTCTCGGTCCCGACCCCGAGCACGGTCTCGGCTACCTCGGTGGCCGACTACCTGCGGTGCCCGAAGTACTTCTACTGGTCGGTGGTGCGTCCGCTGCCGCGCCGCCCGAGCCCCAAGGCGCGCCTCGGGAGCGAGATCCATCGCTGGATCGAGCTCCAGGGCCGGGGCCAGACGAGCCTCGACCTCGACGATCTTCCCGACCTGTCGATCGAGGAGCGCGAGGGCGACGAGCCATCCGACGCCGAGCGCCTCCGCCGGGCGTTCAAGGACAGCCGGTTCGCAGACCGCGTGCCGCTCTTCACCGAGCGCCCGTTCCTCCTGTGGGTCGACGGCGTCACCGTGCGCGGGAGGATCGACGCGGTGTTCGGCGACCCCGATGGGAAGTGGGAGATCGTCGACTACAAGACGGGCCGGGTCCCCGACGACGACCCGCTGAGCGG
>DASWKG010000023.1:0-1880 GCA_036396755.1 Actinomycetota bacterium
GGTGTACGGATCCGACGGGCCCCCGCCGACCGAGCACGCACGCGAGGTCGTGATCTCACAGGACCTGTTGCCGGAGGCGGTCGCGGAGCAGGCCCAGGCGATCATCACGCCCGTGAGCGGGCGAGCGGATATCCCCTGGGATGTGCCCCTCCAGATCATCGACGACGACGGGCCCTCGCGCGTCGCCTTCAACTCGGGCGAGCGGAGGGACCACAGCGAGACCTACCCCCTCTCGGTCCCGGTCCTTCGAGCCGGCCCGGCGGACGCCTCCGACTCGTTCCCGTTCACGGTCGAGGGCAGCGGGGTGGTGCCCGCGAGCGCCGACGACTTCGAGGTCGTGACGCCGGAGCCCCTCTTCTTCGCGCCGGGCGAGCGCGTCAAGCCGATCGAGATCGCGATCGTGAACGACCCGCTCGTCGAGCCGACGGAGGAACTGACGATCACATTGACGGAGCCGGGCCTGCTGACCCCGGACGCGGAGGATGCGACCACGGTGACGGTGAGGATCCTCGACAACGAGGAGGGGGGCATCGGGGCGCCGCCCACGTCCAAGTTCCACCATCCGCGCCAACGACTCCACTACGAGCGTGGCGACTACCGCCTCCGCGAGTTCCACGTGTTCGCCAGGGACGAGGAGGGCGAGGTGGCCCGCGTGGAGATCGCCGTCCGCCAGAACCGGCTGCGGGGAGGCTGCGCGTGGCTCACGGGCGAGCGATTCGCGCGCGCGCCGTGCTCGGCGAAGCGGTGGCTCGAGACGGGGTACTACCCCGACCTCGACTGGTACTACTACCGGATGGTCTCTCTGAAGCCGAGTGAGGGGACAGCCATCAAGAGCTACACGGCGTTCGCCCGCGCCACGGACGGGGCGGGGAACGTCGAGGGCGAGTTCGAGGTGGGCAGGAACGCGAACACCTTCGAGGTCGGGAAGCGGTGAACCGAGCCCTCCGCCTCGTCGTTGCCCTCGCCGCCGCGGCCGCCGGGCTCGTGGGAGGCGTCCCCCCGGCCGCGGCCTGCGCGGACGGGCACCTCGGGCTCCGATGGGTGGACTTCGGGGCTCCGCTGAGCGATCTGTCCTATCCCTTCTTCTACTTCGCGGGCGAGGGCGACGGGCAGGTGACGGTGACGATCATGGGCGTGGGCGACGACTGCCGCGTACCGGCCCAGCCGGTGACCGGGACCTACGAGGTCACCGACCCCGAGTCGGACCCCCGGGCGGCCACCAGCGCCCTCGACTATCAGCCCGTCCCGGCCGGGAACACGGGGCCGCTCTACGGCTACCACGCCCAGGGCCCGACCCGTCACTCGCGCGACGTCACGATCTCGCAGGACCTCCTGCCCGAGGCGGTTGCCGAGCACGCGCGGGCCCTGATCACCTTCTCCAGCGGCCGGCTGGAGGTGCCGTGGGAGGTCCCGCTGCAGATCATCGACGACGACGGTCCCTCCAGGGTGTCGTTCGAGTCCACCGAGGTGGCGGAGAAGAGCGAGACCTACCCGACGCTCTCGGTGGCGGTGCTCCGCGCCGGTCCGGCCGACACGGCCGAGACGTTCGAGTACACCGCCGAGGGCACGTCGGCCGACCCGGCGAGCGCGGCGGACTACACGCTTCCCTCTCCGCGGCGCGTGGAGTTCGCCGTCGGCGAGCGGGTCAAGCTCATCACGGTCGGGATCGTCAACGACACGGCCGTCGAGCCGGACGAGGAGCTCACCATCACCCTCACGAGCCCCGGCCCGATCATCCCCGACACCGACCCCGCCTCGGCGACGATCCGGATCCTCGACAACGAGGAGTCCGGCGGCGTCCCGCCCTCGACGAAGTTCCATCACCCGCGTCATCGTCTGCACTACGAGCGCGGCGACTACCGGCTCCGCGAGTTCCACGT
>DASWKG010000024.1:0-46539 GCA_036396755.1 Actinomycetota bacterium
GGTGGGCAGGACGAGCTCGACGCCGTGCTCGCGGCGCTCGCCGACGGCTGGCTCGCGCCTGGCTGGACGGTGGCGCTGACGCGCGGGATCAGGAGTTCCATGCCTGTCATTCCGGTAGACTGGCGCCTTTCGAGGCGCCTCGAGTACGGCGACAGCCTCGTCCTGGTGTTCCGCGAACGCTAGCCGGGAGGTCTGGCCGGGAGGTCTGGATGGGCGTGACCGCGCTGTGTCCGGGGACGTTCGACCCCGTGACGAACGGTCACCTCGACATCATCGAACGCGCAGGTCAGCGGTTCGATGCGGTGGTCGTGGCGGTCCTGGACAACCCGGGGAAGCAGCCGCTGTTCTCGGTTGACGAGCGGGTCGCGATGCTCAAGGAGGCGACGACCGGTCTCGACAACGTGGACGTCGAGTCGTTCTCGGGATTGCTCGTGGAATACGCAAGACGAAGGGGCTCGGACGTGATCGTGAAAGGCCTTCGGGCGGTGACGGACTTCGAGTACGAGATCCAGATGGCGCAGATGAACCGGCGCCTGACCGGCATGGAGACGCTGTTCATGACCACGGATCCCACGTGGTCCTTCCTGTCGTCCTCGCTCGTTCGCGAGGTCGCCCGCTTCGGCGGCGACGTCTCCGAGCTCGTCCCGCCCGTCGTGGTCGAGCGGCTCGCCGAGCGGTTCGGGGGCGCCGCCTAGCGATGGACCTGTCCACACAGATCCAGGAGCTCGAGGACATGGTCCGCGAGGCGAAGTCGATGCCGCTGTCCTCGTCGGCGCTGCTGAACCGCGACGAGTTGCTCGAGCTGATCGAGCGGATGAAGGCGTCGCTGCCCGAGGAGGTCAAGCAGGCGCGATGGGTCGTCCGCGATCGCGAGGAGCTGCTCTCGAAGGCACGCCGCGACGCCGAGCGGATCGTGGAGGACGCGAGGGCCGAGCAGCTGCGGATGGCGACCAAGGAGGAGATCTATCGGCGCGCCGAGCAGGAAGCCGAGCGGATCGGCGGCCAGGCGGAGGAGGACTCGCGCCGGATGCGGATGGAGGCCGAGGACTACGTCGACGGCAGGCTCGCGCAGTTCGAGAACGCGCTACAGCGCCTCACCGAGGACGTGGTCCTGACGCACGAAGCCCTCACGAAGACGCTCGAGCAGGTCCAAGGGGGACGCGAGCGCCTGCGCGGGACCACGCCGGCGCAGCAGGGGCTCGGCGGCGGCGATGGGTTCGACGGAGAAGGTGGTGAGCCGTGATGCGCGAGATCGACGTCCGCGATCTCGTCGACCAGCCCGGCTCATCCAAGCACGTCCGCGTCGACGAGCCGGTCGGGGGCCTGCAGACGGAGCTCGCCGTCGTCCCCGACGACGGAAGGCTCGAGGGCGACCTGCTGCTGGAGAGCGTCGTCGAGGGCATCGTGGTCCGCGGCAGCGTCGGCGGGCGCATGCGGCTTCGATGCGCTCGCTGCCTGAGGGAGTTCGAGCGCGACTTCGACGTGCGGATGGACGAGCTGTACGCGCGTGAGCCGGGACCCGAGGACGATTACACCCTCGCCGAGGACCTCATGCTCGATCCCGAGCCGATGGTCCGGGACGCGGTCGTGCTCCAGATGCCGTTCGCCCCGGTGTGCCGGCCGGATTGCCTGGGGCTGTGCGAACGGTGCGGCGGCGACCGCAACCTCGGCGAGTGCACGTGCGCGCCCGAGGTCGACCCGCGCTGGGCCGGGCTGGAGGTCCTGCTCGACGACCGTTCGATCGACCGCGACGACTGATCAGGACGACCCGATAGCACCCGACCATCGCCAACGACCACGCCAACGGCGACGCAGAGCGACGACGAGAGGAGAGCGACGATGCCGGTCCCGAAACGACGCCAGTCCCACACGCGAGGTGCCAAGCGCAAGGCGACCTGGAAGGCCGAGCCTGCGACCTACTCGGAGTGCCCTCAGTGCCACCAGCCCAAGCTGCCGCACCGCGTCTGCAGCAACTGCGGGTACTACGCGGGTCGCCAGGTCCTCGAGGTCGAGTGACGGCGTGAGCGCAGGAGCGGCAGGGGAGCGACCGGCCCGGGCATTGGAGCGCGCCCTCGGCGTCGGGTTCGCGGATCCTACGCTGCTCGATGCCGCGCTCACGCATCGCTCGTACGCGTTCGAGCAGGAGCTCGACGTCAACAACGAACGGCTCGAGTTCCTCGGTGACGCCGTTCTCGGACTGGTCGTCACCGACATGGCGTACCGCACGTTCCCCGATCTCGCGGAGGGCGAGCTCGCGAAGCTGCGCGCGTCGATCGTGAACATGTCGGCTCTGGCCGACGTCGCCCGGCAGCTCGGTCTTGGCCAGGCCGTCAAGCTCGGGCATGGCGAGGAGATGAGCGGCGGACGCGACAAGGCGAGCATCCTCGCGGACGCGCTGGAGGCGCTGCTCGGCGCGGTGTACCTCGATCGCGGTCTGGACGTCGCCCGCTCGCTGATCGAGCGAATGTTCCTGCCGCGGATGAACGCATACGTGCGGGGCGAAGGCGAGCGCGACTACAAGACGATCCTCCAGGAGCTGGCGTCACAGGACCTTCGCGCGCTCCCCGAGTATCGGATCGAGGAGAGCGGGCCGGACCATCAGAAGGAGTTCTCGGCGACCGTGTACCTGGCCGGCAAGCCATGGGGCAGCGGGGTCGGCCGATCGAAGAAGGAGGCGGAGCAGCAGGCCGCGCACGAAGCGTACCGGCGACTGTCGGGACGCGCCGTCGGGTCGGGGTCTGCGTCTCCGTAACGGGGGGAGGGGACGGGGTGGAGCTTCCCGAAGTCGAGGTGATGCGCCGCGACCTCGAGAAGGATGTCGTCGGCCGCAAGATCGCGTCGGCGGAGGTCCGCTCGTCGAGGAACGCGATGCGCGCGATCCGCCGGCACGCCAAGCGCAAGGAGTTCACCGACGGCGTCATCGGCCGGAAGATCACGAAGGTCGAGCGCCGCGGCAAGTACGTCCTGATGCACCTGGACAACGGTGGCGTCATCGTCGTGCACTTCGGGATGAGCGGGCAGTTCATCCGCGGCAACAAGCGGCAGTCGCTCCCTCCCCACACGCACGCCGTCCTCACGTTCCAGCAGGGCGGCGACCTCCGCTTCGTCGACCCCCGGACGTTCGGCGAGCTGTTCGCGACGACGACCGACGAGCTGGGCAAGGTCAAGGAGCTCCAGCACATCGCGATCGATCCGCTCGACCAGGTGTTCACCTGGCAGACGTTCGGCGGACTCATGGCGCAGCGCGCGTCGAAGATGAAGCAGCTGCTGTTGGACCAGAAGTTCATCAGCGGGCTCGGCAACATCTACTCGGACGAGGTGCTGTTCGCGGCCGGCCTTCGGTACGACCGGATGTCGGACACGCTGTCGTCGCAGGAGGTCCGGCGCATGTACCGCGCGCTCCAGGAGGTGCTGCAGGATGCGATCCGCGCGCGCGGGACGACGCTGGACGACGAGGCA
Source organism: Actinomycetota bacterium (assembly GCA_036396755.1). Lineage (GTDB taxonomy): Bacteria > Actinomycetota > UBA4738 > UBA4738 > CALAEC01 > DASWKG01. The sequence continues at coordinate 3,460 of DASWKG010000024.1, forward strand.
TACGTCGACCTGTTCGGCAAGCCCGGCGAGTACCAGAACGAGCTCAAGGTCTACGGTCGCGAAGGTCTTCCGTGCCGGCGCTGCCGCACGCCGATCCGCACCGTGAAGATCTCCGGGCGGACCTCGTACTTCTGCCCGCAGTGCCAGAGCTGAGACGCCCGGCCTACTCGACCGTCGCGCCCGCTTCGCGCATCCGCCGGATCGCCCGCTCGCCGTCGCCCGGCTCAAGCTCGACGGCGCGGATCGCATCGGACAGCACCGAGGTCGCGAACCCGAGCCGCGTCGCATCCAGGACGGTCTCGACGACGCAGTAGTCGGTCGCGAGGCCGGCGACGACGATCCGTTCGACACCGCGCTCGCGAAGGATCCGCTCGAGCGTGGTCGGCTCCGTTTCGCCGCTCACCGGGTCGCGGACGCTGAACCCGGAATAGCCGTCGCGCCCGTCGGTCCCCTTGCGGACGATCTCGCCCTCGACGTGCAGGGACGGGTGCAGCTCGGCGCCCCAGGTGCCGCCGACGCAGTGGACCGGCCAGATGCCGCCGTCCTTGCGGAAGTGCGGCGTCGACTCCGGGTGCCAGTCCTGCGTGTAGACGACGACCGCGCCGGCGGCGAGCGCCACCCGGATCTCCTCGTTGGCCGCGGCCGGGACCTCGTCGCCGCCCGCGACCGACAGGCTCCCCGAGGGGTCGGCGAAGTCGTTCTGGACGTCGACGACGATCAGCGCCGTCCGAGCGTCGTACCTCGCCGCATGGTCCTGGGCCGTATCGTCCTGCACGTCCGGATGGTAGCCGCGGACCGTGTGCCGGGATCGTCCTCTGCGGCGGCGGGCTGCGTCGGTAGGCTCGGGCCGTGCGGACGAGGGTGCGCGTGATCGTACGCGGCCGGGTTCAAGGGGTGTTCTTCCGCGCGAGCTGTGCCGAGGAGGCTCGGCGTCGCGGCGTCGCCGGGTTCATCCGGAACCGCGCCGACGGCGGCGTCGAGGCGGTCTTCGAGGGTCCCGCCGACCAGGTGGACGCCATGGTCGGATGGTGCGGGACCGGGCCGCCGTTCGCCCAGGTCGACAGGGTGGAGAGCCGGGTCGAGGAGCCGGTGGGAGACACCGGGTTCCGGGTGGCCTGAGCGAAACTTCGCTCGCGCAAATCCCCGGTTCGAGGGCCGGCCGTCGGTACTATCGGCGCCACATGTTCCTCCGGTCCCTGACGATCCGCGGCTTCAAGTCGTTCGCGGACAAGACGGTCCTCGAGTTCGCCCCGGGCGTCAGTGTGATCGTCGGGCCGAACGGCTCGGGCAAGTCGAACCTCGTCGATGCGATCGCGTGGGTGCTCGGCGAGCAGGGGCCGCGGGCCCTGCGCGGTGGGCAGATGGCGGACGTGATCTTCGCCGGAAGCCCCCATCGGCCCGCGCTCGGGATGGCCGAGGTCAAGCTGGTGATCGACAACTCGGCGGGGCTGATCCCGGTCCCGATGTCCGAGATCGAGATCAGCCGCGCGATCTATCGCAGCGGCGACAGCGAGTACCGGATCGGCGGCCGGGTCGCCCGGCTGCTCGACGTCCAGGAGCTGCTCGCCGAATCCGGGATCGGGCGGGCGCTCCACACCGTGGTCGGGCAAGGCCAGCTCGAGGACGTGCTGACCTCGCGACCCGAGGACAGGCGGCAGTACGTCGAGGAGGCCGCCGGCATCGCCAAGCACCGCAAGCGTCGCGAACGCGCCGAGCGCAAGCTGAACGGGCTCGAGCACGACGTGCTCCGGCTCCAGGACGTCCTGGCCGAGCTCCGGCGGCAGCTGAAGCCGCTCCGGCAACAGGCCGAGGTCGCCAGGCGGCACGAGGAGCTGTCGGCGGAGGCCGACGCGCTCGCCGTGAACCTCGCCGCGGCCCGTCTGCGGGATCTGCTGGCCGAACGGACCCGCCGGTCGACCGGCTGGGACGAGGGGCTCGCGAAGCGGAACGACGCTCGTGCCCGTCTCGACGCGCTGGACGAGGCGGTAGTGAACGCGTCGGACGAGCATGCGGACGCCACCCTGGCGCTCCAGGAGGCCGAGGACGAGCTGGCGCGGGCGCAGGCGGCCAAGTCCGCCGCGGAGCTCGCGCTCCGCGAGGCCGTCCAGGCGGAGTCGGCCGCGCGGGCCGAGATGGCGGCGCGTGCCGGTCGCGACGTCCGTCTGGCGGTCCTCGACCAGGACCTCGACCGGATCCGCGCTCGCCAGGACGAGATCGGGGCGGAGCTCTCGCTCCGCGAGCGGGAGCTCGACGATGCCGAGGCGGCGTTCCGAGCCGCACAGGATGTGCGTCGTGCGGTGGAGGACGAGCGCCACCGCCTGAGCGAGCAGGCGGTGGCCCACCGCGCGGAGATGGAGACGCTGCGTCGCTCGCTCTCGGCGTACGAACGCGATCGGGCGCACGTCGCCGAGCAGCAAGCGAAGGCCGCGGAGCGGCGCGAGACGGCGGAGGCCGAACGCGCCCGAGCGTCGGATCGGATCGACGAGCTCGACGCGGAGGTGGCTCCGTGGTCGGATCGCCGGGCCGAGCTCGAACGCGAGCGGCACACGATCGCGGACACGATCGCCGAGCTGGAGGACGTGCTCCGCCGTCACGAGACACGGCGAGACGTGCTGCGCGCGCGGAGGGCGGACCTTGAGGAGACGCCGGGCTCGCGGTTCCTCGAACGTCATCCGGGCCGCGCGATCGGGCTGCTGAGCGAGCTCGTCGAGATCGAGGACGGATGGGAGCCGGCGCTCGTCGCAGCCATCGGCCCGTTCGGCGACGCGGTCGTCTACGCCGATGAGGCCGGCGCGGTCGCGGACGCGCCGCGCGGCGACGGAGCCACGCTCGCGGTCGCGGGCGGCGGGCCGGTCGCGTTCGTCCTGCCGGGAGAGCGGACGCTGCTGTCGCTCGTCACCGTCGACGCGATGGCTCGAGGCCTGATCTCCACGCTGCTGATGGACGTGTACCTCGCCGACTCGCTCGAGGAGGCGGTCGACAAGCACCACCGGTATCCGAAGGCGTCGTTCGTGACGCGCGACGGCGTGCTCGTCGCGGCCGCCGTCATCCGGACCGCGGCGACGGGCGATGCGCGCGCCGCCGAGATCGCGCGCGAGCTCCAGATCGTCGAGCACGACGCCGCGCAGACCAAGGCGATGCTCAGGCCGCGACGCGAGCGCCTGGATGAGATCGGGCGCGAGCTACAGGAGCTGACGACGCGGATCGAGGCGGCCGACGCGCAGATCACCAAGGCCGTGGACGCGATCGGGCGGTTCGCCGCCGACGTCGCCGGCGCAGCGAAGGAGGAGGAGATCCTCGCGCAGCGGCTCGGCGGGATGGACGATGCCGCGGCCGCGTGGCGAGACGCGCTCGACGCGGCCGCGCCGATCGGTTTCGAGCTGCCGGCCCTGCCGCCCGTCGCGGAGCCGCCGGTGCACCACCGGGTCGTCGTGGAGACGCTTCGGCGCGACCGCGCGAGCCTCGGGTCCAGGCTCGCCGCCGTCCAGCAGGAGCGTGACGGGCTCGCGTCGACCGACCCCGACGCCCTGCGGGCCACCGTGGAGCGCGCGGCGGAGGACCGACGCACGGCGGAGGAACGGCTGGTCGCCAGCGAGGCGGCCCTCTCGGTGGCTGCCGAGCGACGTGCCGAGGCGGCGTCCGCGGAGCGAGCGCGGTCGAGCGCCGAGGCCGAGGCCAACCGCGCCTGGCGGGAGGCGTCCACCGAGCTCGAACGTCTGCGCGAGGCGTACGAGGACGAGGACCGCACGCGCGGCGACCTCGAGCGGCGGATCCGTGACGCCGAACGACTCCTGCGCGAGGGGCACCAGCAGGACCCGGCCGAGGTGGTCGCCGCCCTTTCGGACGACGACACCGTCCCGGGACTGGAGAAGCGGGCCGAGCTGGTCCAGCGCCGGCTCGCGCTCCTGGGTCGAGTGAACCTGCTCGCCGGCGGGGAGTTCGAGGCGCTCCAGGAGCGGCACGATTTCCTGCATCGGGAGCTGGACGACGTCCGCAGGGCGCGCCGCGACCTGCTCGAGGTGATACAGCGGATCGACCTGGAGATCACCACCACGTTCGGGTCGGCGATGCGCGACGTGTCGAGCGAGTTCGAGCGTCTGTTCGCCGAGCTGTTCCCCGACGGAGAGGGAAGGCTCATCGCGACCCAGACGGACGACCTGCTCAACACCGGCATCGAGATCGAGGCGCGCCCCGGGCGCAAGCGCGTCAAACGCATCTCGCTCCTGTCCGGCGGAGAGCGCGCGCTGACGGCGATGGCGTTCCTGTTCGCCATCTTCAAGGCTCGGCCGTCACCGTTCTACCTGATGGACGAGGTGGAGCCTGCGCTCGACGACGTGAACCTGCACCGGTTCCTTCGCCTCGTGCAGGGATTCGCCACCGACTCGCAGGTCCTCATCGTCACGCACCAGAAGCGGACGATGGAGGTCGCCCAGATGATGTACGGCGTCTCGATGAGCAAGGACGGGACGACGAAGGTCGTCGCGCAGCGGCTCGAGGGGCCCGAGGCGGAGGCGCCCGCGACCGCTCCGATCGTGCAGGCGATGGTGGCGTCCGAGGCAGACGCGGTCCACTAGCCTGTGGCCGTGGAGCTCGTGCTCGTCGCGATCGCCGCGATCGTCGTGGTCGGCGCGCTCGTTTCCGTGATCGTGCTCCGTCGTGGACGCACGTCACCGTCACGCGAGGTCGCGCCGAGCGCCGGATCCGGGGTGCTATCAACCCGGCAGGATGGGCTGGCGGCGCGGGTCCGGTCCCTGTTCGCGGGCGGTGCGACCGGGCAGGACGAGTGGGCGCGGCTCGAGGAGCTGCTCGTTCGCGCCGACGTCGGGCCGCAGACGGCCGCCCGCATCGTCCGGGACGTTCGGGCGCGATACACACCGTCGTCGGATCCGGTCGCGCTGTTGCATGACGAGCTCGTCGCGATCCTCGGTGGTGACGGCCGGCTGGCGCTGCGGCCCGACGACCTTTCGGTCGTGATGGTCGTGGGTGTGAACGGTTCGGGCAAGACGACGACGATCGGCAAGCTTGCCGCGCGGCTGTCGCGCGAGGGGCGCAAGGTCAGCCTCGCCAACAGCGACACGTTCCGTGCGGCGGCGGCGGAGCAGCTCGACGTCTGGGCGCAGCGCGCCGGCGCGACGCTCGTCAGTCAGAAGCGGGGTGCCGACCCCGGCGCGGTCGCCTTCGACGCGGTGCAGGCCGCGCGGGCGCGCGGACGCGACGTGCTGATCGTCGACACCGCCGGGCGCATCCACACGAAGCAGCCCCTGATGGAAGAGCTCTCGAAGGTCAAGCGCGTGCTCGAGAAGGCCTCGGAGAAGCCGGTCGACGAGGTGCTGCTGGTGGTCGACGCCACGACCGGGCAGAACGGGATCGCCCAGGCGCGCACCTTCCTCGACGCGGTCGAGGTCACGGGCATCGCGCTCACGAAGCTCGACGGCTCGGCCCGAGGCGGGGTGGTCCTGGCGATCCGGGACGAGCTTGGCCTCCCCGTGAAGCTCGTGGGGACGGGGGAGGGCATCGACGACCTCCAGCCGTTCGACGGCGAGTCGTTCGCGGCCGACCTCGTGGGGTGACCGTGGAGGGGCGGGTTCTCATCATCGACGACCACGAGGAGATCCGGGCCGTGCTGAGGGAGCTGCTGGCGCTCGAGGACCTCGACGTCGAGGAGGCCGGCAACGGGGTTGACGGCCTCGCCGTCGCGCGCGACCGGCTCCCCGGGGTGATCCTGCTCGACCTCTCGATGCCGGGCTTGAGCGGGATGGAGGTCCTCGAGCAGCTCAAGGGCGACCCCGCGACCGCGGCTTCGAGGGTGATCGTGCTGACCGGCCACGGCGACATCGAATGCGAGGAGGCCCTCGACGCCGGTGCCGAGGAGTGCCTCCAGAAGCCGTTCGAGGCGCCCCTTCTCCTCGAGCTCATCGAGCGGCTGCTCGCTCCGGACCGCCGGTAGAATCGGCCGGATGTTCGATCAGCTCACCGACCGGCTCGGAGCCGTCTTCAAGAAGCTGCGCTCCAAGGGCAGGCTCCATCCCAAGCAGGTGGACGCCGGGCTCGCCGACATCCGCACGGCGCTGCTCGACGCCGACGTCGCGCTCGAGGTGGTCGACGACCTGCTCGCTCGCGTGCGCGAGCGCTCGCTCTCGGCCGAGGTGATGAAGAGCATCACGCCCGCACAGCAGGTCGTGAAGATCGTGAACGACGAGATGACGGTGACGCTCGGCGGCGAGCACCATCCCTTCAAGCTCCCCAAGGGCGATCTCGCGGTCGTGATGATGGCGGGGGTGCAGGGCTCGGGGAAGACCACCTCGTGCGCGAAGCTCGCGCTCCACCTGAAGGGCAAGGGGCGCCACCCCCTGCTCGCGGCCGCCGACCTCCAGCGGCCCGCGGCCGTCGAGCAGCTCTTCGCGCTCGGCGAGGACATGGGCATCCCCGTGGTGTCCGACGGCAAGGACCCGGTGAGGGTGGCGAAGTCGGCGCTCAAGCACGCGCGGAAGTCCGGCCACGACGTGCTGATCCTCGACAGCGCGGGCCGCCTGCACGTGGACGACGAGATGATGCGCGAGATCCGGCGCGTCCGCGACACGCTGAAGCCCCATCACGTGCTCATGGCCGCGGACGCGATGACGGGCCAGGACGCCGTCGTGCAGGCGCGCGCCTTCATGAGCGAGATCGACACCACGGGCTTCGTCCTCACCAAGCTCGACGGCGACGCGCGAGGCGGCGCGGCCCTCTCGGTCACGCAGGTGACCGGCCGCCCGATCTTCTTCGCCGGCGTGGGGGAGCGCCCCGCCGACCTCGAGCCGTTCTACCCCGACCGCATGGCGTCGCGGATCCTCGGCATGGGCGACGTGGTCTCGCTGGTCGAGAAGGCCGAGCGGGAGATGGACCAGGAGGAGGCGCGCGAGTCGGCCGAGCGTATCCTGCGCGCGGAGTTCACGCTCGACGACTTCCTGACCCAGCTCCGCGAGATGAAGAAGCTCGGCCCGCTCCAGGACCTGCTCGCGATGATGCCGGGCATCCCGGGGAAGGCCGGCCTCAAGGACCTCGAGGTCGACGAGGGTCAGCTGGTGCGCACCGAGGCGATCATCTGCTCGATGACCGCCCACGAGCGGACGCACCCGGCCGTCATCAACGGCAGCCGCCGCACCCGCATCGCCCGCGGCAGCGGCACGACCGTGGGCCAGGTCAACGGCCTGCTCAAGCAGTACGACCAGGCCCGCAAGATGATGAAGAAGCTCGGAGGCGGCAAGCTCAAGCTCCCCGGGATGCCGGGGATGAAGCTCCCGGGCCTCGGCTAGCCCTCGGCTCGCCGAGCAGCTCGTCGATCGCCCGCTCGTTCGCACCGGTATCTCCCTGGCCACTGTCGGAAACGCTATCCTGCGGGTACGAGACGGTCCGCGCGGGCGGGACTCGAACGGGCTCCGGTATCATTCGCGCTGGTCACATAACCCAGGAGCTGATGACATGGTCAAGATCAGGCTGATGCGCATGGGCGCCAAGAAGCGCCCCTTCTATCGGGTGGTGGTGGCCGACTCGCGGAGCCCGCGGGACGGCCGCTTCATCGAGAACATCGGGAAGTACCACCCGCTTTCCCACCCTTCGGTCATCGAGATCGACGCCGACCGGGCGATCCACTGGCTCGGAAACGGCGCCCAGCCCAGCCAGGCGGTGCAGAACCTGCTCGTGAAGACGGGCATCTGGAGCAAGTTCCAGGGCGGCCCCGGCACCCCGGTGCCGCCGCCCGACGAGGCGCCGAAGCCCGCCGCCGAGGCACCTGCCTCGGAGGAGGCGCCCGCGCCCGAGGCCGAGGCTGCGCCCGAGGCCGAGGCTGCGCCCGAGGCCGAGGCTGCGCCCGAGGCCGAGGCGGTACCCGAGGCCGCGGCGGAGACCGAGGACGTCCCGGCCACCGAGGAGGCGGAGCCCTCGGAGGAGCCGGCCGCCGACGAGCCTCCGTCCGAGACCGAGCCGGCTCCCGAGGCCCCTGCCGAGGAAGCGCCCGCCGAGGAGACGAGCGAGTGAAGGACGACCTGGTCGAGTACATCGCCAGGCACCTGGTCGAGGACCCTGACGCGGTCGAGGTCGTCGACTTCGAGGAGGACGACGGCAGCGTCGTCTTCGAGCTGAAGGTGGCCCCCGACGACATGGGCAAGGTCATCGGGAAGGGCGGACGCATGGCGAAGGCGATCCGCACCGTCGTCCGGGCCGCGGCCGGCCAGGAGGACCTCCGCGCGACGGTCGACATCGTCGACGAGATCAGCGACTGACCCACGGATGACGGGCGAGCTGCTCGCCGTCGGACGGATCGCCCGGGCCCACGGCATCCACGGCGAGGTTGCGGTCAAGACGCTCACCGAGGTGAAGGATCGCTTCGCGCCCGGCGCGGTGGTGCATCACGGCCCCGAGGGCGAGCTTCGGCTCACCGTTCGATCCTCGCGCCCGTTCAAGGACGGCCTGCTCGTTCGCTTCGAGGAGGTCGCCGATCGCAACCAGGCGGAGGCGCTCCGAGGGACGCTCCTCCTGACGCCGTCCGGCGACGCGCCGCCGCTCCCCGAGGGCAGCTACTGGGAGCACGAGATGATCGGGCTCGAGGTCGTGACGGAGGAGGGTCGCGCGCTCGGCACGATCATCGAGATCGCCCACAACCCGGCGAACGACGTGTGGTCCACCGACGCGGGGGTGCTGATCCCGGCCGTGCGGGACTTCGTCGTGTCGGTGGACCCCGCTGCCGGCAAGGTGGTGATCCGGGACATCCCCGGGCTGGAGGGCGACGCGTGAGGATCGACGTCTTCACGATCTTCCCGGGCATCCTCGAGGGCGCGTTGCGCGAGAGCCTGCTCGGCAGGGCGATCGAGGCGGGCCTCCTCGACGTCCGCCTCCACGACATCCGCGAGCACACGACCGACCGCCATCGCACGGTCGACGACGAGGCCTTCGGCGGCGGTCCGGGCATGGTGATGAAGCCCGAGCCGCTCTTCGCCGCGGTGGAGTCGCTCGGCGAGGACCGGGGCCGCGTGATCCTCCTGTCGCCGGCAGGGCGGCGGCTGGACCAGGCGCTCGTGCGCGAGCTGGCGCGCGAGCCCCGGCTGGTCCTTCTCTGCGGGCGCTACGAGGGCGTCGACGAGCGCGTGGCAGAGGGACTGCCGGCCGAGGAGATCTCGATCGGCGACTACGTCCTGTCGGGGGGAGAGGTCCCCGCCCTCGTCCTCGTCGAGGCCGTGTCCCGCCTCGTCCCCGGCGTGGTGGGCAAGGAGGAGTCGCTCGAGAAGGAGTCCTTCGAGGAGGGGGTCCTCGACTACCCGCACTACACGCGCCCGCGCGAGTTCCGGGGGATGGAGGTGCCCGAGATCCTCCTCTCCGGCGACCACGCGCGGATCGAGGAATGGCGGCGCGAGGCCGGCCTCGAGAAGACTCGCCGCAACCGCCCCGACCTGCTGGAAGAGGCTCCTGAGTCGTAGCGCCACCTCCGCCCGCGACCGGTCGGGCCTCCGCGGACGGCTCCGCGGTCGTCCGTGGTGGCGTGCGGCCCTCATCGGGCTGGCATGGCGCTGGGGGCCGCCGCGGTCGTCTACCTCTCGCTCGGCTGGGTAACGACGGCTCTGCGGTCGCTCGGGGTGTTCTTCTGAACGCGGACGCAACCGCCCGGGAGGGGTTACTATCATCGTCCGCACCGAAGGAGCCTTCGTGAACAAGACCGACATCATCGAGAAGCCACGCCTGCGCGACGACATCCCCGACTTCCGGGCGGGCGACACCGTCAAGGTCCACGTCCGGGTCGTCGAGGGCAGCCGCGAGCGCATCCAGGTGTATCAAGGCGTGGTGATCGGACGCAGGGGCGGCGGCCTGCGAGCCACCTTCACGGTTCGGAAGGTCTCCTTCGGGGTCGGTGTGGAGCGGACGTTCCCGCTCCATTCGCCCCAGATCTCGAAGATCGAGGTGGCGACGCGAGGCGACGTGCGCCGAGCCAAGCTCTACTACCTCCGCGAGCGGCGCGGGAAGCGCGCGCGCATCAAGGAGCTGCGGACCCCGCTCCCCGTCAAGGGCGCGCCCAAGCAGCCCGACGAAGCCGCGACCGAGCCTCCCGGGGCAGTGGACGGAGACGAAGGCTAGGTTGGACAAGGACGCTCCCACCGAGGAGCGGCCCGCCATCGCCGACGAGCCGCCGAACGGCGAGCCTCCCGCCTCCGATGAGGCCGAGGCTTCCGAGGAGAAGAAGCGCGGGCCCCTCCACTTCCTGAGAGAGCTGCCCGGGCTCATCCTCATCGCGCTGGTCCTCGCGCTGCTCATCAAGACGTTCCTGATCCAGGCGTTCTACATCCCGTCGCAGTCGATGGAGCCCACCCTGATGGTGGGCGACCGCGTCATCGTCAACAAGGTCATCTACCGCCTCCGGGATCCCCGCCGCGGCGAGGTCGTCGTCTTCGAGAACCCCAGCCACATCGAGCCCGAACGGAACCCGCTCGAGTCGTTCTGGCACTGGATCACCGAGGGGCTCGGCTTCTCCACCGACCCCACGAAGGACTTCATCAAGCGGGTGATCGCGATCCCCGGCGACACGGTCGAGGTCAAGGGCGGGGACGTCTACGTGAACGGCGAGCACCACGACGAGCCCTACATCAGCCCCGTGCCCGACGTGATGGACTTCGGCCCGAAGAAGATCGGCGAGGGCCGCTACTTCGTGATGGGCGACAACCGTGCGAATTCCCAGGACTCACGCATCTTCGGGGCGATCGAGCGGGATAAGATCGTCGGGAGGGCGTTCCTGATCCTCTGGCCCCCCTCACGGTTCGGGTGGTTATCCGCAGGCTGAAGGAGCTGGATCACTACGAGCGGCGCCTCCACGGGCGCGGCTTCCGAGTCATCGCCGGGCTGGACGAAGCGGGCCGCGGCGCGCTCGCCGGCCCCATGATCGCGGCCGCGGTCATCCTGCCCGAGGACTTCGATACGGAAGGCCTCGAGGACTCCAAGCTCCTCTCCCCGAAGCAGCGCGACGAGCAGTTCGACCGCATCCGGGCGGCCGCCGTGGCGGTCGCCGTGGCGAGAGCGATGCCCGGCCGCATCGACCGCCGGGGTCTTCACCGAACGAACAAGCTGCTCCTCCGTCGCGCGCTCCGCGACCTCCCCGTCGAGCCCGAGTTCGTGCTGAACGACGGCTTCCCGATCGGGCGCCTGCCCGTCCCCAGCCTCGCGGTCCGCAAGGGCGATGTCGTGTGCGCGTCCGTGGCGGCCGCCTCGGTGGTGGCCAAGGTCACCCGGGACCGGATGATGGACCGCTACCACCGGCGGTTCCCCGCCTACGGGTTCGACACGAACCGCGGCTACGGCACCCGCGCCCACTGGGAGGCGCTCGACCGGCTCGGCCCGACCCCCATCCACCGCCGCTCGTTCAAGGGCGTGGGGGATGGTGGATCCGGGCGAAGAGGCACATACTCCCCGGGGGAAGGGTGGAGGAGGCCATGAGCTCCGAGGAGCTAGAGCGCTACGAGACCGAGATGGAGCTTCGGCTCTATCAGGAGTACCGCGACGTCCTCCCGATGTTCACCTACGTCGTCGAGACCGACCGTCGCTTCTACCTGGCGAACGTCGTCGACGTGAAGCGCCACGACGACGCCCAGGGCTCCATGATCGAGCTGGAGCTGGCCGACGCCTGGGTCTGGGACATGCACCGCCCCGCCAGGTTCGTGAAGCGGGTCCGGGTGTTCACCAGCCAGGACGTGAACATCGAGGAGCTCCCTCACGACGGCGTCGAGGACCCGCGCACGGTTCCCGGGTAGCGGATCGTGTCGGTGGGCCGTGAGAGGCTCACCGGGTGCCGACGAGACGAGGCCTCCTGGGAGGCTCGGGTGAGCGCGCGGCCTGGGACGCCTACCGGGCTCGCGGCTACCGTCTCATCGCCCGCAACTGGCGATGCCGGCTCGGCGAGCTGGACCTGATCGTCGCCAAGGGTCGAACGATCGTCTTCTGCGAGGTGAAGACCCGCGTGTCCGCGGCCCTCGGCGGCCCTCACGAGTCCGTGACCGCGACCAAGCAGCGGAAGATCCGCGCCCTCGCCGAGGCCTTCATCGCCCAGTCGCGCCCCGACGCCGACCGCTACCGCTTCGACGTCGCCAGCGTCACCGCGCGGCCCGGGAGGCGCCCGAGCGTCTACCTGTTCGAGGACGCGTTCTGATCCCGTCGGCTTGTCTTCCTGCACCGATATGGGGTGTGATTGCCCCAGTCGAGGAGAGGAGGAGGCCATGCCGGTCTACATCACCCTCATCCGGTGGACCGACCAGGGTCGCGAGAAGGTCGACAGCCTTCCCGACCGGGTGCAGGAGGTCGAGAAGCGCCTCACCGACCACGGGGCCAAGACCATCGGCAACTGGGTCACCATGGGCTCGTACGACCAGATCGCCGTCAACGAGGCGCCCGACGACGAGACGGCCGGGAAGCTGGCGCTGATGATCGCGGGCCGCGGGAACGCCGTCACGCAGACCATGCGGGCGTTCTCGATGGACGAGGTCCGGAGGATGCTGCAGGGCTGAGCCCGTCCCATCCACGCGGGGGGAGGACCGTGTCAGACCCCCTGGCTAGGCTTCCGGGTCGATGTACGCCCGCGCGAACGGTGTCGCGGTGGTCGGCGTCCACGGCCACCCGGTTTCGGTGGAGGCGCACGTCGGGCGAGGGCTGCCGGCGCTCTACCTGACGGGCCTCCCCGGGGCGGCCGTGCAGGACGCGCGCGAGCGGGTGCGGCCGGCGGTCGAGAACTCGGGCCTGGAGTGGCCGCTCCGGCGGGTGACCGTGAACCTCAGCCCGGCCGATCTGCGCAAGGAGGGCCCGGGGTTCGACCTGCCGATCGCCGTCGCGGTCCTGGCGGCCACCTCGCAGGTCGATGGATCGCGGCTCGCGCCCTACGCGGTGGCGGGGGAGCTGTCCCTGCGCGGCGCGCTGCTGCCGACCCCCGGGGTGCTCGTCGTGGCCTGGGCGGCCCGGCAGGCCGGCCTCCGCGGGGTCGTCGTCCCCGAGGCGAACGCCGCCGAGGCGGCCCTCGTGGACGGGATCGAGGTCGTCGGGGCGCCGTCGCTGGCCAAGGTGGTCGAGTTCTTCCGGAAACAGTGGGTGCCCGACCCGGTGGCGGCTCCGGCCACCGATCCGGTCCCCGCGTCCTCGGTCGACTTCGCCGACGTCCGGGGCCAGGCCCAGGCCAGGCGGGGCCTGGAGATCGCGGCGGCCGGCGGTCACCACGTGCTCATGATGGGCTCGCCGGGTGGCGGGAAGACCATGCTGGCCCGGCGGCTGCCCACCATCCTTCCGGACCTCAGCCGCGACGAGGCCCTGGAGGTGACCCGGCTGCATTCGGTGGTCGGGCTCATCCCGCCGGGGCACGGGCTCGTCCACTCCCGCCCGTTCCGCTCACCGCATCACACGGTCTCGCCGGCCGGGCTGTTGGGAGGGGGAGGCGCCGGGTCGATCCGGCCGGGCGAGGTCTCGATCGCCCATCAGGGCGTCCTGTTCCTCGACGAGGTCACCGAGTTCCGCCGCGACGCCCTCGAGGGGCTGCGGCAGCCGCTCGAGGACGGGAGCGTGACGGTGGTGCGCGCCTCGGGCGCGGTGCGGTTCCCGGCCCGGTTCACGCTGGTTGCCGCGGCCAACCCCTGCCCGTGCGGCTACCACGGCGACCTGCGCCGGCGATGCTCCTGCGCCGAGAACCGGGTGCTGATGTATCGGAACCGGCTCTCCGGCCCGCTGGTCGACCGCATCGACATCCGCCTCCGGGTCCCCCGGCTCTCGCGGGCCGAGCTGATGGCCACCGAGCCCGGCGAGCGGTCCGAGGCGATCAGGGCCCGTGTCGAGGAAGCGCGCGCCCGCCAGCGGCGCCGGCTGGCCGGAACGCCCTTCCGCCGCAACGCCGAGGTGAGCGGGAAGGAAGCCCGTCGGGTGGCGGACCTCACGGCCGCCGCCCAGGAAGCGCTCGGGAACGCGGTCGACCGCCTGAGCCTCAGCGGGCGCGGGTTCGACCGCGCGCTGAAGGTGGCGAGGACGATCGCCGACCTCGGGGGCGCCGATCGCGTCGACGAGCTCCACGTCCTGGAGGCGCTGGGATTCCGTGCGGAGATGAGCGATCCGGAGGGCGTCGATGCCGCCTGAGGAGCCGGCGCGCGGAGGTTTGGAGCCCGGGGAGAGCCGCCCGCCTCCGCCGAGAGGCTGGCCCGACGGGTTCGTCTCGTCCCGCGCCGACCGCGACGCCGTCCTGGGGCTTTCCCGGGTCGAGCTGGTGCCCCGCGATCTGCACGCGCTGGCCTGGGAGCAGGGGTCGGCTGCGGCGTGTCTCCGCGAGATCCGGAGCGCGCCCCGCTGGCGGGGTCGGGCCGAGAACGCGGGACTCGACCCGGCCGAGATCCGGGCTTCCGTGGCCGCCTGCGGCGCCGGGGTGCTGGCAGCCGGGGATCCCGGCTTCCCGGAGTCCCTCCTCGACCTCCACGACCCGCCCGCGTGGCTGTTCGTGCGGGGGGTGCTTCCCGAGGATGCGCGGTGGGTGACCGTGGTGGGCGCGCGCCGCTGCTCCGCCTACGGCCGCGAGGTCGCGACCGCGATCGGGCGCGGGCTCGGGGCGGCCGGGGTGGTGGTCGTGAGCGGTGCGGCCAGCGGGATCGACGGCGCCGCCCACCGAGGGGCGTTGGAGGCGCACGGGCCGACCGTCGCCGTGCTCGGTTCGGGGGTGGACGTCCCCTATCCCACGGGCCACCGTCGTCTGATCTCCCGGATCGCGACGGAGGGCGCGGTCGTCTCGGAGTACCCGCCCGGTACGCGCGCCTCCCGGCATCGGTTCCCGGCTCGGAACCGGATCGTGGCCGCCCTCGGCGAGAAGGCGGTGGTGGTCGAGGGGGCCCTCGGGAGCGGATCGCGGATCACCGCCGAGTTCGCGATGGACCTGGGGCGGGAGGTCTTCGGCATCCCCGGGCCGGTCACGAGCCCGCTGGCGGCGGTCCCGCACGAGCTGATGCGGGAGGGGGCGACCCTGGCCCGCGGGGCCGCCGATGTCCTCGAGTCGCTCGAGCTCTTCTCGCGTGGGGGCGAGGTTCGGGGCGCCTCGCTCGAGGGGCCGGAGGCGCGGGCGCTCGAGGCGCTCGCGGGATCGGCGTCGACGCTGGAGGAGATCGTGGTTCGGAGCGGGCTCGCCGCCGGCGATGCCCTCGCCGCCCTGATGGGGCTGGAGCTTCGGGGGCTCGTTCGCACGGCGGGCGGCCGCTACGAGCGGACGCTCGCTGGGGCCGGGGGGGAGGTGCCGGAGGTGAACCGGTCTAGAACCTGAGCGCGCCCCACACGTTCTCGGGCGTGGGCCGGAGGAGCTCCGCATCGGCGACCTCGGCGACGCGGCTGCGAACGAAGCGCCTGCGACCGTTCTTCGCTTTCCGGGCCCGGTCGACCGACCGGACCAGCGACGCGATCCGCGCCCGGCGGATGCGCCGCTCGGTGTCGAGGACTCAGACGGGGTGGGTGACCGCCGGATGGATCATGGGGCCATGGTCCCACGGGTCCCTCGATCGCGCCCGCCCCATGATGCTTCCCCGGGGCCGGGCCGTGTGTTACAAGGTGCTCAGCCGTCTCAGGAGGAGACATCTTCCCCATGCCCAGCCCGGATGATCGCGCGCTCGTCGATGCCTTCCTCGAGCACGTATCGCTCGAGCGGCGCCTCTCCGAGCACACCGCTCGTGCCTACCGAAACGACCTCGTCGGCCTCTCCGAGTTCCTCTCGCGCGCCGGCCTCTCCCTGGCGGAGGCCACCTACCCGATGCTCCGCCGCTGGCTCGCGAACCAGGCGACGATGGGGTACGCGCCCGCGACCATCGCCCGGCGGTCGGCGTCGATCCGTTCCTTCTACCGGTTCGCCGCCCGGCGCGGTCTCATCGCAGCCGATCCGTCCTCGCGCCTGCTCTCCCCGAAGGTGCCGAAGCGCCTGCCGGCCGTCCTGCGCCCCCCCGACGCTGCCGCCCTGGTCGAGGCGCCCGCCGGCGACGACGCCTGGGGCGCGCGCGACCGGGCCATCCTCGAGCTCCTCTACGCGTGCGGGGTCCGGGTCTCGGAGCTGTGCGGGCTGGATCTCGGCGACGCCGATGCCGGCCGCGGCCGCGTCCGCGTGATGGGGAAGGGGGGCAAGGAGCGGGAGCTGCCGCTCGGGGACCCCGCGGCGGATGCGCTCACGGACTACCTCGCGGTTCGGCCGTCGCTCCCGGTCCGGGAGGGCAGCGAGCGGGCCCTCTTCGTGAACCACCGCGGCAAGCGCATCGGCTCTCGTGACGTGCGCGCGATGGTCGAGCGGTACCGGCGCCTCGCGCTGGGGGATCGGCGCGCCACGCCCCACACCCTGCGGCACTCCTTCGCCACGCATCTCATGGAGGGCGGGGCCGACATCCGGGCGGTCCAGGAGCTGCTCGGGCACGCCAACCTCGGGGTCACCCAGCGATACACTCACGTCTCGAAGGGGCGGCTCTTCGGGGCCTACCGTCGGAGCCATCCCCGGGCCTGAGGGAGGGAGCGGTCATCGCGGAGAACACGCGGGAAGCGGTCGCGGGCGAGGAGCTCGCCGAGCTCTGGCGCGGCTTCAAGGACACCGGCGCGCACGACCTGCGCGAGCGCCTCATCCTCCACTACTCGCCGCTGGTGAAGTTCGTCGCCGGCCGGATCGCGGCGGGCCTGCCCCAGAACGTCGAGCAGGCCGACCTCGTCTCGTTCGGCATGTTCGGCCTCATCGATGCGCTGGACAAGTTCGACCTCGGGCGCGGGGTGAAGTTCGAGACCTACGCGATCCCTCGCATCCGCGGTGCCGTCATCGACGAGCTGCGCGCCCTCGACTGGGTGCCGCGCTCGGTGCGCTTCAAGGCCCGCGAGCTCGACCGCGCCTACGAGGCCCAGGAGTCGAAGCTCGGCCGGGCGCCCACCGATGCCGAGCTGGCCGCCCACCTCGGCATCGAGGAGCGCGAGCTGCACGAGGTGGTCAGCCAGATCTCGTTCGTCTCGGTCCTCGCGCTCGACGAGGTGGTCGGGGGAGAGGAGCGGGGTGAGACCCGCACGCTGCTCGATACGCTCGCCGACGCCGCGAGCGCCGACCCCACCGCCGACCTGGAGGGGCAGGAGATGCGGGGCATGCTCTCGTCGGCGATCAGCTCGCTCGCCGAGCGCGAGAAGGTCGTCATCACGCTCTATTACTTCGAGGGCCTGACGCTCGCCGAGATCGGCGACATCCTCGGCGTCACCGAGTCGCGCGTCTGCCAGATCCACGTCAAGGCGGTCGGGAACCTTCGGAAGGGCCTCGTCGACCACGACGCGTAGGCGCCCCCGGGTCCGTGTCGGACCCTCTCGCTAGGCTGAGGTCGATCGTCCAAGCGTGCATGCCGTCGAGCCTCCCCCGAGGAGGTGAACGCTCGTGGATCGAGCGGCCGTCGTGATCCTCGCCATCGCAGCTGCCGGGGTTGCCTCTCTCGCCCCCGCCCCCCGCGGACCGGATCCCGGGCCCGTTCCGCCGCTGCCCGGGACCTACGCGTGGCCCGTCCGGGGGCCGTTGCTACGGCCGTTCGAGCCCCCCGCGGGCCCGTACGGCGCCGGCCACCGCGGCATCGACATCGGGGCGGGGGAGGGCACGCCGGTGCGGGCCGCCGAGCGGGGCATCGTCGCGTTCGCCGGGGCCGTGGCCGGGTCGCTCTTCGTCTCGATCGACCACCCGGGCGGCGTCCGGACCACCTACTCGTGGCTCTCGGAACGCCTCGTCCGCCGCGGCGACGCGGTCGCGCGAGGTCAGACGATCGGGCGAAGTGGGGCGGGGCACCCCGCGGGCGGCCCGCCCCACCTCCACTTCGCGGCGCTCGTGGGGGGCGTCTACGTCGACCCGCTGCTGCTGCTCGAGCCGCTGGGGGTGGTCGGGCTCGTTCGACTCGCCCCGCTCGAGGAGCCGCCGGAGCGGGCCGCCGCAGGTGGGACGGATCCTCCGTTCCCATAGAATGGGCGACCGTGCCTCCCGGAGCGGCCATCCGCCGCCACCTCCTGCTCCTGCCGATAGCCGCGTCCCTGCTGGCTCTCGGGCCGGCCGCTGCCGCTCAGCGGGCCGACGCCTCATGGCCCACGGCCGGAGGCGATGCGGCGCACACCGGCGTCGCGTCGGGACCGGAGCCGCCGTACCGGGTCGCCTGGGAGGTCGAGACCGACGATGACGATCCGATCTGCGCGCCGGTCGTGGCCGAGGGCCTGGTGATCGTGGTCATGCGCGAGTCGGTCATGGCGCTCTCGGCCGGGGACGGGTCGGAGGCGTGGTCGGTCGACCGGGAGGAGGGCCCGGCCGGCGCGGCGGTCGTCCTCGGCGAGACGGTCGCCTACGTCGAGGGCCGGGACGACGGCGCGAGCCTGGTCGCGGCCGGCCTGACCGACGGGGCCGAGCTCTGGTCGTTCGACCTCGACGACTCCGCGCCCGGGCCGCTCGCGGCCGACGCCGACACGGTCTTCGTCGCCACATCGGAGGGCCTCGTGCACGCGCTCGACGCCGAGACCGGCGAGGAGGATTGGAGCTTCGAGGTCGAGGGCGAGACCCTGGGCGCGCCCGCCGTGGCGGGCGGGCTCGTGTACGTCTCCGCCGCTCGTCCCTCCGCGCGCGCCGGCACCGTCTACGCGATCGACGCCGAGACGGGCGAGGAGGCGTGGCGGTTCTCGCCGTCGGGCAGCGCGCTCGGGTTCTCCTCGTTCGCGGTGGCCGGTGACCTCGCCTACGTCGGGACGGGCGACCGCACCGTCCGGGCCCTCGGCGTCGAGGACGGCCGGGAGGTGTGGTCGAGGGTCGTGCGGGCGCCGTTCGGCCCGCGCTCGATGCCGGCGGTTCCGGGCGACCTCGTCGTGGGGGACGTGCTCGGCGGCGTCTACCGCCTGGGGGCCGCGGACGGGGAGATCGCGTGGGACTTCCGCGTCCCCGGCTCGCTCCTCTCGGGATCGCCCATCGTCGCCGGCGGCTTCGTGGTCGTGGGGGACGACACGGGGCAGGCCTCGGCGATCGACCTCGAGGAAGGGCTCCTCGTCTGGAAGGACACGTTCGGCAGCGCGCGCCTCGAGGCGCCCGCCGCCGACGGGGATCACGTCTACCTCGCCTCCCGCGGTGGCCGCGTCGTCGCGCTCGAGCACGACCCGGACGCGGCCCTGCTGGCGGAGCCATCGCCGACCACGCTGTTCCCCCTGCAGGCGCTCCTGAACTTCGCCGCGGCCGCGGCCGCCCTCCTGGTGCTGCTCCTGGTCGTCTTCCGGGTGGTGCTCCCCGCGCCGCGCGAGGAGGCGGAGAGCTGATGGGACGCAAGGGCAAGCGCAGGCGCAGGACCAAGCCGGCCGCGACGGTCTCCACCCGACCGCCGAGCCAGCTCGAGCCACTCGAGCAGGAGACCCCGGCGGCCGAGGAGCGATCGAACGTTCCCGCGGTCCCGACCTCGCGGAGCGAGCCGGCGGCCGAGGGCCGGCCTCGCGGCCTCTTCGGCCGGGCCCTCGGGCCCGAGTCCCCCTACCCGCCGCTCGGGGTCTCGATGGCGCGCGGCCTGCGCCCGGTCGCCGCGTCGCCGCTGATCCTGGGCGCCACGTTCCTCTACCTGCTCGCCGTCTGGGGCTTCTTCGCGGCCGCCGGCGCCGAGCCGCCGACCGGCCTGCTGGCCATCCTGACCGCGCTGCCCCCGGTGCCGAGCCTCTTCGATTCGCTGGTGCTCCTGCAGGAGACGTCGGGGGCCGTCGCGTCGCTCGTGCTCGTCCTCGGAGTGACCATCGTGCGGGCCCTCGCGCTGGGCGCCATCGTGCCGCTCGTGGTGCAGGCGGTTGGGGAAGGAGCGGTCCGCCCCCGGGAGGCGCTGCGGGGCTACCTCCGGCGGGTCCTCAGCCTCGTCGGCATCCTCTCGCTCGAGGTGGCGCTGGCGCTCCTCGTCTTCGTGCTGGTGCAGGGCTTCCTCGGGAGCCAGCTCGCGATCTTCATCGTGTGGCTCTTCGGGCTGCAATTCCTGGGGATGGCGCCGATCGTGATGGTGGCCGAGGGCGCGCCTTCGGCCGACTCGCTGCGCCGGTCGGCCCGTGCGGCCCGGGTCCCGGGCATGCGGCACTTCACGCTGATCATCATCTACTTCTTCCTCCTGCAGATCGTGACGGCCGCGCAGGGGGGTGCCCCGTTCGTGGCCACGCCCACGATCCCCACGTGGGGCTTCGCCCTGTTCGTCTCGTTCGTGCACGTGGCGGTGCTGGGGGCGCTGGCCTACCGGTGGCTGGCCGTTCGGGAGCAGATCCCCTCGGGGCCGGTCAAGCGCGAACGCACCCCGCGGTAGGGGGTCCCACCTTTGCTACACTTCGCCCCAGGCCCCCGACGAACCACCGGGGGTACTACACACGCGCGCTGACTCGCTCCGCGGTCCCCCAAGGGGGTCGGAGCGGGGGTGAGGCGGGCGGAGGACGAAACCGAGAGGAGGAAGGTCATGCCTGTTGCCACGCGCCGGCAGCTGCTGGAGGCCGGTGTTCACTTCGGACACCAGACCCGCCGCTGGAACCCCAAGATGCGCCGGTTCATCTTCGGTGAGCGCAGCGGCATCTACATCGTCGACCTCGAGAAGACGCTGCTCGGGATCCAGCGGGCCTACGACTTCGTGCGCGACCTCGCCGCCCGAGGCGGGAGCGTCCTGTTCGTGGGCACCAAGAAGCAGGCTCAGGAAGTCGTCGCCGAGCACGCCTCCCGGGTCGGGATGCCCTACGTCAACACCCGCTGGCTGGGCGGGATGCTCACCAACTTCCAGACCATCCACGGGCGGCTCAAGCGGCTCCAGGAGCTGCGCAGCATGGAGGACTCGGGCGCGTTCGACCTGCTCCCGAAGAAGGAGGTCCTCAAGCTCCGCCACGAGAAGGAGAAGCTCGAGCGCAACATGGGCGGCATCCAGGACATGGACGGCCGGCCCGACGCGGTGCTGATCATCGACACCCTGAAGGAGCACATCGCCGTCACCGAGGCGAACAAGCTGGGGATCCCGATCATCGCGATCGTCGACACCAACTGCGACCCCGACGAGGTCGACTTCGTGATCCCGGGGAACGACGACGCGATCCGCGCCGTGTCGCTCGTCGCGTCGGTCATCGCCGACGCGGTCGAGGAGGGGCGCCAGATCGGGGCGAAGGAGAAGGTCGACAAGGTGGCGAACCGGGGCCGGAAGGCCCCGGAGAGCGAGCAGCCGGTGGCGGCCGATCCCGTGGCGGCCGATCCCGTGGCAACCACGCTGGAAGCCCCTGCGGCGACCGAGCCTGCGCCCGCCGGGAACGGCGGAGCCGGCCCGGCAAGCACGACCGAGACGAAGGAATCGTGACCGACGGTATGGGAGAATCGCCGAGATGGAGATAACGCCTGAGATGGTGAAGCGGCTCCGGGAGATGTCCGGGGCCGGCATGATGGACTGCAAGCGAGCCCTCACGGAAGCCGAGGGCGACCTGACGCGCGCCCAGGAGATCCTCCGCACGAAGGGCCTCGCGGCCGCGAAGAAGCGCGCCGACCGCGTCGCCCGCCAGGGGGTCGTCGACGCTTACATCCATATGAAGGGCACCCTCGGCGTCCTCGTCGAGGTCAACTGCGAGACCGACTTCGTCGCCAACACCGACGACTTCCGTGCGCTCGCCCGCGACCTCGCGATGCACGTCGCGGCCGCCGATCCTCGGTGGATCACCCGCGAGGAGGTCCCCGACGACGTCGTGGCCGGCGAGCGCAAGGTGTTCGCGGAGCAGGCCCGGGAGCAGGGCAAGCCCGACGACATCGTGCCCAAGATCGTCGAGGGCAAGCTCGAGGCCTTCTACAAGGACAACTGCCTGCTCGAGCAGGCGTTCGTCAAGGACGACTCGCGGGCGGTCGGCGACCTCGTCGCCGAGACGTCGGCGAAGGTGGGGGAGAAGATCGAGGTGCGCCGCTTCGCGCGGTTCCGCCTCGGTGAAGAGACAACCTGATCCGGGAGGGGGCTTGGCGAGAGGCGAGATCAGCCCGGCGCCGGAGGTCGCGGAGATGGACATGAAGCACCCGGCCTACGATCGCGTTCTCCTCAAGCTTTCCGGCGACGCCTTCGCCCCCCAGGACGGTGTCTTCGGCATCTCGGGCGAGTCGGTCGACCTCCTCGCGCGGCAGCTCGCCGACGTCATGACGCTCGGCGTGCAGACCGCGGTCGTGGTCGGCGGCGGCAACATCTTCCGCGGGCGGCAGGCCCCGGGGATGGACCGCGCGCGCGCCGACTACATGGGGATGCTCTCCACGGTGATCAACGCGCTGGCCCTGCAGGACGGTCTCGAGCGCCTGGGGATCCCGACGCGCGTGCAGACCGCGATCGAGATGGCGCAGGTCGCCGAGCCGTACATCCCGCGGCGCGCGATCCGACACCTCGAGAAGGGTCGGGTCGTCGTGTTCGCCGCCGGGATCGGCCAGCCGTTCTTCTCCACCGACACCACGGCCGCGCAGCGCGCGCTCGAGATCCGCGCCGACGTGATCCTCAAGGGCACGCGCGTCGACGGCGTCTACGACTCCGACCCCCATCTCAACCCCGACGCGAAGCGATTCGAGGAGCTCGAGTACATCGAGGTGCTCCAGCGCGGGCTCGAGGTGATGGACGCCACCGCCATCTCGCTGTGCATGACGAACCGGCTCCCCATCATCGTGTTCGACTTCCGGGTCGAGGGGAACATCAAGCGCGCGGTCAGCGGCGAGCCGATCGGGACGCTCGTGCATCCGGGGGTGGGGCAGTGACCGCCGCCAGCGCCCTCAAGGACGCCGAGCACAAGATGCAGCGCGCGCTCGAGGTCTCGCGCGACGAGCTCGCCACCATCCGCACCGGGCGGGCCAGCCCCGCGATCCTCAACCGCATCGTGGTGGAGTACTACGGCACGCAGACGCCGCTCAACCAGCTCGCCTCGATGTCGGTCCCCGAGCCGCGCCTGCTCATGCTCCAGCCGTTCGACCCGGGATCCATCCCCGCGATCGAGAAGGCGATCATGCAGTCGGACCTCGGGATCACGCCGGGGAACGACGGCCGGGTGATCCGCCTGACCTTTCCCCAGCTCACCGAGGAGCGCCGCAAGGAGCTCATCCGTGTCGTCAAGGAGCGGGCCGAGGAGGGCCGAGTGGCGGTTCGGAACGTGCGTCGGCACATCAAGGAAGAGCTCGAGCGCCTGCAGAAGGACGGCGAGATCTCCGAGGACGATCTCGTGCGCTCGGAGAAGGAGCTCCAGCACCTCACCGACCGATTCGTCGGCGAGATCGACGAGGCCCTCTCCCACAAGGAGAAGGAGCTGATGGAGGTCTGATGCCCGAAGACGAGCGCGACGACCACGGCATCGACGACCTCTTCGGCGATCTCGACGAGTTCTTTGCCCCCCTCGACGAGGGGGAGTGGAGCGAGGAGGGCGAGGGCGCGGCAGCGCCCGCCGACCCGGCCGTCGAGCAGGTCGAGGAGTTCGCCCCGAAGATCGATATCCCGGAAGAGGGGGAGCTCCTCGCCGGGCTGCCGGCTGAGGAAGAGGCCGAGGAGGACGAGGCTGAGGACGAGCCGGCCGACGGTGACGACGAGCTCTCCGACGAGGAGGTCGAGCTCGACGAGGAGCTCGACGAGGCCGACGAGCCCGTGGAGGTGGCCGCGGCATCCCTCGAGGAGAGCGCGGTCGCGATCGGCCCCGAAGGAGGGCTCGAGACGACCGCGGAGATGTCGGGCGAGGAATGGGAGCGGCTCCGCGAGGCGCTCCGGGACGAGGAGGGCCCTGAGGCCACGGACCCGCCCGTCCCCGCGCCTCCCGCCGATGCGCCCGAGCTGACCGTCGACGACCTCCGGGCCGCCCCGCCGGCCTATTCCGAGCTTCCCGCCGAGGACGAGGGCGCCGAGCCCGCCCTCATCGACGAGGACGACGAGGAGCTGCGGGACCTCGAGGACCTCGAGGACATCGAGCCGGCGGCTCCGCCGGCGGACGAGGCCGACCTCGAGGACGAGGAGGACGGCGTCCTCGCGGGGCCCGAGGTCGTGATCGGTGAGGACGAGGTCGAGGAGGTCCCCGCGTCGGAGGAGAGCGTCGAGGCCGCCGCCGAGCACTTCGCCTCCGGTCTTCGCGACACCCCCGAGGAGGTCGAGCGCGACCTGCTTTCGGATCTCGGCGGCACCCAAGAGGAGCCGGTCGAGCCGCTCGGGCACGCCCCTTCCTGGCAGGAGCCCGCAGCCTATGCCGTCGCCGAGGAGGAGGAGGCGACGGCGGCGCAGGCGGCCGCCGGGGGGCGCAACATGCCGGCGGCGCTCGCGTCGGGGGTCATATTGGGGGGGCTGGTGCTCCTCTTGCTTGCGGTTGGCAAGGTGCCGTTCCTCGTGCTCGCCGTCGCGGTCGTCCTGCTCGGCCAGGGCGAGCTGTACGCGGTGATGAAGTCCCGCGGGTTCCAGCCCGCGACGGCGCTCGGGTTAGTTGCGGGCGCCTTCGTGATGATCGGTGCGTACGTCAAGGGCGACTCGGGGCAGGGCGAGGCGGCGATGCTCTTCGGGGTCGTGCTCGCGATGATGCTCTCGCCGTTCTGGTACGCGGCCGCGCCGCCGAAGTCGAGGCGAGGGCTGGTGGCGAACATCGCGGCGACGATCATCGGCGTCGTCTACGTGCCCTTCATGGTGTCGTTCGCGCTCCTGCTCCTTGCGGTGCCCGGGGACCTGGGCCGCAACCTGCTCCTGACCGTCCTCGGGCTCACCGTTCTCTACGACGTCTGCGCCTATGCGATCGGCTCGCTGTGGGGGAACCGCCCGCTCGCACCGAGCATCAGCCCGAACAAGTCCTGGGAGGGGGCGATCGGGGCGACCCTGATCGTGCTGCTGGTCGGGCTCGTGATCGTGCCCTCGATCGACGACATCTTCACGCCGGCTCGGGCCGCCGGCCTCTCGCTGATCATCGCGATCGCGGCTCCCCTGGGCGACCTGGCCGAGTCGGCGTTCAAGCGCGACCTCCGCGTGAAGGACATGAGCAGCCTGCTTCCCGGGCACGGAGGGGTGCTCGATCGGATCGACGCCATCCTCTTTACCGCCCCCGCGGCGTATTACTTCGTGAGGTTGTTCTTCTAGGCCTCTCTGACTTTCCGAAGCCGAGCGGGTACTCTGGAGACGATGCGCAGGGTCATCATCCTCGGGTCCACCGGGTCCGTCGGGACCCAGGCTCTCGACGTCGTCCGCCGGAACCCCGATCGCTTCGAGGTCGTGGGCCTCGCCGCGGGCGCCAGCCACGAGCTCTTGATCGGCCAGGTCCGGGAGTTCATGCCGCCCGTCGTGGCGGTGAGCGACGAGAACGCGGCCGTCGAGCTGAAGGCGGGGCTCGAGGGCCTGAAGAGCGTCGAGGTCCTCGTCGGGCCCGACGCTGCCGAGCAGCTCGCTCGCGACTCCGACGCCGAGCTGGCGATCAACGCGATGGTCGGCTCCGTGGGCCTGGCGCCCACGCTCGCGGCCCTGCAGTCGGGGAAGACGCTCGCCCTCGCCAACAAGGAGAGCCTCGTGGTGGGCGGCGAGCTGGTCATGGACCTCGTGAAGGGCGAGCCGGAGCGGCTGGTCCCCGTCGACTCCGAGCACTCCGCGCTCGCGCAGTGCCTGCGCGGGGAGCGCCGTGAGGACCTCCGCCGGGTCATCATCACCGCCTCGGGCGGACCGTTCCGCGGATGGTCGCGCGACGACCTCTCCCGCGCCTCGGTCAAGGAGGCGCTGGCCCACCCGACCTGGAGGATGGGCCCCAAGATCACGATCGACTCCGCCACGCTCATGAACAAGGGGCTCGAGGTCATCGAGGCGCACTACCTGTTCGGCCTCGAGTACTCCGAGATCGACATCGTCGTGCACCCCGAGAGCATCGTCCACGGCATCGCCGAGTACCGGGACGGCAGCATGGTCGCCCAGATGGCGGTGCCCGACATGCGCCTCCCGATCCAGCTCGCGCTCGGTTTCCCCGAGCGGCTTCCTCGGGGCATCCAGCCCCTCGACCTCGCGGCGATGGGCCAGCTCACCTTCGAGGAGCTCGACCGCGAGGCGTTCCCCACGATCGACCTCGCCTACCGGGTGGGGCGCGGGGGCGCGACCTTCCCCGCGGTGCTCAACGCCGCGAACGAGGTGGCGGTGTGGGCGTTCCTCGACGGCAAGATCCCGCTCACCGGCATCGCCGGCGTCGTCGAGCAGGTCGTGGATCAGCACGAGCCGGCCTCCGTGGTCTCGGTCGTGAGCCTCGAGCGCGCCGACACGTGGGCGCGGCAGCGCGCCGCTGAGATCATCGAGCTCTAGCTCGATGCGCGGGCTCCTCTGGGTCCTCGGGGGGCTCGCCGCACTCGCCGGGTTCAACTACCTGGTCGTCCTTGCGTTGCCCGCGGGTGCCGAGGGCATCTTCCTGTTCGTCGAGGCGCTCCTCGGGATGATCCTCCTCCACGAGGCCGGGCACTTCTCCTTCGCGAAGCTCTTCGGCATCAAGGTCGAGGAGTTCTTCGTCGGCTTCGGCCCGCGCCTGTGGTCGGTCCGCCGCGGCGAGACCGAGTACGGGGTCAAGGCGCTGCCGCTCGGCGGCTACGTGCGCATCGCGGGGATGAACCCGCTCGAGGAGCCGGCGCCCGAGGACCGCCCGCGCACCTTCGGCGCGAAGCCCGCGTGGCAGCGCGCGATCGTGCTCGTGGCCGGCTCGGCGAGCCACTTCCTGCTCGCCATCATCTTCCTCGCGATCTTCTTCATGGCGGTGGGTCTGCCCGTGTACGGGGGACCGCCGCTCGTCGGGCGCGTCGAGACGACCCTCGGCGGCGAGCCCTCGCCGGCCGCCGAGGCCGGGCTGCGCGCCGGCGACCGCATCCTGGGGGTCGACGGGATGGAGGTTGGGAGCAGCGACGAGCTCATCACGTACACCCGCGACCACGTCGGCGAGGAGATCGAGCTGCTCGTCGAGCGAGGGGGCGAGCGGATCACGATCAGGGTGACCCCGGTCCTCTCCGAGATCGACGGCGTCGAGGCCGGGCGGCTCGGGGTCCTGCTCTCCGAGGAGATCATCGCGCGCGAGCGCTCGAACCCGTTCGTGGCCGTGGGGAAGGCGGCGCGAACGACCGTCACGATGACCCGGCTGTCGTTCGTGGCCCTCGGGTCGGCGTTCAGCCCCAGCGGCATCGCGCGCATCGGGCGCCAGGTCGTCGGCGACGAGGATCGCGGGCTCCAGGACCCCGCCGGGATCGTCGGCGCCGGGCGCCTCGCCGGCCAGGCCGCCTCGTCGGGGAACCTCGGGACGCTGCTCCTCTTGCTCGCCGGGCTCAACGTCTTCGTCGGCATCTTCAACATCCTTCCCCTCCCGCCCCTCGACGGTGGCCACCTCGCCGTCGTGGTGTGGGAGAAGCTCACCGGCCGGAAGGTCGACATGCGCAAGCTCCTGCCCGTCACCGCGGTCGTCGCCGGGCTCCTCATCCTGCTCACGCTCTCGCTCACGTACCTGGACCTCGTCGACCCCATCCCCGACCCCTTCCGGTAGGCCGCCCCCCTCCCCGTTCCGTTGACACTGGGCCTCGGATACCGAGGCTGAGCGTCAACGGAACGAGAGGAGGCGCTGCTGCCGGGGGTGGCTAGACTGGTCGCGTGACCAGGCGGACCTCGCGGAAGATCAAGGTCGGCTGGGTGGAGGTCGGCGGCGACGCCCCGATCTCCATCCAGTCGATGACCACCACGCGCACGGCCGACGTGAACGCCACCCTCCAGCAGATGGCGGCGCTCGTCGCCACCGGCTGCGAGATCGTCCGCGTCGCGGTTCCGCACAAGGAGGACGCCGACGCCCTCGCGCAGATCGCCGAGCACGCCACCATCCCGGTGATCGCCGACATCCACTTCCAGTGGCGCTACGCGATGACCGCGCTCGAGGCGGGGATCCACGGCCTCCGCATCAACCCCGGCAACATCAAGTACCAGGACAAGGTTCGCCTTATCGCGCGCGAGGCGAAGGCGCGCGGGGTGCCCATCCGGATCGGGGTGAACGCGGGGTCGCTCGAGAAGGAGCTGCTCGAGAAGCACGGGCGCCCGTCACCGGAGGCGCTCGTCGAGTCGGCGCTGAACGAGGTGCGCATCCTCGAGGACGAGGACTTCACCGACATCAAGATCTCCGTGAAGCACTCGAACGCGGCGGTGATGATCGAGGCCTACCGCCAGCTCGCGGCCGCCTGCGACTACCCGCTCCACCTGGGGGTCACCGAGGCGGGCCCGCTGCCGGCCGGCGCCGTGAAGAGCGCGGTCGGGATCGGGACCCTGCTCGCCGAGGGCATCGGCGACACGATCCGTGTCTCGCTCACCGACGACCCCGTCGAGGAGGTGAAGGTCGGGGCGTGGATCCTGCAGTCGCTCGGCCTCCGCAAGAAGGGGCTCGACCTCGTGGCCTGCCCGTCCTGCGGCCGCGCCGAGGTCGACGTGCTCGGCCTCACCAAGCAGGTCAACGAGGCGATCGAGGCCAGGGGCCTCAAGGCGCCGATCCGGGTGGCCGTGATGGGGTGCGTCGTGAACGGGCCCGGCGAGGCTCGAGAAGCAGACCTCGGCGTGGCCGCGGGCAAGGGGTACGGTCAGCTGATCGTCCGGGGCGAGGTGCAGGAGCGCCGGATCCCCGAGGAGAAGCTGGTGGAAGCGCTGCTCGAGGAGGCGGAGAAGCTCGAGGCCGAGTGGGCGGCGAGCGCGCCGGCCGAGTAGCCGCGCGCCCGCGTCGAGGGGAGGGTCGATGCGCAACGCGCATCGCGTGGTGATGGCGGGACTCGTGGTCGCGCTGATCGCGCTCCCGGCACCGGGGGGCACGACGAGCGCGCAGCCGGTCGCCGAAAACTTCGACGTGCTGGGCCACTCGGACCTCGGCGCCGACTCGATCTACGGTGACGTCTGGGTCCACGAGGACGTCGCGTACGTCGGCACCTGGGTCGTCCCGTGCGAGGGGGCCGGGGTGCAGATCGTGGACGTCTCCGACCTCGCCAACCCCACGCCGATCGGTCGGCTGGCGGAGCGACCCTCGACGTCGGCCGAGGACGTCGTCGTGCGGAGCGTGACCACACCCACGTTCGTCGGTGACCTCCTCGCGGTCGGGCTCCAGCGCTGCGGCTTCGAGGACGGTCTGGAGCAGCAGCAGTGGGGCCTGGGGCTGTGGGACGTCACCGACCCGACGGCGCCGGTGGAGCTGAGCTTCCTGCCGCTCGTCAACCAGCTTGGCGGTGTGCACGAGCTCGACGTCTTCCAGCGCGGCCTCGACGTGTACGCGCTCGTGGCGACGCCGAAGACGGATTGGTTCGAGGAGGAGCCCGTCGGCGACGTGCGGATCATCGACATCACGGACCCCTCGAACCCGGTGGTGGTGGCGGACTGGGGGGCGCGCGAGCAGGGGCCGTCCCGGGGGCCGTTCGACGGCCAGGGGAACTCCCCCTCGATGTTCGCGCACAGCGTTCGCGCCAGCGCCGACGGAACGAAGGCGTTCGTGTCGTACTGGGACCTCGGCGTCGTGACGCTCGACATCTCCGACGTGACCAACCCCACGCTCGTCGGGCGGACGCGGTTCCCGGCGTTCGCCGAGGGCGAGGCGCACTCCGTGGCCGAGTACGAGGCGCCCGAGCGGTCGTTCCTGCTCCAGAACGACGAGGACACCAACGCGAAGTCGCCCGTGCGGGTCATCTTCGACGGGGCCTTCCGGGGAGAGGCGGCCGAAAGCTCCGGCGCCACCGCGCTCTGGCTCGAGCGGGGCCATCGCGTGTCCGGCCGGGTGGTCCAGGCTCGCCGGCAGGGATGCCGGAGCGACGACTACCCCAAGGGCACGGACGGCAGGGTCGTCGTCGTCCGCACCCACCTGCACTTCTACGACCCCGGGAGCCATCCTGAGGCGCAGTGCGGCCTGCGGCAACAGCAGCGCCGGGCGACGAGCGCCGGCGCGGCGGCCGTCGTTCACGACTGGATCTCGACCGCGACGTCCCCAACCTCGATCTTCGACTTCTTCGAGGCGAGGATCCCCGTGGTGCTCGCCGAGCACTCGCTGGCGCGCGGCATGCTTCGGGAGGGGCGCGTGACGCTCGAGGCGACCAAGCCGTCGCACGGCTTCCTGCGCGTGTTCGACGCCGACACCGGCGAGCAGGTGGCAACGTTCGATGCCATCGACGGGGTCCACGAGCTGCCGGCGCCCGAGGGGGTCTGGTCGATCCACAACACCGAGGTGATGGGGGACCGGGCGTACTCGTCGTGGTACTCGAACGGGATCGTCGCGCTCGACCTCACCCCGCTCCATCAGGACCCGCCCGCCGCCCCCGTGAAGGTCGGGCAGTTCCTCCCTGAGCCGGAGGCGTCGACGTTCTCCGACGTCCCGGTCGTGTGGGGCGTCTACGTGCGCGACGACGGCGTGATCTTCGCGAGTGACATGGTGACGGGCCTGTGGATCGTGCGCCCCACCGGCCCGGCCGCCGCATAGAGCGGTATCCTGACGTCCATGCGAACCACCGAGCTCTTCGCCCGCACCCTTCGCGACGCCCCCGCCGATGAGGAGGCGCCATCGGCCCAGCTCCTGATCCGCGGCGCCTTCGTCCGCAAGCTGATGGCGGGCATCTACAACCTGCTGCCGCTCGGCTGGCGCGTGCTCCGCAAGGTCGAGCAGATCGTCCGGGAGGAGATGGACGCGGCCGGCGCGCAGGAGCTCCGGATGCCGGCGCTCGTGCCCTCCGAGCCGTGGAAGGCGACCGGGCGCTGGCAGGCGTACGCCGCCGAGCAGCTGATGTTCACGCTGAGGGACCGCCACGATCGCGAGCTGGGGCTCGGGCCCACCCACGAGGAGATCGTCACGCCGCTCGTCGACGCCGAGTACTCGTCGTACCGCGACCTGCCGGTGAACGTGTACCACATCCAGTGGAAGTACCGGGACGAGGCGCGCCCGCGCTCGGGGCTCATCCGCGCTCGCGAGTTCCTGATGAAGGACGCGTACACGTTCGACCGCGACTCCGAGGGCCTCAAGGTCGCCTACGCGAAGATGGTCGACGCCTACAAGGCGATCTTCACGCGATGCGGGCTCGACTTCCGAGTGGTCGAGGCCGACCCGGGCCTGATCGGCGGCGACGTCAACCACGAGTTCATGGCGCCGGCGGACGTCGGGGAGGACCTGTTCGTCTCCTGCGACAACTGCGACTACGCGGCGAACGTCGAGGCGGCCTCATCCCAACCGCCGAAGGCGCCGGATGTCGCGATGGAGTCGATGGAGCGCGTCCCCACGCCGGGCCGCTCCACGATCGAGGCGGTCGCCGACCTTCTCGACGTGCCCCAGAGCGGCGTCCTCAAGGCGATGGTGTACCGCGTGGGCGACGAGCTGGTGGCCGTTCTGCTCCCCGGCGACCGCGAGGTCAGCGAGAGCAAGCTCCGGCGCGTGTTCGCCCCCGCCGAGGTCGAGATGCTTGGCGACGCCGACTTCGAGCAGCACGGCCTCGCCAAGGGCTACGTGGGGCCGCAGGGGCTCCAGGGCGCCACGATCGTGGCCGACCATCACGTGCGCGGCGGAGCCAACTGGGTGGCCGGGGCGAACGAGCCCGACCAGCACGCGACCGGCGTCAACGAGGGCCGCGACTTCTCCGTCGACCGATGGGAGGACCTCGCCGGCGTGCGCGAGGGCGACACGTGCCCGCGCTGCCAGACCGGCACGCTCAGGCTCGGGAGGTCGATCGAGGTCGGGCACACCTTCCAGCTCGGCACCAAGTACTCCGTCCCCCTCAAGGCCACCTTCCTCGACGAGGACGGCACCGAGAAGCCCTTCGTGATGGGCTGCTACGGCATCGGCGTGTCGCGGATCGTCGCGTCGGTGGTCGAGCAGCACCACGACGAGCAGGGCATCACCTGGCCCAAGCACCTCGCGCCCTACGAGGTCGTCGTGATCCCCACGAACATGGACCAGGACGACGTCGTCGCGACCGGCGAGCGCATCTACGCCGAGCTGCGAGAGGCCGGCATCGAGGTCGTGCTCGACGACCGCGACGAGCGCGCCGGCGTGAAGTTCACCGACGCCGAGCTCATCGGCTACCCCCTGGCGATCGTGGTGGGCAAGAAGGGCCTCGCGAACGGCGTGATCGAGGCGAAGCTCCGCGCGTCGGGGGAGAAGCGCGAGATCCCGGTCGACGAGGCCGTCGCCGGGACCCCCGGCTTGCTCGCCGAAGCTCCCTAGATCGTCACCGACGCCGAGTCGGTCCCGTTCGTCTCGCCGTGCTCGCTGGTGATGCCGCCGGCGGCGACGAAGGCGGTGCCGCCCGGGTTCAGCGTGACGGTGGTGTGCCAGCGGCCGCCCTCGCCGAGGTGCGCGGGCACGATGTCCGTCGTCCCGTCGGGGTGCTCGAAGGTCACGAACGCCGAGGCCACGTCCCCGGTGTCGGCCCACGGCCGGAACGAGCACGTGTAGCAGTACCACTCGAAGAGGCTCGGATCGTTCGGGGCGGCGGGATCGCGGACGAACGTGCGCTGCTCGCGGATGAACCGGGCGGGGGACTGGTAGGAGTCGGGGTAGTCGATCGGCCCGATCGTGGCCGTCAGGTTCCCGCCGCCGACGGCGGGTACCTCGATCTGCCGCGTCGGTCCTACGACGAAGCTCACCCTTCCGTCGCCATCCACCCGGAGGTCCTCCACCGTGATGCCGCTCCACGGCCGGACCTCGAAGGTCTCGGACTCCAGATGGTAGGGGAACGCCGCGCCGAGGATCCGGCGGCGGCCATCCACGACGAACCGGTAGGTGCCGGCGGGCGTCACGCCGGGTCGCTCGCCGAGGTCGGTGAAGTGGGAGGAGAACGCCTCGAAGTGCGCGGTCCACCGCCACTCCTGGTTCCCCTGGAGGTAGGGCGCGAGGCCGTCCTCGGGCGTCTCCGGGAACTCGAGCGTCACCACGACCTCGCCGCTCATGTCCCCGTAGCGCTTCCAGCCCTCGCCCGTCTGCCGCTCGACGACGGCCGAGGGGTTGTCGGTGTAGTTCGAGCCACCGCGCCAGGTGAAGAACGCCGCGTCGAACCGCTCGATGTCCTCGGGCTGGTCGAGCGCGGCCGGGTCCCCCCCGTCGTCGGGCAGCGCCACCTCGTAGGCGGGGATCGCAGCCGCAGCGGCCGCGCCGAGCGCCGCGGCCCGGGCGTCGGCGGAGGCCTGGTCGATCGGGGTCTTGGCCCCGGCGACGGTGTCGGAGAGGTCGCCGGGCTCGGGGCCGCCCTTCAGGAAGCCGCCCATCTGCACGAGCCGCGTCGCGAGGTAGTCGGAGGAATGCGGCCCGAAGCCGGTGAGCGCCTTGCGGTAGTGGTCGCCGCGCTGGTACTCGCGGTAGGTGGCGATATAGCCGAGGTAGTCGTTCGCCATCCCGATCGTCATCGTCATCCCGAAGCCGAGCGCCGGCGTCAGCTCGGTGTGGGTGTAGTTGCCCTTGATGTCGGCGGGCACGGTCGGCTCCGACTCGGCCCACGGCGTGTAGGCGGGCTCGTTCCAGCCCGCCGCGTCGTTGCGCACCTGCGCGCGCATCTTCTGGAACGTCGCGTTCGCGACGGTGAGGGTGGCCGACTCGTTGCGCGGGTCGGGGCACGCCCATGAGCCGCTCTCGTTCTGCGTGCATCGGGCCGACCAGTCGTAGCCGACCCAGATGTTCCCCGCGATGCGGTCGGTCCGCGTCTTCACGTTCCGCGTCTGGTCGGCCCACTGCTCGCAGGGACAGACCGTGATGAGGAGGTCGCCGAGGCGCGCGGTCTGCAGGTGCACCGAGAGCGTCTCCTGCAAGCTCCCGTACGACGGCGCGGAATAGTTCTCCGGAACCGGGATGCCGAGCGCCTGGAGGTCGTCGGTGGTCACGCCGGGGTCGACCGGGCCGGGCAGGCGCTCGCAGTCCGGGAGGCCCGCGACCGGCACACCGGGCCGCCCGTCGAAGGCCGAGTCGGTCCGGCAGTTCGAGACGCCCGGGTAGGGGTGCGAGATCGGTCCGGGGAACACGCGGCCGGCCATCGCGACCGGGAAGCCCTCGGTGAACGGGAGGAAGCGCCCCGGCGTCTCGGGGGTCTCCCGCTCGACGTCGCGCCACGTGTCGATCACCACGTCGGCCATCAGGCGCGCGGCGTACTCCGCCTGCGCGTAGTCGCGGTGCGTGAACTCGAGCCGCTCGTGGATCGAGTGGTAGGTGCTCCGCTCGGGCTCGGCCGAGCCGACCGACCCCTGGCTCCAGATGAGCACCGCGCCCGTCGCCCGGTCGACCATCCGCTCGAGCGGCGCGAGGTAGTCGGCCGAGACCAGGTCGTTGCCCTCGAGGAACTCGGGGTGCAGCCCGAAGTTCGCCAGGATGCCGAGCGGCTTGGGGTTCGCGGGGTCGGAGATGTCGTCGAACCGCACGACCATCATGTCGTGGTCGTTGTCGGACTGCGGGTAGCCGGCCGGCGAGCCGTCGTCGGCGATCGCCGGGCCGAACGAGTGGCGGTGGGTCTTGTCGAAGTACGAAACCGACGCCCCCATCCGCACCGGCACGAGCGAGTCGGCGGCCCGCTCGACCGCGAGCGCCATCCGCTGCGCGTAGTACTCGAAGAAGCGGAGGTCGAACCCGTCTTGGAAGGCCCACGGCCCCCAGGTCGTCGAGGAGTAGAACGGCGAGGTGTGGTTGTGGCTGACCATCATCGCGAAGTGCTCGCGGTCGACCCCCGAGTCGCCGGCCTCGATCAGCTGTGCGGCCCGGCGCCACAGCATGTCCTGGGGGATGTACAGGTCGTTCTTCACGAACGCGACGCGCGTGCCGTCGGGCCCCTCCACGACGAGCGCCCGTACCGTCAGCCGCGACTGGATGCCGTAAGAGGGCACCCGCCGCACCTGGTGCGAGTGCGGGTCGAACCCGTGCGCCTTCAGGATCGCCGTCGGGTCGCCGTCGTCGACGAGCGGGTCGCTGGCGTACTGCCCCGCCGAGGCCCCCACGTGCCAGGTGGCGTCGACCACCGCGACGCCCGCACGAGAGACCGGCTCGGCGGCCGCGGGGGAGGCCGCCGAGAGGAGCGATCCGCCGACGAGCAGGATGAGAACGAGCGCGGGACTGCGGTAGGGGCGCACGGGAGAGGCATTCGACGTCGAAGGGGCCGTTCCCTGCCCGAGGGGTGGTGGGGGCCAACGGGAGCAGACCGTGGGGCGACCCCAGCGTTCTTTCGTCATCGGGCCACCCAGGCGGTGGCTGAATGACGGAACAACGAGAAAGCCGGGGGGTTGCGGGGGCCGGCGGCGTCGCCTACCGTTCGGGCGTGGCCGCCGTCTCGTCCCGATTCCGGGAGTTCGCGATGCTCCATGCCGACGCCGAGGCCGTGATCCAGCGGATCGGCAAGGGCACCTGGGACTGCCTGCTCGTCGACGTCGACGGCCTGTGGGTGCGGGAGGTCTTCCCCTCCGCCGAGGCCGCGATGGAGGCCTGCCGCGGCCTGGGCGTCCGCTTCCACGAGGGATGGGAGGAGGAGCCCCGCATGGTCCAGCGGATGAACCGGCGGGACCACTGGGGCGAGCCGGGCGGCCAGCGCCGGGCGCTGTAGGGCGCCTCCGAGCCCGCCGCCTGACGGACTCGCTATACTTGACCTCCAGAATCACCCATGTGGGCGCGCGCCCACCTTTTTTTTGGAGGTCATGGACCTGGAGGCACTGCTGGGCCCCCTCGTGGAGGGCATGGGCCTCGAGCTGGTCGAGGCCGGTTTCGCGCGCGAGGGCGGGCGCCGGATCCTCCGGGTCACGGTCGATCGAGAGGGCGGAATCGACCTCGACACGATCGCCGAGGCCAGCGAGAAGGTCTCGCGCCGGCTCGACCTCGAGGACTTCGGCGGCGGGCCGTACACGCTCGAGGTGAGCTCGCCGGGGCTCGAGCGGCCGCTTCGCAACCCCGCCCAGTTCGCCCGGCAGGTCGGCGAGCGGGTCAAGGTGCGCACGATGGACCTGATCGACGGGTCGAGGACCCACCTGGGCACCCTCGTCGCCGCGGGCGACGACGACGTGACGATCGAGACCGACGAGGGGGCCCGGACCCTTCGGTACGCCGACATCGCGTCGGCGCGCACGGTGTTCGAGTGGGGCCCGAAGGACAAGAAGGACAGGAGCAGACGGTGACGCAAGAGCTGATGGGAGCGCTGCGCGAGCTCGAACGGGAGCGAGGCATCTCGTTCGAGACGCTGCTGCACGGGCTGGAGGAGGCGCTGGCCTCCGCCTACAAGTCCCACCTCGTCGGCGAGGAGGAGGAGGAGAAGGAGGTCCGCGTCTCCCTCGACCCCGAGAGCGAGCTGGGCGAGATGCAGGTCTTCATCCAGACCTACGACGAGGCCGGCAACCTGCTCGGCGAGGAGGAGGCCGAGCTCTCCGTCGAGCTCAAGGGTCGCATCGCCGCCCAGACGGCGAAGCAGGTGATCCTGCAGAAGATCCGCGAGGCCGAGCGTGAGATCACCTACGAGGAGTTCGCGGGCCGCGAGGGCGACATCGTGACCGGCATCGTGCAGACGATCGTCAAGGACGACCGCCGCCGCCCGCCGCAGGTCGTGCTCGACCTGGGCAAGGTCGAGGCGCTGCTCCCGCAGAGCGAGCGCGTTCCCGCTGAGGCCTACCACCACGGCGACCGCCTGAAGGCGTACGTGATCGAGGTGCGCAAGGACACGAAGGGCCCGCAGATCATCGTGTCGCGGACGCACCCGCAGCTCTTGAAGGCGCTGTTCGAGCTGGAGGTTCCCGAGATGGCCGAGGGGATCGTCGAGATCCAGGCGATCGCCCGGGAGCCGGGGCACCGCTCGAAGATCGCGGTCTCCTCGCGCGAGCCGGGCGTCGACCCGGTGGGCGCGTGCGTCGGCACGAAGGGGTCGCGCGTCCGCATGGTGGTGAACGAGCTGCGCGGCGAGAAGATCGACGTGGTCGAGTGGTCCGAGGACCCCCTCCGTTTCGTGGCCAGCGCGCTCGCGCCCGCGAAGGTGAAGGAGGTCCGCATCGACGAGGAGGCGGGCACCGCGCTGGCCATCGTCCCCGACTACCAGCTGTCGCTGGCCATCGGGAAGGAGGGCCAGAACGCGAGGCTCGCGGCCCGTCTGACCGGCTGGCGGATCGACATCAAGAGCGAGACGCAGGCCGCGGACGAGCAGGCGGCGCCGAGCCCCGCCCCGGTCGTCGAGGCGGAGCCGGTTGAGGCCGAAGCCCCCGCGGAGACGGAAGCCCCCGCGGAGACGGAAGCCCCCGCGGAGGCCGAAGCTCCCGCGGAGGCCGAAGCTCCCGCGGAGGCGGAAGCTCCCGCGGAGGCGGCCGGGGACGAGCCGGGGACCGCGGCCGAGAAGGAGTGACCCCGGAGCGGACCTGCGTGGCCTGTCGCGCCACGCGGTCGCAGGAGTCGTTCCTGCGCGTGGCCAGGGTCCGGGCCGGAGAGGCGGTCGTCGGTCGGGCGGCCCCGGGACGCGGCGCGTACGTGTGCCGCGATCCGGGATGCGTGAGGGACGCCGCCCGAAGGGGCGGCCTGGAGCGGGCTCTCCGGGCCCGCCTGTCGGAGGCGGATTTGACTAGGCTAGAGCAGCAACTGACGAGGAAGCTGGAGGGGCATTGAGGATCCACGAGCTTGCGAAAGAGCTCGACGTCAAGAGCAAGGACCTGCTCGGGGCGCTCGAGGAGATGGGCTACGGCGGGCTGACCGCCTCGTCCAGCGTGCCCGACGAGGCCGTCCCTCGCCTGCGCGCCTCCGGCGGGAAGGCCACGGGCAGCAAGCCCAAGGTGGTCACCGAGGAGCAGGTCCCCGAGCGCGTGGTGACCGCGCGCCGGAAGGCGAAGGAGCGCGAGGCCGCCGCGGCGGCCGAGGCCCCTCCGGCTCCCGTGGTCGAGGAGGCTCCCCCCGCGCCGGAGCCCGAGCCGGCTCCGGCCCCCGCGCCGCCCGCTCACGACGTGATCCGGGTGACGCGCGGTGCCACCGCGAAGGAGCTCGCGGAGAAGCTCGGCCTCGACCCCATGCAGGTGATGAAGAAGCTGCTCGACGTGGGCGAGATGGTCACCATCACGCAGTCCCTCTCCGACGAGGCGCTCGAGCTGGTCGCGGGCGAGCTGGGGTACGCGATCGAGGTCATCGCCCCCGATGAGGACGAGGAGCCCGACACCGACTCCGACGTCGACCCCGCCCGGCTGCGCCCCCGGCCTCCGGTCGTGACCGTCATGGGCCACGTCGACCACGGCAAGACCCTGCTCCTGGATGCGATCCGAAAGACCGACGTCGTCTCGTCCGAGGCCGGCGGCATCACCCAGCACATCGGCGCCTACCAGGTGCACCAGGGCGAGAACGAGATCACCTTCATCGACACGCCCGGCCACGCCGCCTTCACCGCGATGCGCGCGCGCGGAGCGCAGGTCACCGACGTCGCCGTGCTGGTCGTGGCGGCCGACGACGGCGTGATGCCACAGACCGTCGAGGCCATCGACCACGCGCGGGCCGCGAAGGTCCCGATCGTCGTCGCGGTGAACAAGATCGACAAGCCCGAGTCCGACCCGATGCGCGTCCGCCAGCAGCTCGCCGACACCGGCATCCAGACGTCGGAGTGGGGCGGCGACCACGAGTTCGTCGACGTATCGGCGAAGAGCGGCGCCGGCCTCGACAAGCTGCTCGAGACCATCCTGCTCGTGTCCGAGCTCGCCGACCTCAAGGCCGACCCCGAGGCGACGCCCCGCGGCGTCACCATCGAGGCGCACCTCGACAAGGGCCGGGGGCCGGTCGCCACCGTGCTGATCCGGCAGGGCACCCTCCGCGCCGGCGACGCGCTGGTCTCCGGAACGGCGTTCGGGCGCGTCCGCGCGATGCTGGACGAGCATGGCCAGCCGGTCGAGGAGGCGGGGCCCGGAAAGCCGATCGTGATCCTCGGCTGGGGCCACGTTCCGGAGGCCGGCGATGAGGTCCGCGTGGTCGGCGACGAGAAGGAGGCCCGCCGCATCGCGGGGGAGCGCGAGGCGCGCCTGCGGGCGGCCGACATGGTCCGGGCCCGCCCCGCCGCCACGCTGCAGGCGCTGGTGGCCGCCGCGGGCGAGGGCGAGGCCGCCGACCTCAACATCGTGCTCAAGGCCGACGCGCAGGGCGGGCTCGAGGCCCTCGCCGACGCGCTCGAGAAGCTCTCGGGCGACGAGGTTCGGGTGAACATCCTGCATCGGAGCGTGGGCGCGGTCGCCGAGAGCGACGTGAACCTGGCGATGGCGTCCGGCGCCGTCGTCCTCGGCTTCAACGTGCGGCCCGACGTGAACGCCCGCCAGATGGCCGAGCGCGAGGGCGTCGACATCCGCGTGTACCGCGTGATCTACGAGGCCGTCGACGACATCAAGAGCGCGCTCTCGGGCATGCTCACCCCCGGCGAGGAGGAGGTCGAGCTGGGCCGCGCCGAGGTGCGCGAGACCTTCAAGGTCCCCAAGCTCGGCGTGATCGCCGGCTCGTACGTGACCGACGGCACGGTCACGAGGGGCGCGCGGGTGCGGCTGGTCCGCGACGGCGCGATCGTCTACGACGGCAAGGTCGAGTCGCTGCGGCGCTTCAAGGACGATGTCCGCGAGGTGCAGCAGGGGTTCGAGTGCGGCATCGGGCTCGAGGACTTCCAGGACATCAAGGAGGGCGACATCCTCGAGGTGTACGAGATCCGCGAGGTGGCCCGGTCGCTCTAGCGCCGGTCGCCATGCTGGTCGCGCTCTCCTCCTTCGACATCCGGATCCCGATGGCCGACTCGCTGAAGGGCAAGCGGCACGTCGTGAAGTCGCTGACCGCGGGGCTCCGCGGCAAGTTCAACGTCGCAGTGGCCGAGGTCGACCACCAGGACCTCCGCCAGCGGGCGACGCTCGCGGTCTCGGCGGTGGCCGGTGAGGGCTATCAGCTCAAGAAGGTGATGCTCGAGGTTGCCCGCTACATCGAGCGGCAGCCCGAGGTGGAGCTCCTGGAGCACCGGATGACCCTGCACTCCCAGGACGACTGAGCGATGCCCGACGGCGCACGGACCGACAGGGTCTCCGAGGAGATCCGCGAGATCCTCGCCGAGGAGGTCCCGAGGCTGAAGGACCCTCGCGTGGGCTTCGTCACGATCACCGCGGTCGACGTGACGCCCGACCTCCGTCGAGCCGTCGTCTACTACACGGTGCTGGGCGAGGAGTCGGAGCAGAAGGCGACCCGGGCCGGCCTGCGGTCGGCGCGGGCGCGGCTCCGGCAGGTGATCGGTGGCCAGGTGCGGCTGAAGGTGGTGCCGGACCTCGACTTCCGGCTCGACGACGGCGAGCAGGAGGCGCGCCGCGTGGAGGAGCTGCTCGAGAAGATCCACAAGGAGGACGCCGATGATCGCTGAAGCGCTTTGGGACGAGGCCGTGAAGGCGATCGATGACGCCGACGAGGTCGCGCTGGTCTGTCACGTGAACCCCGACCCCGACGCGATGGGCTCGATGCTGGGGCTCGCGTGCTTCCTCGCCGAGCGCGGAACCAGGGTCGTGGCCGCCTGGCCGAACGACCCCACCGAGCCGCCGCGATGGCTCGAGGCCCTGCCGGGGCGCGAGCACCTCGTCGCGCCCCGCGACCTGCCGAAGCAGCCGAAGCTGCTGATCACGCTCGACGCGGCCGCGGCGAACCGGCTCGATGGGCTCATCCACCTCCTCGACCGCGCTCCCACGATCATCTGCATCGACCACCACCGGACGAACCCCGGCTTCGGGACCATCAACCTCATCGACGGCGAGGCCGCGGCCACCGCCCAGCTCGTGTTCCAGCTCATCGAGCGGATGGGCGGCGGGTTCGGCCCCGACACGGCGGCGAACCTCTACGCGGGCCTCATCACCGACACCGGCCGCTTCCAGTTCGAGGCGACGAGCCCCGAGGTGCTGCGCATCGCGGCCGCCCTCCGCGAGCAGCCGTTCGACCACGCGCGCCTCGCGCAGGCGCTCTACGAGGACAACTCGCTCGCGTACCTCCGCCTGCTCGGCGCGGTGCTCGACCGGGCCGCGCTGGTCGAGGAGGCGGGCCTCGTCTGGACCCACCTGTCGAAGGCCGACCTCGAGGGCGCGGGCGTCTCGATCCAGGACACCGACGATCTGATCGACGTGATCCGCACGGCCCGGGAGTCCGACGTGAGCGCCGTGCTCAAGGAGCAGCGCGACGGCGGCTGGAAGGTCTCGATGCGCTCGCGCGGCGCCACCAACGTGGCCGAGGTGGCCGAGGTGTTCGGCGGTGGCGGCCACCGGTTGGCGGCCGGCTACTCCTCGGATGGGTCGCTCGACGAGACCGTCAAGGCGCTCACCGAGCGCCTCACCGCCGCCCGCGCGTCGCGCGCTTCGTGACGCCGGACGGCCTCCTGCTCGTCGCCAAGCCGACCGGCATCACCTCCCACGACGCGGTCGACGCCGTTCGCCGCGCGCTCGGCGTCAAGAAGGTCGGCCACGC
Organism: Actinomycetota bacterium; assembly: GCA_036396755.1. GTDB lineage: Bacteria > Actinomycetota > UBA4738 > UBA4738 > CALAEC01 > DASWKG01. The sequence goes on from DASWKG010000024.1 coordinate 44,836, forward strand.
CGGCACGCTCGACCCGATGGCCTCGGGGCTCCTCGTCATGGGCGTGGGCCGCGCGACCCGCCTGTTGCGCTTCCTCGGCGGCCTCGACAAGGAGTACGAGGGCACCGGGAAGCTCGGAGTGGAGACCGACACGCTGGACGCCGACGGCGAGGTCGTTCGGACCGCGGAGGTCGAGGTCACCGAGGCCGAGCTGGCGGCCGCGATGGCGGGATTCGTCGGCGAGATCCAGCAGGTCCCGCCCGCGTACTCGGCGGTGAGCGTCGCCGGCGAGCGCAGCTACCGCGCGGCGCGCCGAGGAGAGGCGGTCGAGGCCACGCCGCGCACCGTCCGAGTCGACGCGTTCGACCTGGAGCGGTTCGAGCCGCCCGACTTCGACGTCCGCGTCGTGTGCTCGAGCGGCACGTACGTCCGTTCCCTCGTCGCCGACGTCGGGACGCGCCTCGGCTGCGGCGCCCACCTCACGAGGCTCGTGCGCACCAGGATCGGCCGGTACCGGCTCTCGGAGGCGGTCGCCCCCGAGGCCGCGAGCGACCCGCTCCCCATCGAGCGCGCGGTCGCCCACCTCCCGAGGATCGAGATCGAGGCCGTTGAGGCCGTCGCCGCCCGCCACGGCCGCCCCCTCGGGCCCGCCGGCATCGAGGGCCCCTACGCCATCTTCGACGATCGGGGCAGCCTGGTCGGCGTCTACCGGGACGACGGCGCGAAGGCCCGCCCCGAGGTGGTCATCCCTGCGTAGCCTCTGCGAGAAGTTCGTTGGCCGAGGTGGGTCCCGGTATGCGCACCACATCCCTGAAACCGGGTCGCAAACCTCGCAGATCGGAACCCTCATGATGTGGACGCCTCAGCCGACTTGTGCGTTCGAACAAAGGAAGCCCGTAGCCCGAGCGAGAAATGGTGGAGCGGTGGGTGGTGGGAAGTGGTGGCTGGACGCTCTTGCGAGGATCACAACGATGAGGTGGAGATGATCGTCTCTCGCTCCGACCCCGAACAGACCGAGCCACGCCTGACGCGGCCGACAAGTCCGGCCGCCGTGGACCCGCGCCCGCTCATATCCCCCTCTTTCGTTGGGCGCGAAAAGGAGTTAGACCAGCTGACCGAGGTTCTCCTAAGCCGACCGGCGATCGGGGTGGTGGAGGGGGAAGCCGGGGTGGGGAAGACCCGGTTGGTCCGGGAATTGCTCCGGAACCACAAGGGCCTTGCTCTTCTAGGCTACTGCCACCCGATGCGTGAGCCTTTCCCGCTCGGTCCCTTCGCAGAGGCGCTCGGGGGAGCCGCTGACGCGTTCGCAAACGTCATATTCAGCCCGGCGTCCGGCGCGGCTTCAAGGCTCCTACCGGAGCTGGCGCACCTGCTTCCCGGTGCCCCCGAAGGCGGCGACGATCCAAGAGCGGAGCGACACGTACTTCTGCGGTCGCTGGTTGCGCTCCTGAACGATCTTGGGCCGACTCTCCTGGTTCTGGAGGATCTCCACTGGGCTGATGACGCCACACTCGAGCTGCTGGCGCTCCTTCAGGCGCGCTTTCCCGAAGGGCTCGTCCTCGTCGGCACATTTCGGCGTGAGGACACATCGGCGGGTTCACCTGTTCGCACTCTGTCATCTCGACTGTCGGAGGGAGTGACCGGTGTAAACATCGAGCTAAGCCCACTGGACATCACAGACGTCCGGAACCTGGTCTCGTTCATGCTGGCGACCGACCAGGTATC
>DASWKG010000025.1:0-19334 GCA_036396755.1 Actinomycetota bacterium
AGCCCATCGGGCCGGTCTCGGACGAGACCGAGTCGACGGTGACCTTCAGCGTCACCCCCGCCGCGGGCGCCGGCCCCGGGCTCAACAAGATCGCCGCGATGCTCACCTCGGGCCAGGCGACCGGCTACACCGACGGCGTGATGCAGATCGTGCCGCCCGTGGAGGGCCGGTTCCACCGGTGGGGGAAGTGGGAGGAGTACGACCGGTGGCTCAGCGAGACGGCGCCGCAGGCCCGGCGGGTGGGCCGGTCCGCGGCGGTCGTCTCGATGGGCCTGGGCGAGACCATCAGGTTCAGCGTCGACGTCCACAACTGGTCCGACGCGCCGCAGACGGGAAGCGTGACGCTCACGGTCCCGACCGGGTTCGCCGCGGACGCCACGTCCAAGCCCTACGGCACGCTGGCGCCCGACGCCGACGTCTCGGTCCCCTTCACGCTGACCAACACGGTCACCTCGCTGGCCAGCAGCAACACCGTCAACGGCCAGACCTACTCCGTCGGGATCGCCACGTCCTTCAGCGCCCCGGCGAGCTCGAGCAGCGAGAGCCTCGCGGTGTCGCTGGTGCCGACGACGACGATCCCCGGCGTCGCGACGGCGCCCGCGCTCGACGGCGCGGAGGGGGCCGGCGAGTACCCGGGGCCCGCGCTCGGCCTCGGCACCTCCTGGCAGGGGATCCCCGGCTGCGTCCCGGCCGGGATCAGCTGCGGGAGCGCGGGAGCCGCCGGCACCCCGACCAGCACGTACGCGAAGGTCGCCCGGCACGGTGACGACCTCTACCTCTTCATCCACGTCCGCGACGACTACCAGAGCTACGCGGTCAAGCCGGACGAGTGCTTCGCGCACTGGCTCACCGACTCCGTCGAGATCCTGCTCGACCCTCGCGGCAACTCCTCGCAGACGAACTTCGACACCGGCACGACCTTCAAGCTCGCGGTCTTCCCGTTCAGCAACGACCCGCAGAACGTCAACGGGCAGGGCGCGAACGGCCCGTGCTGGTCGCGGGACGCGGACAACCACCAGGGCTTCTCGGTGGGGCCGCTCGCCGACACGGTGCCGGACGCGCCGAACGCGCCGGGCGTCAAGGTCGTCTCGACCGCGGAGTGGGTCGGCACGAACGAGATCACAACGCCGCACGGCTACGGGCCGGAGGGCAGCTACGACCTCGAGGTGAAGATCCCGATGTCCGTTCTGCCCGCGGCCGTCGGCCCCACGGACCCCGCCCCCACGGCGAGCGCCGCGACCAACGTCGCCGACCCGCTCCACCTGGGCCTCAACATCACCCCGTACGACGCCGATCTCTCCGCCGCCCCCGGGACGACCACGCTGCAGCGCGGCAACCTGGTCTCATCGCTCGTCAGCACGCGGCTCGGATGGTCGGCGTACGGCAGCGTCCAGTCCGACCCCTGGCGGTGGGGCCACGCCTACCTCGACGGCTACACGCCCCCCGAGGGCCGGCCGATCGACCCGCCGAACCCGATCGTGGCCCCCGGCCTGAAGGGGGTCGACTCCCCGCAGTCGATCTACCAGTCGGCGCACGACGGCGTCCCGATCGCGGGACGGCCGCCCGCCGACGCGGTCGAGACCGTCACGGCCTCCCTCGAGCCCGGGTCCGTCGAGATCGACGTGCGGGCGATCGAGGCCGCCCGCGCGCACATCTTCCTGTGGAACGGGGACCACGGCGCGATCCCGGTGTGGGCGACCAGCTGCACGCCCGAGAACGACCCGCCGCCCGACTACGGCTTCACGGCCTGCGGCCCGACGGACGGCGGCGTGCCGCCGTGGTCCCCCGACATGAGCGGGCGACTGCTCGGCGACCTGATCGCTCCCGTGGAGACCGGGACCAACCATTTCTCGATCCCGATCGACTCCGCCGCTCACGATAGGATGGCGGCCGCCGGCTCGGTCCTGATCTCGTTCGAGGACGCTACCGGCGCCAACCAAGCGTTCGACCTGAACCTCACCACCGGCGCGGCCGACAGAACGGGGACCTCGTGACCCCGGCCGGCGCCCGACCCCGACCAGAAGGGACCTCAGCATGATCGCCAGCCCCCGCTCCGTCCGCCTCGCCGCGCTGGTGGTGGGCCTCGCCCTCGCGGTGTCCGGTCTTCCCGCCACCGCGGCGGCCCCACCCGTCTCGAAGGCCGACCCGATCGACCTCGACGCCCTGTTCATCGGGGCCCACCCCGACGACGAGCTCTTCAGCCTGACGGCGTTCGGCCAGTGGGACGAGTACGACGACATCACGTCCGGCGTCGTGACGATCACCCGGGGCGAGGGCGGCGGGAACGCGGTGGGCACCGAGGAGGGCCCCGCGCTGGGCCTGATCCGAGAGGCCGAGGAGCGACGCGCCACCGCCTACTTCGGCGTGGAGAACATCTACTACCTCGACAAGGTCGACTTCTACTACAACGTGAGCGCGCCGCTCACCGAGACGGCGTGGGGGCACGACGCCATCCTCGAGCGGGTGGTCCGGATCCTGCGCCAGACCCGCCCCGAGATCGTGGTCACGATGAACCCCTCCCCCACCCCGGGGAACCACGGCCACCACCAGTACGCGGCGCGGATGGCGATCGAGGCCTTCTACGCCGCCGCCGACCCCTCCGCCTTCCCCCGGCAGATCTCGAGGGAGAAGCTCCAGCCGTGGCGGGTGAAGAAGGTCTTCCTCGGCGGCATCGGGGTGAACACGGCCGCGGCCGCGGCGCTCGGAGAGCTGGAGGGCATCGATGGGCTGCTGGGTGACCTGCTCCCCGAGGTGACGTCTCCCGCGGGCTCGGGCGACTGCGTGAGCCTGGGAGGCGAGGACCCGACCGAGGTCACGTACAGCGTCGCGAGCACGCGCGTCTCCCAGCGTCACGGCAAGCCCTGGGGAGCGGTGCTCGGCGACGCGGCCAAGGAGTACGCGTCGCAGGGCTTCGCCTCAACCGAGAACCAGGCCCTCCTCGCGGCGCTCGGCGCGGCGCTGTGCAACGTGTTCATCCAGGTGGACGGGCGCGTGCCGTTCACGGCGGACCGCGACGGCCCCACCGCGATCTTCGAAGGAGCCCTCTATCCGGCCGAGGGAGGTCTGCCACTCGGGACGGAGCTGTACCTCAGCACCGATCGGTTCCGGGTGGTCGCGAACGAGCCGTTCCAGGTCGCTGCTCTCGCGGGGGAGACAGCGAACCTGGACGGCTCGTCCGTGTCGCTCCAGCTGCCCGAGGGCTGGACCGCGACCGGTGACGGAGCCCTCGTGCCCGGGCCGGACGAGCGGTGGACGGCGACCTTCAGCGTCACCCCCCCGGCGGACGCCGCCCCGGGCCGCGTTCGCATCGGCGCCACGCTCACCACCGACGCCGGGACCGCGACCACCCTCCGCGTGGTGGAGGTCGTGCCGCCCGTCCGCGGGTCGCTCCAGCCCCTCCCCCACGTGGCCGAGTTCCGGGCCTGGGCCGAGGGCGCCGGCGCCCCTCAGCTCGACTCGCTGATCAAGGATCGGGCCGCGATCGCCGTCGGGGAGACCCGGACGGTCCGCATCGACCTCGTCAACTACAGCGCCGAGACCCAGACCGGAACCGTCTCCCTCGGGCTGCCCGCAGGGTTCTCGGTGGAGCCGGCCGAGCAGCCGTACGAGGGCCTCGCCTCGGGCGCGACCACGTCGGTGAGCTTCGAGGTCACCAACACCGACCCGTCGCTGGCCACCTCCAACGAGGGGGGCGACGGCGGCGACTACAACTTCACCGTCGTCACCCAGAGCTCGGGCGGCACGGCCACGGTCGAGGAAGCGCTCAACCTGGTGCCGATGACGACGATCCCCGAGGCGGCCGCCGCCCCCACGCTGGACGGCGTCGAGAGCCCGGACGAGTACACCGGCGAGGTGCTCGACCTGAGCCGGCTCTGGGAGGGGACCGATCCCACCGGGCCCGACGACGCGTCGGGCTCGGCCAAGGTGACCCGCGTCGGCGACGCCCTCTACTTCTTCGTGAGCGTCCGCGACGACACGCTGGGCACGGTCCTGCCACCCGAGGACTGCAAGCGCCACTGGCGCACGGACTCGGTCGAGATCACGCTCGACCCGCGCGGCGACTCCGAGAACACCTCGACCACGTTCAAGACCGGCATCTTCCCGATCACCGACGACCCCGAGAACGGGAACCCCCCCTGCTGGCAGCGGGACGCCGACAACCGGCAGGGCCCCGGGCCCGAGACGGCGCCGGGCATGACGGTCGCCTCGACCGTGTCCGACCCCTATGCGGGATACACGCTCGAGGCCAGGATCGATCTCGCCGACCTGCCCGCCTCGGTGGACCCCTCCTCCATGGGGCTGAACCTGTTCATCTACGACTCCGACACGCAGGACCGCACCGGGCAGACCCGGCTGGGCTGGTCCACCTGGGGCGGCGTCCAGGGCGACCCCTACCGGTGGGGACGGGCCGCGCTGCCCGGGTACGCGCCGGTCGCGCTCGGGCCCGTCGCCCCCCACCTCGACTTCGAGGTCGCCCAGAGCGTCCGGTCTCCCCAGTCGATCCTGCAGACCGCCGGCGACGGCGTCGCGCTGTCGGGCGACCCGCGCGCGCGGTCGCGGTTCGCAGCGCCCCGGGTGACCGTCGACGGGACCACGCTGCGCGTCTCGCTGAAGGCGCGGCAGGGCGGCCGGGCGTGGCTGTTCGCCTGGACCGGCGACCACGCCGCCGCAGCCGCCGAGCTGCGCCTGCGCCCGAAGCGCCGGAGAGCGGTCACCATGGAGGTCGACCCGGCCGACATGGAGACGCTGCTCGCCCAGGGGCACCTGCTGGTCTCGTTCCGGGTCCGCCCGAAGGTGGGCATCGGGACCCGGAGCTTCGACGTGCCGCTGAGCGGCTGAGCCGGACCCCGGGCCGGCGTCAGCCCTCGATGGCGGCGGCGGTCTCGGGGTCGAAGAACAGCAGCGAGGCTCGCTCCACGCCCACGGTGACCCGCGCGCCCTTCGCGGGCGCGACCCCGTCCATCCGGGCCACGAACGTGCAGCGGCCGGGGCCCTCCCACGGCCGGCCCGGCTCCTCGACGCGGACGGGCGGCGCGTCCAGGGCGAAGTAGGCGTACACCTCGGCCCCGAGGTCCTCCACGAGGTCCACCACCACCTCGAGCCGCCCGCTCGCGCCGGGGGCTGCGGGCCGGAGGTCCTCGGGCCGGACGCCCACGATCACGCTCCGTCCCACGAACGGCCGGAGGCCGGCGCGATCTTCGACCGGCAGCTCGTGGCCGCCGAACGCGGCGACGAGCGAGCCCCCGCGCGCCGAGAGCGCCGCCTCCACCAGGTTGATCGCCGGCGACCCGATGAACGAGGCCACGAACAGGTTGGCCGGGCGGGCGTACAGCGCCTTGGGGGTCCCCACCTGCTGCAGCCGGCCGTCCCGCATCACCGCCACCCGGTCCCCCAGCGTCATCGCCTCGGTCTGGTCGTGCGTCACGAAGACGGTCGTCACGCGGAGATCGCGCTGGATCCGTGCGATCTCCATCCGCATCTGCACCCGGAGCTTGGCGTCGAGGTTCGACAGCGGCTCGTCCATGAGGAACACCTGCGGCTCGCGGACCAGCGCTCGCCCCAGCGCCACCCGCTGGCGCTGCCCCCCGGACAGCTCCCGCGGCTTGCGGGACAGGAGCTCCCCGAGCCCCAGCAGGTCCGCCGTGCGCCGGACGCGCGCGTCGATGTCGGCCCGCGGCAGCCGCCGCGTCCGCAGGGCGAACGCGAGGTTCTGCTCGACCGACATCTGCGGATAGAGCGCGTAGTCCTGGAAGACCATCGCGATGTCGCGGTCGCGGGGCGCGAGGCCGTCGACCCGGCGGTCCCCGATCCAGATGTGGCCGGCCGAGAGCGAGTCGAGCCCGGCCAGCAGGCGCAGCGCCGTCGTCTTCCCCGACCCCGACGGGCCGACCAGCACCATCAGCTCGCCGTCGGCCACCTCCAGCACGAGCTCCTCCAGCGCCACCACGTCGCCGAAGCGCTTCGCCGCGCCCTCGAACCGAACCGTCGCCATCTACGACTTCACCGCCCCCGAGAGCATGCCGCGGATGAAGTGGCGCTGCAGGAAGACGTACACGACGACGACCGGCAGGGCGACGATGAGCGCGCCGGCCGCCAGGAGGCTCAGGTCCGAGGTGTGCGCGCCCTGGAAGAACGCGAGGCCGAGCGGCGCGGTCCGGAGCCCCTCGCTCGAGACCATCACGAGCGCGAGCAGGAACTCGTTCCACGTCCACATGAAGATCAGCGTGATCATCGTGAGGATCGCCGGACGCGCCATGGGGACGAGGATCCGCCAGAGCGTCGTCCACGTGGACGCGCCGTCGATCTGCGCCGCCTCGGTGATCGAGCGCGGCGTCGACCGGAAGAAGGCACGCATCCAGAAGGTCCCGAACGCGACCGACAGGCCCACCTGCGGGAGGATCAAGGCCCAGTAGGTGTCCGTCAGCGCCAGCGAGCGCAGGTCGTAGTAGAGGGGGATGACCATCGCCTCCAGCGGGACCATGAGGCCCAGCAGGAACAGGTAGAAGAGCAGGGTGCCGCCCCGGAACCGCATCGCCCCGAACGCGTAGCCCGAGAGCACCGACAGCAGCGTCGAGGCCGCCACCACCGAGACGGTGACGATGGCGCTCGACCGCAGGTACTGGGAGAAGTGCCCCTGGGTCCAGGCGTCGGCGAAGTTGCCGAAGCTCAGCCGGTCGGGGATCTCGAAGCCCCGGGCCAGCGTGCCGGATGGCTGGAGCGCGGTCAGCACCAGCCCGACGATCGGGTAGAGGGCCACGACCGAGAAGACGGTCAGGATGCCGTAGTTCAGGGCGCGCTCGAGACGGCCGTTCATCGCTCCCCCCGGTCGCCCAGCCGGGTGACGAGGAAGGTGACCGCGAAGATCACGAGCGCCAGGGCCATCCCGATGGCCGAGGCCGTGCCCACGCGCCCGGTTTGGAACGCGCCGCGGTAGACCTCGAGCGCCGGGACCGTGGTGGCGGTGCCGGGACCGCCCTGGGTCAGCATGTAGACGAGGTCGAAGTTGCGCAGGGCGGCGATCATCGTCAGCGCGACGGCCACCACCAGCTCGCCGCGGAGCCCGGGCAGCGTCACCGCGAAGAACTCGCGCACCGGGCCGGCGCCGTCGACCCGAGCCGCGTCGTACAGGCTCCGGGGGATCTTCTGCACCCCGGCCACGAACAGCACCATCGTCAGGCCGTACAGCACCCAGGTCCCCACCAGCCCCACCGCGGGGAGGGCCAGCGTGAAGTCGCCGAGCCACGGCGTGGCCAGGCCGTCGGCGCCCAGCGCCCGCAGCCCTTCGTTGAGCGGGCCCTCCGGCGCGTAGATCCAGCGCCAGCTCACCGCGACGACGACCATCGGGATGACCTGGGGAAGGAACAGCAGCGTCCGGAACGCCGACAGCCCGCGGACCCGGATCCGCGAGAGGGTGGCCGCCAGGAAGAGCCCCAGCCCGACCGGCAGGATCGAGTAGAAGACGATCAGGACGGCGGAGTGCGCGAACGCGCCGCGGATCTCGGGGTCGGCGAACAGCTCGCGGTAGTTCTCCAGCCCCGCCCACACGGGCGCGGTGAGGCCGTCCCAGCGGTGGAACGAGAGCCACAGCCCGCGGCCGAGCGGGTACAGGACGAAGGCCGCGTACATCGCCAGCGCCGGAAGCACGTACAGGTACGCGATCCGGCGCGGCTCCCCCGGGGCCCGGTCCCATGACGGACGGGCGGCGGGTCTCCCCGCCGCCCGTCCCAGGGTGCCTTCCGCGACCGCTTCGCTCACGACCCTCCCAGGAACTCCTCGAAGTCGGACTGGACGTGCCCGACGAACTCCTCGGGGGTGACCCGCTCGGCCATCAGCTCCTGCACCGACGCGGAGAACGTGTCGTACATCGTCGGCGTGGCGTAGTCGAGGTAGGAGACGATGCCATCGGTCGAGTTCAGCTGCTCCCATGCGGCGAAGATGTCGGCGAGGGAGGAGCCCTCGGGGACGTCCGGGTTGGGCAGCGCCACCGCCGGAAGGCCTCCGGTCTCGACGATCACCTCCATCGCGTGCGGGCTCGTGATGTGGTCGAGGTAGGCGGCCGCCACCTGCGGGTGCTCGGAGTTCGCGGTCATCGCGAACGGCAGGCCCTCGCCGCCCAGCGCGAGCGGCGACTCGCCGCTCTCGGACGGCATCAGGAAGAACCCGAGGTCGTCCCCCATGGCGTCCGCGAGGTCGGGGTTCAGCCACGTGCCGGTGATCAGGAACACGCCCTCGCCCTCCGCGAACGCCGCCCACGCGTCGTCGTATCCGATGCCGCCGAAGTCGGGCGTGAAGTACCCCGCATCGGTCCACTCCTGCAGCTTGGCGGCCGCGGCCAGGTTCTCGGGCGTGTCGAAGGACGCCTCCTCCCGTCCGAACAGGAATGAGCGGAGCGCTTCCTTCTCGCCGCCCGCGTTCTGCACGGCCTGGAACTCGTGGATCCCGGGCCAGGCGTCGAGGTTGCCGAACTGGATGGGGACCTCCCCCGCCTCCTTCGCGGCGGCCAGCGCGGCCTCGAAGTCGGCGAAGGTGGCCGGGATCTCGAGACCCAGGTCGGCCAGCTTCTGGCGGTTGTAGAACACGCCGACGATCTCCCCGACCTGCGACAGGCCGTAGAGGCTGCCCTCGCCGAAGGTCTGACCGTCGGGGCTGAAGCTGTTCAGCTGGAGCAGCCCCTCGGAGTAGCGATCTCCCCAGCCGTACTGCTCCGCGTAGTCGTCCAGCGGCTGCAGCAGCCCGGCCTCGACCAGCGCGCCCATGATCGAGCGGCCCTGGTTCGCCTGGACCACGTCGGGTGGGTTGGGCCCGGACACCGCGAGCTTCACGGTGTTGAACAGGTCGTCGAACGACTTGGCCACTCGCTCGATGGTGACGTTCGGGTACTGCTCCATGAACTCGGCGTTGAGCTGCTCGATCTGCTGGTTCTGGCCCCCGCGGACCTCCTGGTCCCACACGATGAGCGTGACGTCACCGAGAGAGCCGATGTCGCCGCCGTCTCCCCCACCCTGCGGCTGCGGCTGCGGGTCCGCCCCCGAGCAGGCGGCGGCGACGAGGGCCACGACGGCGAGAGCGATGACGTGCCGCCACGCCCTCACGGGACGGGCACCTGGGCGCTTCATGAGCGTTCCTCCTTCTCCTCGTTCTCGATCGGGGCGGGCGGCATCGGGGTCACATCATCGCCCCACCTCCGCGGGAGCGCGCCGGAAGGCGGCCAGGTGCCGCTCGTGGGCGCGGAGGTAGGCGGTGACCAGGGAGGCCGCGGTGGCATGGTCCCCCACGAGCGGATGCGATGCCAGCGCGGTGACGGCGGCGCGGCGCGACCCGGAGACCGCGGCCTCGATCGTCAGACGCTCGAACGCCTTCACGGGCCCCGCGAGGGCGGCGGCCGCGGGCGGGAGCGCCGGCTGGGCCACGGGGACGGGCACGCCGTCCTCGAAGACGCACGGCAGCTCCAGCACGTCGTGGGGATCGGCCCCCTCGACGGCGCCGGCGGCCGGCACGTTCAGGATCAGGGGAGCGCGGTGGTTGCCCAGGGCCGCGACCATCACGGCGGTGGCCAGCCCCTCGTAGCCGGCGCCCTCGAACCCCGGGCCGTCCGCGGCGATCGGTGTGGGCGGCTCCACGCCGAGCTCACCGGAGAGGTAGGTGGCCTCCCGGGTCCGGATCGTCTCCTCGTGGGCCGAGAGGGCGTCGTCGAGGTCGTCGGCGGCGGCGGCCCGGCCCAGGTGGGCCCACAGCGACCGGTTCAGCTCGCGGACCTGCTCGCCCCTCGTCACCGGTGCTCCCTGGAGGCGCGCGAGGACGTCCCGCCGAGCGTAGTAGTAGTGCAGGTACTCGTTCGGCAGCATCCCGAGCCCGCGGACCAGCTCGGGGTCGAACAGCCGCCACATGAGGTCCGATGCCGCGAGCTCCTCGTAGCGATGCAGCAGCTCGGGCAGGTGGTCACTGCCCTCCGCGTGGACGCCGCGGATCCATCCCAGGTGATTCAGGCCGAGGTAGTCGAGCCGGACCTCGTCGTCGGGGAGGCCCAGGAAGCGGGCGAGGCTGCGCTTCGCCGCCACCGGCGTGTCGCAGATCCCCACCGCCGGCACGGCGGAGTGGTCCCGGATCGCCTGCGTGACGAGGCCGGCCGGATTGGTGAAGTTGATCAGCAGCGCGCCGGGGGCCAGCTCCTCCACGAGCCACGCGTGCTCGAGCATCGGCGGGATCGTTCGAAGCGCCATGGCGAACCCGCCCGGTCCGGTCGTCTCCTGACCGATGACGCCGTGCTCCAGCGCGAGGCGCTCGTCGAGCACGCGCCCGTCGTCGCCCCCCACGCGGATCGCGGCCAGCACGAACCGGGCGCCCGCGATCGCGTCCCGCGCGTCGTCGGCGGGCCGAACCGTGATCCCGGCGCCCCACGACTCGCACAGGCGGCTCCCGAGCCACGCCATCAGCGCGAGGCGCGCGGGGTCCGCGTCGTGCAGGACCACCTCGCGCACGGGAAGGGTGCCGGCTCGCTGGGCCAGGCCACGGAGCAGGAGCGGCGTGCGACTCCCGGCTCCGAGGACCGTCAGCTTCACATGGTCTCCTCGAGCAGGCCGGCGTCCCGCATCAGCTCGAGGAGACGAGCTTCGGTGGGCGCCCCCTGGTGGCCGCCGACCGCCTGGACCGCGAGACCGCCGCACAGGTTTCCCAGGCGGAGGCAGCGCTCCGGCGAGAGGTCCCGCAACCGACCGTACAGGAAGCCCGCGTTGAAGCAGTCGCCGGCCCCCGTCGCGTCGATCACCGGGTCGATGGGGCGCGTGGCCACCTCGATGAGCTCGCCGCCGGTCAGGCACAGGGCGCCGCGGGGTCCGCGCTTGATCACCACCGTCTCGCAGGACCCGGAGAGGCGCGCCGCAGCCTCCCGCATGTCCCGGAGGCCGGTCATATGCTCGGCCTCGGACTCGTTGGTGAACAGCAGGTCGATGAGCGGCAGGAGGTCCCAGACCTCCCTGGACCGCAGCCACGATTCCCACCCGCCGGTGTCGGCGGAGATCGTCATCCCGTACCGGCGAGCCATGGGGGCGAGGGTGAGGACGTTCGATCGAAGGTCCATGTGCGTGTGGCCGGCGCGCACGCGCGCGAAGACGCGCTCCGCGTGCACCGACAGCTCGCGATCGGCGACCGGCACGTCCGGCTCGTGCGTGACGAACCCGCGATCGCCGTCGGCGCTGAGCGCGATCGAGACCGCCGGCAACGGAGCCTCGGCCGTGCGGAGCAGCTCGGTTCCCACCCCCTCGCGCTCGACCTCGGCCCGGATCACGTCTCCCCAGAGGTCCGCTCCCATGAGGCCGACGAACCCGACCCGGAGCCCCAGACGGGACGCCGACGCCGCCAGGTTGAAGCAGCCGCCGGCCGAGAGGGTCAGCACGGAGGAGTAGGTCTCGTTCCCGGGCCTCGGCCACTCGGGCAGCCCGGCGAAGATGAGGTCGCACGAGGGGCGCCCGACCACCAGCAGGTCGTAGCTCGGCGCATCGGAACGTCCGGATACAGCGGTCAGGGCCAGCTCCAGTCCCGGCGTAACCGGTACCGTAACCGGTTACAATCGGGCCTCATCGTAGGAGGGGAGCCGGAACCGTGTCAACCTCAAGGCCCGCCCCGGGAACGCTCGAGGCGGACATCCGAGCTCAGGCCGCCGCCTACACGGCGCTGGCCGATCACGCGGCGGGCTCGTGGGCCCCCTCGATCGATCGCGCTCTCCGGTCCGGCTTCGGGCGGGTGGTGCTGACCGGGATGGGCAGCTCCTACTTCGCGGCGCTGGCGGCCGAGCGGTGGCTGGACCGCCGGGGCGTCCCGGCTCGCGCCCGGCTCGCGTCCGAGCTGCTCCACGACGGGCCGCCCCCGGCGGCATCCGACCTCGTGGTGGCCGTCTCCCAGTCGGGCGGCTCGATCGAGACCGTCCGCGTGCTCCACCTCGCGGCCGAGGCCGGGGCCACCACCCTCGTCGTGACCCGGGATCCCGGGAGCCCCGCCGCGGCGGCGGCCGACTCGGTCATGCCCCTGGACATCCCCCCCGACCACGGCGTGGCCGTCAAGACGTTCGGCGCCAGCCTCCTGGCGCTCCGATCGCTGGCCGATGGCCTCACGGGGAAGCCCGCCGGCGTCACCCGGGGATCCGTCGGGTCGCTCGCGCTCGTGCCGGAGGAACCGGCTCGAGGCATCGGCTCCGGCCTCGTGGTCACCGCGGCGGTGGCATTGGCCCGTGGCCGGCTCGGGCCCGTCGCCCGCGAGGGCGCGCTCCTCATCAACGAGGTGGCAAACCTGCCGGGCTGGGCGGAGGACCCGGGCCAGTTCCGACACGGGATCATCGAGCTGGCCGGACCGGAGGTCCTGGCGATCCTGCTGGTGGGGAACGGGCCCGGCGCGTCGATGCAGATCGGACTGGCCGAGGAGCTGCGACGGACCCGCGCGCGCGTGGTGGCGATCGTGCCCGCCGGCCTCGCCGGCCGGCTGACCGACGCGGGGGCGCAGGTGATCCCGGTCCCCGAGGTCGCTCGTCCCGTCGATGCCCTCGCCCACGTGATCTGCCTGCAGTGGCTTGCGCTCGGGATGGCCGAGGCGCGAGGGGTGGAGCCCGGCCGCTTCCGGTTCGCACAGGAGGTCGTTCGCTCCGAGGCCGGGGCTCCCGAGCCGGTCGCGCGGGCCGACGTAGAATCGGCGTGATGTCCGCCCGACGGCCAAGCATCCACGACATCGCCCGGCAGGCCGAGGTCTCGGTGGCGACCGTGTCGCGCGTGCTGAACGACAAGCCCGACGTCTCGCCCGAGACCCGCGACCGCGTTCGCACGGTCCTGGAATCCGCGGGGTACCAGCTGAACCGGGCCGCGGTGAGCCTGAGCACCGGGCGGACCTCGCTGATCGCCCTCGTCCTCGGCGAGCTCACGGCGTTCTCGGAGACCGTCGAGATCGAGCGGGCCATCGTCCGGCGCGCCGCCGAGGTGGACTACGGCGCGGTCCTTTGGCTGAGCGACCTCGACACCAAGCGCGAGGCCCGGTACGCCGATCTGCTCACGCTCGGCAGCGTCGATGGGGCGATCGTCGCCGCGATCCGCGAGGAGGGACCGCTCCTCGAGCGCCTCGGCGACAAGACGCTCCCCCTCGTTCTCGTGGAGCCGAAGGACGTCACCCCCGGCCTCACCTCGGTCCGCACCGACCATCGCCGAGCCGCCGAGCTCGCGATGGAGCACCTCCTCGAGCTGGGGCACCGGCGGATCGGGTTGGTGACGCTGCGCGAGGGATGGGCCATGGGGGTCCAGCAGCTCGATGGCTACCGGAGTGCGCTGCGCGCCGCCGGGGTGAGTCTCGACGAGTCGCTCGTGGTTCGCCACCTCTGGTGGGAGGAGATGGGCTACGAGGCCGGCCACCGCAGCGGGCTGGAGCTGCTCGGGCTCGCCGAGCCGCCCACGGCGATCGTGACGTGCGGGGACAACGTGGCGCTCGGGGTGATGGACGCGGCCCGGAGCCTGGGGAAGCGGGTCCCGGCCGACCTGTCGCTCGTCGGCTACGACGACATCCCGATGGCCGCGTCGATGCGCCCCGGCCTCACCACGCTGAGGAGGCGTGCGGCTCGCCTCGGGGAGATGGCCGCCGAGACGCTGTTCCGCCTCATCGACGGCGACGAGGGCGTGCAGGACGAGATCCTGATCCCGACCGAGCTCGAGGTCCGCGGCTCGACGGGCCCCCCGCCCTCCTGACTCGAGGAAAGGGAGGGCGGGCGGCTGACGCAGCGCGCTCGCGGACAGCTATACTGGGCAGCGCCCCCGCGGGGGGGACGGCGGGTTGCCGCCCCCATCGTCTAGCGGCCTAGGATCCCGCCCTTTCAAGGCGGCGGCACGGGTTCGAATCCCGTTGGGGGCACCGGCTCGGAAGAGTCGAACCGAATATGGGCCTGTGGAGCAGTCTGGAGTGCTCGCGACCCTGTCAAGGTCGAGGTCGGGGGTTCAAATCCCCTCAGGCCCGCAAGAAGGACCGCCGCGGCGCGGCGGCCCGTGTACGCTTTCGGGGCCCCCCGCCGGTCGCAGCGAGCGAAGCGAAGCGAGACTGGTGGGGGTTCGGGCCAGGTAGCTCAGTTGGCAGAGCACGCGGCTGAAAACCGCGGTGTCGGCGGTTCGAATCCGTCCCTGGCCACCACCCCCGGGCGAGGCCTATCCGGTCGAGGACTTCTCCAAGAGGTCGCGGACCTCCGACTCGTAGTAGCGGCGGTGGCCGCCGAGGGTCCGGATCGAGGAGAGCTTGCCCGACTTCGCCCATCGGGTGACGGTCTTCGGGTCGACTCGGAACAGGCTCGCCACCTCCGAGGGGGTCAGCAGCCGACCCTCGCCGTCCGTCTTCTGTTGCCCGTTCTCGATCGCCATCCCACACCTCCAAGCGGGCCACAGGGACCCGCGGTCCCTATTGTCCGGCCGATCGGCACTCCTGCTCCATAGACAAATCGAGCCAAATTCGGCTGGGCACTTCTCACTAGTCACCGAAGCGCGCCGCGAACCGACATAACGGTCGAGACGGGCGTGGGAGAGGCACGAGACCGTCTGCTACAGTTTCCGAACCGGAGAGCTGGGGGCGTCGTGGGGGTATTCGAGACACTCGGTGGCGAGTACGAGGAGGTCGCGTTCTTCCACGACCCACCGACCGGCCTCCGCGCGATCGTCGCGATCCACTCCACCCTCCTCGGTCCCTCCCTCGGCGGCACGCGCTTCTATCCGTTCGGCTCCGAGGAGGAAGCACTCCGCGACGTGCTGCGCCTGGCGCGCGGGATGACGTACAAGGCGGCCGCCGCGGGGCTCGACCTCGGGGGCGGCAAGGCCGTGATCATCGGCGACCCGAAGCGGATCAAGACCGAGGAGCTGCTCCGCGCCTACGGACGGTTCGTCGACTCGCTCGGCGGGCGCTACATCACGGCCGAGGACGTCGGCACCTCGCGCGACGACATGGACGTGATCCGGCGCGAGACGGGATGGGTCACCGGCGTCTCCGAGGCCCTCGGCGGCTCCGGCGACCCCTCGCCCGTCACCGCCTTCGGCGTGTTCAACGGCCTCAAGGCCGCCGCGCAGGCGGCGCTCGGCGGGCGTGACCTCGGGGACCTCCACGTCGTCGTCCAGGGGGTCGGGAAGGTGGGGTACGCCCTGGTCAAGCACCTGACCCAGGCCGGCACGCGCGTCACGGTCGCCGACGTCGACGTCGACAACCTCGCTCGCGTGGTGAGCGAGTTCGGCGTCGAGACCGCCGAGCCCGAGAAGGCGCACGCGATCGAATGCGACATCCTCGCGCCGTGCGCCCTCGGCGGGCTGATCCGCGACGACACCATCCCCGAGCTGAAGTGCCGGGTCGTGGCGGGCGCCGCGAACAACCAGCTCGCGCGGCCCGAGCACGGCGACGCGCTGCACCAGCTCGGCATCCTCTACGCGCCCGACTTCGTGATCAACGCGGGCGGCATCATCAACGTCGCCGACGAGCTGCTCGGCTACGACCAGCAGCGCGCGATGGCCCGCGTCGAGCGCATCTACCACACGCTGCGCGAGGTCTTTCGCCGCTCCGAGACCGAGGGCATCCCTCCCTCCCGCGCGGCCGAGATGCTCGCCGAGGAACGCATGCGGAGCGTGAGCCGCGTCCGCCTCATCTGGGTGCCCGGCCAGGGCGGCAGCACGATCTCCCGCTGAGCGAAGGAGGGCCATTGACTGGGGCACCCGATGCGACCGTCCGGATCCTCGCGACCGACGGCACGGCCGACGAGAAGGCCATGGAGGGTCTCGGCCTGAAGGACGAGGACCTCCGCGAGATGTACCGGCTCATGGTCATCACGCGCAAGGTCGACCTCGAGGCCACCGCCCTCCAGCGACAGGGCGAGCTCGCCGTCTACCCGCCGGCGATCGGTCAGGAGGCCGCCCAGATCGGCAGCGCCTACGCCCTGGCCGAGGACGACTTCGTCTTCCCCTCGTACCGCGAGGTGGGGGTGGCGGTCACGCGCGGCATCGACCTCGTCGACTACATGCACTTCCACCGCGGGACCTGGCACGGCGGCGTCCCCGACCCCGTCGGCAAGCGCTTCGGCATGTTCTCGGTCCCCGTCTCGAGCCAGACCCTGCACGCGGCCGGCTGGGCCATGGGCGTCAAGCTCGACGGCCTCACCACCTGCGCCATCGTCTACTTCGGCGACGGCGCCACCTCGCAGGGCGACTTCCACGAGGCGTGCAACTTCGCCGGCGTGTTCGGCGCCCCGGTCATCTTCTTCTGTCAGAACAACGGCTGGGCCATCTCGGTGCCGCTCGAGCGGCAGACCGCCGGCGAGATCTACCGGAAGGCAGAGGGGTACGGCTTCCCCGGCGTCCGCGTCGACGGGAACGACGTGCTCGCCGTCTACAAGGTGACCGAGGAGGCCGCGGCGCGCGCGCGCGAGGGCACGCCGACGCTGATCGAGGCCGTCACCTATCGGATGGGCCCGCACTCGACGGCCGACGACCGCAGCCGGTACCAGCCCGAGGAGCAGATCGCCGAGTGGGGCGGGCGCGACCCCATCGAGCGCCTGCGCCTTCACCTCGTGGCCGGCGACCTCGCCGACGACGCGTTCTTCGGGTCCGTCGAGGATGAGGGGAAGGCGCGCGCGGCCGAGGTGCGGGCCGGCATCCAGGGCGCGGGGCCGCGGCCGGTCGAGGACCTCTTCAAGTGGGTGTACACCGACGTCCCGCCGCACCTCGCCCGCCAGCGCGACGAGGCGCTCGGGCTGCTGGAGGACGGCGATGCCTGAGGTGACGATGGGTCAGGCGCTCAACCGGGCGCTCGCGCACTGCCTCGAGACCGACGACCGCGTGCTGATCCTCGGCGAGGACGTGGGCAAGCTGGGCGGCGTCTTCCGCATCACCGACGGCCTGCAGGCGGAGTTCGGCGAGAAGCGCGTCTTCGACACCCCGCTCGCCGAGTCGGGGATCGCCGGCGCGTCGATCGGGCTCACGATGGCCGGCTGGAAGCCGGTCGCCGAGATGCAGTTCGAGGCGTTCTCCTACCCGGCGCTCGACCAGGTGATCTCGCACATCGCGAAGTTCCGCTTCCGCTCGGCGGGAACGCTCAGCGTGCCGATGGTGATCCGCATCCCCGAGGGCGGGGGCATCGGGGCGGCCGAGCACCACTCCGAGAGCCCCGAGACCTACTACGTGCACACGGCCGGCCTGAAGGTGGTCGTGCCCTCCTCTCCGCTCGACGCGTACAACCTGCTCGTGCGAGCGGTGCAGGACCCCGACCCGGTGATCTTCTTCGAGCCGAAGAGCCGCTACTGGTCGAAGGAGTCGGGCGACCTGTCGGCCGACGGCCTGCCGATCGGGAAGGCCCGCGTGCTCCGCTCCGGCGAGCACGCCACGCTGTTCGCCTGGGGCGCGATGGTCGCGCGATGCCTGCAGGCGGCCGAGGCCGCCGCCGAGGACAACGTCGAGCTCGAGGTCGTGGACCTGCGCTCGCTCGTCCCGCTCGACCTCGACGCGATCGGCGAATCGGTACGGCGGACGGGCCGGGCGGTGGTCGTCCACGAGGCGCCGCTGACGCTCGGCATGGGCGCCGAGGTGGTGGCGAGGATCGTCGAGGAGGCGTTCGACCACCTCGAGGCGCCGCCGCAGCGGGTCACGGGCTACGACATGCCCTACCCGCCGGCGAAGGTGGAGGAGCACTACCTGCCCGACGTCGACCGGATCCTGCTCGCGGTCCAGCGCACCCTGGAGTACTGATGGAGCGGGTCTTCAACCTTCCCGACCTCGGCGAGGGGCTCGAGGACGCCGAGATCGTCGAGTGGAAGGTGGCCGAGGGCGACGCGGTCGAGCTGAACCAGCCGCTCGTCGACGTGAACACCGCCAAGGCGCTCGTCGAGATCCCCTCCCCGTTCGCCGGCACGGTCGTGACGCTTCACGGCGCCGCCGGCGACGTGGTCGAGGTGGGAACCCCGCTGATCACGATCGAGGTGAGTGAGGGCGCCGTGGCGGAAGCCACCACGGCCGGCTCCGGCGAGAAGACCACGCCCGAAACGCCGCCGAAGCGCGAGGCCGTCCTGGTCGGCTACGGCGTCGATCAGGAAGCCAAGGCCCACCGGCGGCGCCTCCGCGCACCCGGGAACGGCGCCGCGGCCCCGGTGGTTGCCCCCCGGCCCGAGCCGCACCCGGAGCCACTTCCCGAGGCCCCGCGGGGGCGTCGGGCGAAGGCCTCGCCGGTGGTGCGCAGGCTCGCGCGCGAGCGAGGAGTCGACCTGGCCGCCGTCGAAGGGTCCGGCCCCGGCGGCCGCGTGCGCCGCGACGACGTGCTGCGCGCGGTCGGGGACCCCGCCGCCGGCAGCGAAAGCCCGCTCGCGCCGATCGCGTTCGGCACCGAGGAGCGGGTTCCCGTCCGGGGCGCCCGGAGGCTCATCGCGAAGAAGATGGCGAAGGCCTGGGCCGAGGTGCCGCACGTCACCACGTTCCGGACCATCGACGCCACCTGGGTGGAAGCGCTCCGCCGCGAGCTGACCGAGGAGAGCGGGGTGAAGGTCAGCCCGCTGCCCGTGGTCGTCCGCGCGCTGGTCGAGGTGTGCATGAGGCACCCCAAGCTGAACGCCACCTTCGACGCCGATGCCCGCGAGATCGTCCTGAAGCGCTGGTTCAATGTGGGCATCGCCACCGACACCGACCAAGGACTGCTGGTCCCGGTCGTTCACGACGCGCACGAGAAGGGCATCGTGACGATCGCCCGGGAGATCGCCGACCTGGTGGCGGCGACCCGCGAGGGCCGAGCCACCCCCGAACAGCTCGGCGGGAGCACCATCACGGTGACCAACGTCGGCACGTTCGGCTCGGAGTACGGGACGCCGATCATCAACATCCCCGAGGTGGCCATCCTCGCCCTGGGCGTGATCGAGCCGCGGCCTGCGGTGATCGAGGGCCGGATCGAGGCCCGTGCCCAGACCACGCTCTCGCTCTCCTTCGATCATCGCATCATCGACGGCGCCGAGGCCGGCCGGGCCCTCACCGACCTGCAGGCGATCCTCGAGAGCCCGTTCCGCCTCGGCGCGCTGCCGCGGCATTGAAGATCGTCTCCCTGCTCCCCTCGGCCACCGAGACCGTCTTCGCGCTGGGGCTCGGCGACAGCCTCGCCGGGGTGACCTACGACTGCGACGAGCCCGCGGAGGCGCGAGAGCGGCCGGTGGTGCTGCAGACGGCGCTCCCCACCGATCGCCCGATGTCGGCGATCGAGATCGACACCGCCGTGCGCGACAAGATGGAGGCGCGCGAGCCCATCTACCACCTCGACGAGGACCTGATCCGCCGGATCCAGCCCGACCTGATCCTCGCGCAGGACCTCTGCCG